>QANA01000081.1 GCA_003149735.1 Clostridiales bacterium | reverse complement strand
GCCGAATGCAAAATTCTCCCAAATTTAGAAACAGTAATTTTGCGAAGTTGTAACGAGGAGAGGGGGGAAAAAGATGTCTGAAGTACGCGTTGGTGAAAATGAATCTTTGGAAAGCGCCCTGAGACGGTTTAAGAGAAAATGCGCTCGCGCAGGTGTTCTCGCAGAAATCAGAAAGCGTGAGCACTACGAGAAGCCCAGTGTAAAGAGAAAGAAAAAAGCTGAGGCTGCAAGAAAGAGAAAACATTGATTTTATTGCTAGAATAGGCAATAGGGTTCGAAGTCCCTATTGCCTTTTTTATTTTGTTTTTATTGTGGAAAATCAACATGTTGCACCATCTCTTTTCATAAAATAAATTACGGGTGGTGAGCGTATGTCCAGAAAAAGTGATCAGAAAAAGAAAGTACTGACTTATGGGTTGCCGGCAGAGATTGCGGCAGGGAAAACAATATTGCGTATTTTGAATCAGAACGGATGCATACTGGAGGGCAACTATCAGGTGGAAAACTATACACAGAGCATAATTTGTCTGAAGGTGAGCTGGGGTGGAATTTGTTTTCGGGGAAATCATTTTTTAATTGAACAGATGGATGGTGCATTGTTGTCCTTTACAGGACAAATCGAGAGTATTACTTATCTGGCATAAACTGCGGCCATAGGAGGAATAAAATATTGTTAATATGGTATTTTTTGCAGGGATATGCTATTATTGAACTAGAAGCAGCAAATATTAATAGAGCTCTTTTCCGGATTTCCAGAGCGGGAATAGAGCTTGTTCGTGTATCTCGTATTTCCTATACAGTAATGCGGGCTCAGGTCAGCCGCAAAAATCTGCAGCGCCTGCGCAAACTTCTGCAAAATGAAGCACAGATTCGGATACGGCAAAAAAAAGGCATTTGGGGTTGGTACACGCTTGGAAAGCAACATGTGGCATTGGGGATTGGCTTGATGCTGACTGTTGCGGCAGTCATCCTTTTATCTTCTTGTTGCCTGCGCATTGAAGTGGTAGGGAATCAGGAAGTGAGCGAGTATGATATTTATCATACGGCTGTGGAAAATGGCGCAAAATTATTTACATTAAAAAATAAAGAGATACTACAGGAAGTTGAACAGGCCTTATGGGAACGTTTTCCGGAATTAACATACGTTTATACTTCCTATGAAGGTGCTTGCCTGCGGATCGTTGTGCGTGAGAAGTATAAATCGCCCGAAATTCACGAGACACAACCCTGTTCGATTTATGCAGATAAAGCAGGCGTTATTACGGATATTACAGTATTTAGCGGGCGGGCGATGGTTCAGGTGGGAGATCGTGTAGCTCCTGGAGATTTGTTGATCGCGGGAAGCTATGCTATTGATGAACAGGAATTCAATGTGCATGCGGCGGGTAAAGTAACAGCACAGGTGGAATATATCAGCTCAGCCCTTCTGCAGGATACCTATTATCAGCTGGAACCTACAGGAAAAAAGGCCTATGGGCGGATAATGCAGTTGGGCGGGCGTGAGATTTTAATCGATGGGGAAAATCCTTTTGCATACTATCTGGAAGAACGGAGCCTGGGCGCTGTAGTGGGAGAAAATTCTCCGCTTTATCTGAAAATCTATCATGTGGTATATCTGGAAGCAAAAAAGGTATACTCAGAACAGAAAAAGCAGGAAGCGGTATTGGAACAACAGGAAAAAGCATATTTTGAAACGGCTTTGCAGTTAAATCAAGATTCGGAGATTATTGGGTTTGACACATATGAGGTAAATACAGAGCGGGGATTACGTCTGATTTTTACATTAAGTGCAAAGGAATCGATTGGAAAAGCCGATGAAATCAATATGCCGGAATCTGTAAATATACAATCTTAATATATACGAGGCAGGAAGTTGGAAGAAAATAAAGTAGAGATTTCCTTTGAGTTTGATTCCTTGGAGGAAATGCAGGAAGTTTTTGGCAATTTGGATGTTAATATCCGACAAATCGAAAAATATACAGATACAATCATTGTAGCCCGTGAGAACAAAGCGGTTATTTCTGGTACTTATAGCCATTGTGAAGCTGCACAAAAGGTTTTAGAGGAGCTTTGCAAACTTTATCAGCAGAAAGAATATATTGATGAAAGCAAGATTAGCTATTTACTGGATTTAGCCAAAGAAGGGGAGCAGGTCATCGGGATGGAGGCGATGGCGGGCGTAGTGGCAATTACCTATAAGGGTAAAGCAGTAAAATGTCGTACTTTTGGGCAAAAGCGCTATATGGAGGCAATTGATCGGAATACGGTTGTATTTGCAATTGGCCCAGCCGGAACGGGTAAGACATATCTGGCTATGGCGAAGGCAGTTGTTGCTTTAAAAAATAAAACGATTTCCCGTATTATTCTGACCCGCCCTGCAGTGGAAGCAGGAGAAAAATTGGGGTTTTTACCGGGGGATCTGCAAAGCAAGGTGGATCCTTATCTGCGGCCGCTTTATGATGCTCTCTATGAATTTATGGGGCCGGATGCATATCATAAAATGGTGGAAAACGGTACAATTGAAGTAGCTCCGTTGGCTTATATGCGTGGGCGCACGCTTTCGGATTCGTTTATTATTCTAGATGAAGCGCAAAACTGTACTATGGAACAATTAAAAATGTTCCTCACTCGCTTCGGAGAAGGCTCAAAGGTCGTAGTCACGGGAGATATTACACAGATTGACCTGCCGGAGGAAAGAAAATCTGGATTAAAGCGTATTACAGAAATACTGGCTGAGGTGGAAAATATTGACGTCATTCAGCTGAGTAATAAAGACGTAGTTCGCCATAAGTTGGTGAAAGATATAGTCAAAGCTTTTGAAAAATATGAAAAGCAATATGAGGGGAAAAGAAAATAACAGGAGGACATGCCTGTGCCGACAAAACAAAAAATGCATAAAGAAAGAAAGAGCAAACGAAGAAAAAATTTTATTAAGAGATATATGAAATATCTCTTTCCGGTTTTGATTTATGCAGTCTTGTATTTTTTCTGTATATCCATAGGAGTGCTGGGATCAATTCCGGAAAACACCAATTACGAAGTGGGTGGAGTGGCAGAAGAGGATATTGTGGCGACAAAAGATGTCGTTGATGAATATTCTACAGGACTTCTGCGCGAAGAAGCGCAGCAAAAGGTATTGCCTGTTTATGATACGGATGAAAACATTGTGCAGCAGGTAGAGGAGAAAATTATCAGCACTTTTTCTGCTTGTGGACAGGTGCGGCAAGCTGCGCGAAGCCGGTATCTGGAAATGCATCCGGAAAGCGCAGGAATGGATCTTTCCGGCGTGGATTGGGAAAGCGTATTAAAAGACAGTATGGTGCAGTTAATGGAACTGACTCCAGAATATATTACGGCGCAGAATATTTATACGATTGCGGCACTGGAAGAATCCGAATTGGAAGCATTGCAGGAATCGGCTGTGGAACGCACGCGGGCAGTGCTGATGGAGGGATTGTTGGCTGATGATGTAGCGGATGCGGCGGAAGCTCTGCGGACGGAATTTGTGGAGGACGGGCGTTTCCAGATCGGAGAAGCCAGCCTGGCTTATAACATTGTGCAGAATAACTTGGAACCCAATCGCTTTTACGATAAAGAAGCGACGGAACGAGCCAAGGAAGAAGCGGCTCAGAATGTAGAAGAAGTAGTTTATAAAAAGGGGCAGAATATTGTGCGCAGTGGTGAGATTATTTCTGAAGCACAGTATCAGCTGATAAAACAACTGGGGTTGATTAATGCCGGAACGCATAATTTTAACCGTTGGATTGCCGGAACTCTTTTCATGACTTCTTTGTTTTTGGTAGGGGCAATATTTGCCATAGCTACTGATCGGACATTGATTGAAGATCAAAAGACGGTAATGCAGGTAGTTACTATGTTGGCATTGAGTGTGATCATTGCCTTGGTCTGTAAACGAATTGATCAGAGATTATGCCCGGTATTTATATTCAGTATCTTGGGAGCGGTCGTATTAAGGCAACGCACAGCTGTTTTCTTTGGCATTTTTGCAAGCATAATTACGGCGTTTATCATGTCGCCCCAGGATATTCTGTTTTTTGATGAACGGGTGTTGCGGCAAGTTATTGCAGGTGTTTTGGGTAGCATCATTTCTGTATTGTTGATGGACAAAAAGCAGAAACGATCAGAATATATTGTGGCCGGAATCGCAGCGGGAGCAGTTGCATCGTTGGTATATATCAGCTATGGCATACTGGCAGACTACAGTTTCCGGGATCTGGCAGCAACGGTAACCTATGCTATCGCCAGTGGATTGGTCTCTGGCTTTATGGCAGTGGGAATTCTGCCGATTTGGGAAACAATTTTTTCAGTGGTCACTCCTTCTAAATTGTTGGAATTAACGGATCCTTCCCGCCCTTTGCTGAGAAAATTGATGGTGGAAGCGCCGGGAACTTATCATCACAGTATTATGGTGGCAAATCTGGCAGAAGCCGCCGCGGAAGCAGTCGGAGCAGATGCCTTGCTGACACGCGTGGCAGCATTTTATCATGATGTTGGAAAATTATCCGACCCGTTGATGTTTAAGGAAAATCAAATCAATATTCCCAACCCGCATGATGCACTGACGCCTAAGGAAAGTGCACTGATTATTCGGCAGCATGTGCCGGATGGTGTGAAAATGGTCTCGCAAAATGGATTACCGCAAAAGGCGGTGGATATTATTAGCCAGCATCATGGCGATAGTGTAGTGGGATATTTTTACTATATGGCAAAGCGACAGGGCGAAGTGGATGAAAAGGATTTTCGCTATCAGGGGAAAAAGCCGCAAAGCAAAGAAGCGGGTATTTTGATGATGGCAGATATCACAGAAGCGGCGATTCGAGCAAAAAAAGCTGCTTCAGATGCTGATTTGCGCGATCAAATTGAGGCATTAATCAAAGGAAAATATGATGAAGGGCAGTTTGATGATTGCCCGATTACGCGCAAAGAAATCAAACAGATTATTGATGCCTTTACTTCTATTTTTGAAGGAGCGAGGCACGAACGGATTTTATATCCGCAGGACAGGCTGCAGGTAAATAAGGAGAAACAGCAGGCATGAAGTTGGTAAAACGGAAATTGGTACAAATAGAAGAAGGGTTGCGCCTGCGCAAAAAAGAATTTACGTGCTATTGCAGACCTATGGAACGGATTGCGCGTAGGGCGGCAGAGCTGGAAGGCTTGCAGAATTTTGAAGTGCAGATCATCTTGGCAGATAATGATTTTATCCATCAGCTGAATAGAGATTATCGGCAGGTAGATGCACCTACTGATGTAATTTCTTTTCCGGCCAACGATTTGGAAAAGCCTTTGGCAGAAGCTTTACAGGAAGGTTTGCAACCGGAAATGAGCGAATATGGCGATGCAATTTTCTTGGGGGAGATCTATATTTCGGTTGACCGTGCACAGGAACAGGCAGAGGAATATGGAAATACGCTGGAAGAGGAATTGTGTTTTCTGACGGTGCATGGGATGCTGCATTTAATGGGGTATGACCACATAGAGGCTGCGGATGAGCAAATTATGAGAGCGAAGCAGCGGGAAATACTTGGGCGAGTGCAGCAGAAAACGGTTAAAAACTAAGGAAGTAAGGGTTCTATTTATGACTTATAAATCGGGATTTGTATCCATCATGGGCAGCCCTAACGTGGGAAAATCGACTTTGATGAATACTATGGTAGGGCAAAAAATTGCGATTGCCACACAAAAAGCGCAAACAACACGCAATAAAGTAACAGGAATTTTAACAAGAAAAGATTATCAGATTATTTTTTTGGATACACCGGGAATTCATACGCCTAAAAACAAATTGGGCGAATATATGGTAAAAACAGCATATGAGGCAAATCAGGATGTAGATCTTACGCTATTGCTGTTGGATGCCAAAGTCGGAGTAGGGCAGCGAGATCGGGAAATTTTAGAGCGCTTGGGCAAAAAAAGGTTGATTGCCGTAATTAACAAAATTGATGCCGTTCCGGCAGAAAAAGTGAATGAAATGCGGGAAGCGTTACTTGCTTTGCAGCTGCCTGGCGAACAGATCAGAGAAATTTCGGCAGCGCAGGGAACGGGTATTGCAGAATTAGAGAAAGAAATTGTTTCTTATCTGTTGCCAGGGCCGCAGTTTTATCCGGAAGATATGGTAACTGACAGGCCGGAGCGTTTTATCGCAGCTGAATTGATACGGGAAAAAGCACTCTTGAATTTACGCGAAGAAGTACCGCATGGAATTGGAGTCGAAATTGAAAAAATACAGGAGTTTGAGGATCTGACAGAAGTGCAAGCACTTATCATTTGCGAGCGAAATTCTCATAAAGGAATTATTATCGGCAAAAAAGGCGCAATGCTCAAACGCATTGCGACAGATGCACGGCTGGATTTGGAACGCCTTTTTGGAACGAAAGTATTTTTGCAAGTGTTTGTAAAAGTGAAAGAGGATTGGAGAAATTCCGGTTATATGCTGCGAGAACTTGGCTATAAAAAAGAAGAATAAATTACCTATTTTCCCGGGAAATAAATGGGTAGAATAAAGGCAAATACAAAACGGAGGCAAAAACATGCTTAAGGATACTGTATTTGAATTATTCAAACAAACCGGGCAGATTAATTATTATCTTTTATATTGCAAGTTATCCGAAAGGCGGAAAAAATAGAAATATTGGGGAAAATGGGTTTTTATGGGGAATACATCGCTGTGCATTGTGTTGCGTGCATCTAATTATAAAGAAAGCGATAAAATGCTTACGCTTTTTTCTAGAGAATGGGGAAAGATTGATGCGCTGGCCCGTGGCTGCCGGAAGCCGGTCAGTTCGCTGCTTTCTTCCACGGATGTGCTGTGCTGTGCTGAATTTGGATTTCATATCAAGGATGGAAGGTACTACATAACGCAGGCGGTTCCCAAAATCAATTTCTATGATATCCGCAAAAATATGAATGCGTTGATGACTGCTTTGCTGTTGTTGGAAA
This sequence comes from Clostridiales bacterium, assembly GCA_003149735.1. The sequence goes on along the minus strand of QANA01000081.1, from coordinate 4,144 downwards.
TCTGTGAAAAGAGCGTCATGCCTGCAGAACCAAACGGAAGGCTTTTTGCGTTGTTGGCGGGAGCACTGTTTGCTTTGGCTAATAAAGATGATCCGAAAAAGGTACTGATCTTTTTTATATATAAAATGTTGGATATTTTAGGGCTTCGCCCGATGTTGGATCGATGCGCTGTTTGTGGAAGGCCACCCGTTTCAAAACTGAATCTTGCTGCCGGCGGAGTAGTCTGCGAAAGCTGTGAAGGAGAAGAAGTGCCGGCAGAATATATTGAATATATTGAAAAGATTCTGCGCACAGCTTCTAAAGATATTCATAATGTACAGGTACCTTATGACAGCAGATTTTATGCAATGACAATTCGTTGGCTCAAAAGTGCGCTTGACTTTGAACCGAAGACGCTTTTACTCTTGAAGTAAAATGTTTTTTTGCCGATTTTGCAGGGAAATTCATCAATTGTCTATTGTCATTGGAGGAAAAATACGATATAATTCAAAACTGGATATTATAAGAGATAAACACTATTGTTACTCAACCATTCAGAACAAAACAAGGAGGAATTGCAATGAGTAAGTATGTTTACATGTTCAGCGAAGGCGATGCTACTATGCGGAACCTGCTGGGCGGTAAAGGTGCGAACCTGGCAGAAATGACCAAGATTGGTCTGCCTGTACCTCAGGGTTTCACCATTACGACAGAGGCTTGCACAAAGTATTATGAAGACGGTAAGACGATTTCTGATGATATTATCGAAGAAATCAATGCCGCAATCGCAAAGACGGAAGAAATTGCCGGGAAGAAATTTGGTGATCCCGAGAACCCCTTCCTGGTATCTGTTCGTTCTGGCGCAAGAGCTTCCATGCCCGGCATGATGGACACCATTTTGAACCTCGGTCTCAATGATGTTGCCGTAGAAGGTGTTGCCGCAAAGACGAAGAATCCCCGTTTTGCTTACGACAGCTATCGTCGTTTTATCCAGATGTTCTCTGATGTTGTTATGGGCATTGAGAAATCAAAATTTGAAGCTATTCTGGATGCAGCGAAAGAAGCAAAAGGCGTTAAGTTGGATACAGAACTGGATGCAGACGACCTCAAGGCAGTAGTTGTAAAATATAAAGAACTCTATAAAGCTGAGATGGGCGTAGAATTCCCGCAGGATGCAAAAGTTCAGCTGATTGAAGCTGTAAAAGCTGTTTTCCGTTCTTGGGACAACCCCAGAGCAATTGTTTACAGAAGACTCAACGATATTCCCAGCAGCTGGGGTACTGCAGTTAACGTACAGTCCATGGTATTTGGTAACATGGGTGACGACTGCGGTACGGGTGTTGCTTTTACGAGAGACCCCGCGACTGGTGAGAAGAGATTGTACGGTGAGTATTTGATGAATGCTCAGGGCGAAGACGTTGTTGCTGGTATCAGAACACCTCAGCCCATTTCTTCTCTGCATGAGACATTGCCTGAAGTTTATGAGCAGTTTGTCAATATCGCACAGACTTTGGAAGATCACTATGCAGATATGCAGGATATGGAGTTCACCATCGAAGGCGGAAAGCTGTTCATGCTGCAGACCAGAAATGGTAAGAGAACCGCTCCTGCTGCATTGAAGATCGCAGTAGACCTGGTTAAGGAAGGCAAGCTCACGAAGGAGCAGGCTATCCTCAAGGTTGAACCTCAGCAGCTCGACTCTTTGCTGCATCCGCAGTTTGAAGCAAAGGCTCTGAAGTCCGCAAAACCCGTTGCTAAGGGCTTGCCTGCATCCCCCGGTGCAGCTTCCGGTGCAATTTATTTCACGGCTGAAGATGCTATGGCTGCAAAAGAAAGAGGCGAGAAAGTTGTTCTTTGCCGTCAGGAAACTTCTCCTGAAGATATCGAAGGTATGCATGTATCCGAAGGTATCCTGACCGCCAGAGGCGGCAGAACCTCCCACGCAGCTGTTGTTGCAAGAGGCATGGGTACTTGCTGCGTTGCAGGTTGCGGCGAAGTGATCATCAATGAAGAAACAAAGACAATGACTTTGCCTGATGGCAGAGTGCTGGAAGAAGGCCATCCGATTTCTCTGGACGGCAGCACCGGTAATGTCTATGCTGAAAATATCAAGACCGTAGAAGCTCAGATTACTGGTGACTTCGAAACTGTTATGGGTTGGGCCGATGAGATTAGAACGCTTCAGGTTCGCACCAATGCAGATACCCCCGCCGATGCAGCACAGGCTTTGAAGTTTGGCGCTCAGGGCGTTGGCCTCTGCCGTACGGAGCATATGTTCTTTGCTGAGGACAGAATTGCTGCAATCCGTGAAATGATCGTTTCTAAGACGGTAGACCAGAGAGAAGCTGCTTTGGCTAAGCTGCTGCCGATGCAGAGAGAAGACTTCATCGGTATTTATAAGGCCATGAAGGGCTTGCCTGTTACCATTCGTCTGCTGGATCCTCCGCTGCATGAGTTTGTACCCACAGAGGAAGAGGATATTCGTGCATTGGCTGATGAAATGGCCCTTTCTTATGACGAGCTGAAAGCTACCATTGATGGTCTGCATGAATTTAACCCCATGATGGGTCACAGAGGCTGCCGTCTGGCTGTCACTTATCCGGAAATCGCCAAGATGCAGGCCAGAGCAATCATGGAAGCTGCAGTAAGCGTTAAGAAGGAATGCGGCTATGATATCGAGCCCGAGATTATGATCCCGTTGGTAGGCGAAAAGAAAGAGCTGAAGTTCGTTAAGAATTTTGTGGTTGAGACTGCTGAAGAAGTGCTGAAAGAAGCCGGCATGGAAATGCATTATAAAGTTGGCACCATGATCGAGATTCCGAGAGCAGCTTTGATGGCTGATGAGATCGCAGAAGAAGCTGAATTCTTCTCCTTCGGTACCAATGACCTTACGCAGATGACCTTTGGTTTCTCCAGAGACGATGCTGGCAAGTTCTTGGATGCTTATTATGACAACAAGATCTATGAATCTGATCCGTTCCAGAAGCTGGATCAGGAAGGTGTTGGCAAGCTGGTGAAGATGGCTGCTGAGCTTGGCAAGAAGACCCGCCCCAACATTAAGCTGGGTATCTGCGGTGAGCATGGTGGCGATCCGTCTACCGTAATCTTCTGCCATAATATTGGCCTGACCTATGTTTCCTGCTCGCCCTTCAGAGTGCCGATTGCAAGATTGGCTGCAGCACAGGCAGCTATTAGAAGCGGGGATGAGAAGTAATTTTTACTTCTGCTTCACAATAAACTACGAACAGGCGAAAGCTTTTCGTAACGCCAACGGTCAATATCTTCGCCAATCACAATGGGAAAATATAACAGTTGAAGTGATTTTCTAAAAAATATCCGTCTATCGAATAACTCGGTAGGCGGATTTTTTTGCACATTCGTGTTTAGATTGTGATTTCATTATAATGAAATCAACAAAATTATGGAGGTTTCATTATGAACACATTTTTTGAACAAAACGGCTGTAATTATGAAATACAAGGTGATTATCAACTGCCGTGCATCGCAACAAAAAAGCAGAATGAATTGTATATCGGCGTGTGGGCAAACCGTCACAAACAGTATCTTAAACAACATCATCGTATAAAATATTACAATCTGCTAACATCGGAAAGGTTGTACCCTTACCTTGCGGACATTGAGGAACAGGCAGAAGCAATGTTTTCACGGCTCGTCAAATCTCTTGCCGAAAAGGAAAATGTTACAGAAAAACTGAAAGCGGATAATCCGATGCTATGGGTAAGTAAGATGAACAACATCCGTAACAGAGCAATGGAATTTGTGAATAGCGAGGTGATTTTTGTATGAGAAAAATCGTGATACTCACAATGATATTGACCGTCATTTTTGCTACGGTAGGTTGCACTTCCCATAGCGAGCCGGATAAAAAAGCTGTTGAAAGTTCATCGGCTAACGCTATAGTTGATATAACGCAAGCGGAAGAATTAATCGAGAAAACAGAAAATGGAACCGTTGATAAAAGTACATTTGCGGAAGAAACAACACAGCCGCCTGCCGCTGAAACCGGTACAGAAAAGGTGTCCAAAGAGCCGATTTTTTCTCAAGCCACAACAGCAAATACCGAGCCAAAGCAAGATACTCATACGCAAACAGAACCGCCCAAAAGCGAAAAATCTGAGCCTGAAATCACAACAAATACTGTTTC
>QANA01000004.1 GCA_003149735.1 Clostridiales bacterium | reverse complement strand
CGTCTACCGTAATCTTCTGCCATAATATTGGCCTAACCTATGTTTCCTGCTCGCCCTTCAGAGTGCCGATCGCAAGATTGGCTGCAGCACATGCTGTTGTTCTGAATAAATAAGTAACAATATAGAAATGCCCGGTATATTTCGATATACCGGGTTTTTCTATGTTCTTTTTTTGATTTACCCTTCAAATTATGCGTGTTATAATAAATTTGATATTGGTGCAGAACTATATGTCGAAAAATGTTAATAAGAGGATATGAAAATGAAAGAATTTACAGAACGCCATCATGCTTATATCGCAGCAGTGTTTTATCAATTGTTATTGGAGCGTTTTGGCAAAAGGGGTGAACAGGCTTTTATTATGGCTACACAACGCTATGGGGAACAGCGGGGCAGCCGTATGGCTCAGCGAGCAATTCGCGACGGAAAACCATTGAATTTTCTTTCCTATAAGGAATATGGGGAATGGGTTAATACCATGTCGGTGATGGAGGAAATGGGAGGAAATCAGAGCGAGGAGATTTCTTATGCGCCAGATTATCAGATCAAAGTGACGGTTTGCCCATGGGCACGGCAGTTCGCGGATATGGACATGCAGAACTGTGGGGCACTATATTGTCGACATATTGATAAATCCATTGCTCGCGGATTTAACCCGGAGTTAGTCTATGAAACACCTCAAAATATGAATGATGAAGCATATTGTATACAAATTTTGCGCGGAGCAAATTTTGAACCGGGAAAAATTCCGGCAAGCAAACCGGAAAGAAGAAAAGATTTTTCCTATCATTGTGCACATATTTACTATACTTTCAGTGATATCATTATTTCCATTTTTGGGGAAGAGGGAGAAGAGATAGCGCAAGCAGTATTTGCTTCATTTGAAGAACAATATGGGGAAGATATGGCAGCAAGGTTATTGGATTATGAGGAAACGGATTTTAATTTGATTGATGCATAATAAAAAAAGAGCAGCAGTGCTGCTCTTTTTTTATTGAGAAAGACTTATATTCTAAGCATAACAGTGATATTATCAGTAGTAATAATAGAAACTTGAGGCGAATATGCAAAAACAGAATTCTTTGAAGAATCAAATATATGAGAAGATATATGGGGATATCGTTGCCGGCGTTTATACTGCAGGGGCAATCCTGAATGAAAAAAGTTGACGGAAAAGTATGCAGCCAGTAAGACTCCGGTGCGGGAAGATTTAGTACAGCTTTGTGGAGAGGGAATTTTGCAAAACCTTCCGCGAGTAGGTTATCAGGTCACACCGATTAGCCCGAGGGAAATTCACGAAATCTGAGATTTGCGTATTATTTTGGAAACGGCAGCTTTTGAAAGAACCTGGAAGCAGCTTTCCGAAGAACAATTATTGGCCTTGGAAGAATATGTGAAGCAGGCAAAACAGATGGACGGCGAAAAGGATGTGCGCAAACACTGGCAAGCAAATTTGGAGTTTCACCTCTTTCTATGCAGTTTGTGTGGGAATTCTTTTATATATCGTAGTTTGGAACAGGCTTTGAAATTTTGCAGCAGAGGGGCGGCGCAGTTCTTCAATGAAAAATGGGCTCATGATCAAGCTACGGATGAACATGAAGCTTTGGTGGCGGCCATACGATCCGGTGATCAGGAAAGTGCAAATAAAATCTTATATCATGATATTTATGCGATGAAAAATCAACTGCTGGGTCTGGAATGATAAAGGGAGGTCAGGAGAAAATGGTGGAAGAAAGAGCGTACCGGAATTATTTGGAAATACTGAAACGGGAATTAGTGCCTGCATTGGGGTGTACAGAACCAATTTGCTTGGCCTTTGCAGCAGCAAAATCGAGAGAAATTTTGGGGCAGATGCCGGAGCGGGTGTTGGCGGAATGCAGTGGCAATATCATTAAAAATGTAAAAGGCGCGGTTGTGCCTAATTCAGGTGGCATGAAAGGCGTAGAAGCGGCGATAGCTATTGGCGCTGTCGGAGGGAATGCGCAGAAGGAATTGGAAGTTGTGGCAGATATTCAGCCGGAGCAAATCGCGGAAGCGGCAGCATTAGTAAAAACGTGTGCTTTTTGTGAAGTCAAGGTGTTGAAAAGTAAAGCTCCGCTGCATGTGCGCATTACGGCATTTGCCGGAGAGCATAGGGCAGTTGTAGAAATCAGGGATGCACATACCAATATCGTATTACTGCAAAAAGATGAGGAAATTCTTTTTTGTGAACAGCCCAAACAGGAAAAGGTCGTTGAAAAAGCGAGCCAGGAAGAAATGAATGTACGGGAAATCCTGGAGTTTGCCAACACAGTAAAATTGGAGGACGTACAGGAAATTATTGGTCGGCAGATTGAGTATAACGAAAAAATTGCTGAAGAAGGTTTGCAAAAAGAATATGGCGCTTCGGTAGGCGCTAATCTATTGAAATATTACGGAGATGATATTAAAATTAGGGCAAAAGCTTATGCAGCAGCCGGAAGTGATGCACGTATGAGTGGTTGCTTAGCGCCAGTGGTAATTAATTCAGGGAGCGGCAATCAGGGCATTACTGTTTCTTTGCCGGTGATACAGTATGCGAAACATCTTCAGGTAAGTAGAGAAAAGTTGATTCGCGCATTGGTACTCAGCAATTTAATTGCGATTCATGAAAAAATGGCGGTTGGCCGACTTTCGGCTTACTGCGGAGCAGTTAGTGCGGCTTGCGGCAGCGGAGCGGCAATTACTTATTTGCACAACGGTACTTATGAGCAGATTTGTGCGACGATTACCAATACGTTGGCGAACGTTTCGGGAATTATCTGTGATGGAGCAAAGCCTTCCTGTGCTGCTAAGATAGCCTCTTCCGTCGATGCAGCCATTCTGGGGCACTATTTGGCAATGGAGCAGGAACAATTTAATGCGGGAGACGGCATAGTGAAAGAAGATGTTGAGCAAACCATTTCCAGCGTGGGAATTCTGGCTTCTCAGGGAATGCGGGAGACGGATGAAGTCATTCTGGATATCATGGTTGAAAATACGGCAAAAGACTTGGAGGAGGTTTTGAAATGAACGAATTTTCAGAATTGCATCATACGTTTTTAATCGGAAATTTTTATAAGTTATTGGTAGATCGCTTTGGTGCTCGTGGCAGGCAGGCGTTTATTATGGGAACGCAGCGTTACGGAGAACAAAGAGGCAATCGTATGGCGCAGAGAGCTATACGTGATGGCCGGGCTTTAGATTTTGCAGCTTATAAGGAATATGTAGAATGGGAAAATACAGAAACTGCGAAGCAGCTGATGGGTGGAAATCAATGCCAGGAAGTTTCTTTTACGCCAAATTATGAAACGCATTGGTTCACCTGCCCATGGTGCTATCAATTTAAAGCAATGGGGCTGCAGGAATGTGGTATTCTTTACTGCGCGCATATCGATCAGGCAATTGCCCGAGGCTTTAACCCCGAATTGAAGCTTGAGGTTCCGAAAAATATGAATCAATATGGTAAAACCTATTGCCAGCAGATCTGGTATGGAGCCAATTTTGAGGAAGGCAAGCTTCCGCAAGGGAAACCCGGAAATAAAGAAAGCTTTGCGTATCATTGCGCACACTTATATGATACGTATTCCAGCATTGCAGAGGCAATCTTTGCAGAGGAAGGGAAAACCGTAGCTCAGGAAGTATTGCAGCGGTTTGCCGCAGAATATGGTCAAGAGATGGCTGCTGTGTTGAAGGAATATGCGGGAACGGATTTTAATGTAATTCTGTGAATATACATAAAGGATAATAAATAAGCACCCTGTGACAATGCATGGGGTGCTTATTTGTGCTTTTATAGATTGGCGCAAGGCGGCGCGGTGGAACCGCGCAGTAAAATTTCGGTGGGAAAAAGAAGCGGAGAAGATGCTGCAGGTTGTTCCTCGCCGGAATTGATTTGTGCAATCAACATTTCGGCTGCTGTAGCTCCCATCTGGTGCAATGGTTGGGAAACAGTAGTTAATTGCGGTTCCATAAGCAAGGTGTTGGGAATCGCATCAAAACCGGTAAGAGAAATCTGCTCCGGAATACGGATGTTTCGGTTATGCAGAGCCTGGTACGCGCCGGCTGCAATGTGATCATTGCAGCAATGAATAGCAGTAGGCGGATTTGGCAGATCGAGCAATTCATTGACAGCTTGATAACCGGAAGAAGCACGAGTGGATGTTTTCAAATAATCGGTGCAAATGGGAATTCCATGATCGCTTAATGCCTGACGATATCCTTGTAATCGTTGTTCCAATACAGAGCCCTGCCCATAGGAATTGATAAAAGCAATTCGCCGGTGACCAAGGGAAATAAGATGCTGAATAATGCGATAAGTACCGGAAAAATTCTCGCAGTCAATGCGTTGGATATCAGGAATATCCGTTTGAATGGAAATGGCACAAGTGGAATGCAGCAATTGGGAAATCAGCGACGGATTATGAATGGTTGCACTGGCAAATAAAATACCGCTTGCACGGCGTTTCAGCATTTCGCGGACATAAAATTCTTCCCTGCGTTCACTGGAGACCAGGCAAATGAAAGGGAAAAAGGCAGAACGGTTGATAACTGCTTCTGCACCTGCCAGTATTTCAGAAAAATATTGATTGGAAATGTCGCCGATAAAAATACCGATGGACTTGGTGGTGGTTCGACCCAAATCTCTGGCCATACCGTTGGGCACATAATGATGCGCTTCCACAATCTCCATGACCTTTTTTTGGGTTTTTTCGCTGACAAACCCACTGTTGTTTAAAACACGGGAAACGGTGCTTTTGGCTACGCCTGCCATAGAAGCGATATCTTCAATTGTCAAATAATTCTTTTTGCTTTCTTTGGAATTCGATGAGCGCACAGGAATCTCTCTCTTTCAACTTATCTTGCCGCTTTATTATAAACAGACTTCATAAAAAAAGCAAATATCTCTTGCACTGCAGCAAATTCAATGGTATGATAATAAAAAATGGAAACGGTTCCATATTAAAATCTGTGATATGCAGACAGAAAACTGTCAAGAAGGAGACATATGAGAGGACTCATCGTTTATGGAGATGCCACATTAAAACTGGTTGAGGATATTCCAATGCCGGAAATTACCCCCTATACGGCACTGGTAAAAACAATTGCCTGTGGAATCTGCAATGGTACTGATACGAAGCTGACTGCGGGGCATTTGAATGGCTTTGCAACTTATCCGGCCGTTTTGGGACATGAAGCGGTTGGACAGGTAATTCAAGTTGGCAGTAAGGTAAGCAAATATCGGGTTGGAGATTTTGTTTTGCGGAGCGGCTTGGGTGAAACGGAGCAATATCATAGCTTATGGGGTGGTTTTGCTGAATATGGGCGTGTATTGGATTATGAAGCCATGGTGGCTGATGGTATTCCGGCTAATTTAGGGGATATTTCGCAACAGGTTATCCCAGAAGGAATCGATCCGGTAGATGCAACTATGTTGATTACAGTTAAGGAAGTATACAGTGCGTTGAAACGCCTGGGAGTAAAAAAAGAGGACAAAGTGGCAATCAGTGGCTGCGGTCCGGTGGGACTGGCAATGGTTAAAGCGGCAAAATTGTTGGGCGCCTCCTTTGTAGCTCTTTCCGGACACCATGATTGGCGCATTGCTATAGCAAAAAAGCAGGGAGCAGATCTGGCAGTCAATACCAGGCATGAGAATTTTGCTCAGGCGGTGAAAGCTGCTGGCCAGGCACCATTGGATTTTTATATTGATGCGGTTGGGCGTTGTGATATTCTTTCCGAGGCTCTGACACTGATTAAAGAGGATGGTGTGATTGGTATTTATGGCATCGGAATAGAGGAGAATAAAGGAATTAAATGGAATGGTGGGCCATATAATTTCCGAATTCATTCTGTACAATGGCCGATTCCGGATCGGGAAGCTGCTGTGCATGAGGAAGTTATGCGTTTTACGCAGCAGGGCAAAATTGATTTGAAAGATTTTGTGACACACGTTTTGCCAATTGAGGAATATGAAGAAGGATTCCGTCTGGTTAACAATCGGGAAGGCCTAAAAGTTGTATTAAAATTTTAAAGGAGCAGGTAAATGCAGAAATTCGTTTTTGAACGGAAAAAAATGTTTGCGCAATTTGAAAAAATTTATCAAACATATCCGACTGATATAAGTGCGTTGTACCGTATACTGGATCAAAGGGAAACGGAACACCCTGATGCTTCTGCGTTTGAAAAGAAGGCGTGGATTTACGAAACGGCGGCGGAATATTGCACTGTGCATTTGATGCCGGCTTGCCCTTTCTATATGGAATTGGATACCGGGCGTGATCGCAACAGCGTCACATCTACATGGCCGCCAGAGCCTGGTTTAGCTGATTGGCTGATGGCAAAGCATACGGAATTGTTGGCAGAATATAACGAAGGCTGGCTTCCGCATTTTGTGGACACACAGATGATCGGGGGTGTGATGTTTGCGGATTTTGCGCATCATTATGCAAACGTTGAGTCTGTACTGCAGTATGGATTCTCCGGGTTGCGTGAGCAAGCTCAGGCAAAGCTGCAGGAGGTCTCAGCGAGAGAGGAACATTCCGAGCATACATTGGCCTATTATCGCAGTATGATAACAGCGTTGGATGCTGTTATGCGTATTGCAGATCGCTTTGCGTTGAAAGCAGAAGAAATGCTGCTGCAAGAACAGGATATACAGGCACGTGTGCACTTACAACAGATTGCTAAAACCGCCGGAAGAGTTCCCAGATATCCTGCTCAAACATTTTATGAAGCATTGTGTACAATTTGTTTTGTGCGGGAAATGTGTAATGCGCTGGAAGGTATGGGGTTTGCGGTATATGGCCATATTGATCGCATTTTGGAGCCTTATTATGTACGGGATATACAAAACGGAGAAATTATAAAAGAAGAAGCACAGGCTCTGATTGATTGCTTTATGGCAATTACTGATGCGAGGTGGGATCTTAGCAGGGAACTTCCTGGCGGTACCAACGCTACAGTCATTATCGGCGGTTGTGATGCTGCGGGGAAATTAGTGTATAACGAAGTGACGGAAATGCTGATTGCCAGCATGGAAAGGCATCACTTTGCCAACCCAAAATTGCAGGCAAGAGTACAACCAGGACATCCCAAAATCTATCTGGAGCAGCTGGCAGCATTGGCGAAGACGGGAACCAATGTGCTTTCGATATTTAATGATGAAGTGATTATCCGCTCTCAGGTTAAGGCAGGAAAAAAGGAAGAGGATGCGCGGTTATATCTGGCCGGTGGGTGCCAGGAACCTACTCTTTCCTGTGAATTGAATAGCAGGGCATATATTTATTTGAATCTGGCGAATATGATGGATGTTTCTCTGTTCCCGGAAACTTGGAGTAAGGTGTTTCAGGCGGCAGGTGAGGAGGTAAATTTCATGCCTGCTTATCAGGCGCGGGATTTTGATACGTTCTATCGCCGCTGTATGTATAATTTCGGTGTACAGATACAATTGTTTGTCAATCGCTATAACCATTTGGCGAGAAAGTGGCCGCAGGTTAATCCCTGTTCGCTATACTCTGCGATGATGGAGGATTGTATTCAGAATGAAATGGATGTTACAGAGGGAGGGGCTCGCTATAATTCCGATAGTTTTGGAATGACAGGCTTGGGAACGGTAGTGGATTCTCTATTTGCCATTAAAAAAGCAGTATATGAACAGAAGTATCTTTCCATGGAGGCATTACGCCGTGCCTTGAAAAATAATTTTGAGGGAGAAGAGAGTCTTCGCCAATATCTGCGCAATCGAATTCCCAAAATGGGACAACCCGATGCGGAAATGCGGGAATTTACAGCACAATGTATGCAGGATATTTCCCGGCAGATCAATGGCTATCCCAATACGCGGGGCGGATATTTTGAAGCATCTCTATTTACGTTTTATTCATTTGAATGGTTTAGAGAAGCAAACGCCAATGCCAGTGGTCGTAAACAAGGAGATTACCTTTCGCGAGGCGGGAATCCCAGTGAATATGCAGGCGGGATAGATGCGGCAACACTGCTGCATGCGCAAAGTGCAGTCGATTATACGGAGTATCCGGGTGGCGGTGTTTTGTATATGGATTTGCCGGTGACAAAAGGACCTTTGGGAGATGCACTGTTTGTCAGTGTGATTCAAAACTTTTTGCAAAATGGCGGAAGTATTATGGACTTCAATGTCATTGATCGGGCTCAACTGTTGGAAGCGCAGAAGGATCCGGAGAATCATCAAAATATTGTAGTGCGTATATGTGGTTACAGTGCATTGTTCCATACATTGGATAAAGTGATGCAGGATGAAATCATCGGGCGCACACAGCGCTGAGGTTATCTATGAAGCGGGCAATGGTTTATAATATTCAGCATTTTTCCCTGCATGATGGCTCCGGTATTCGCACAACAATTTTTTTAAAAGGCTGCAGCCTGCATTGTGCATGGTGTCATAATCCGGAATCGATATCTTCTCAAATGCAAATTTTGTTTGATGCTCAAAAATGTATTGGCTGTGGTGCCTGCGCGAAAGTATGCAGAGCAGGCGCGCAGCAGATGGAAGAACAAAGTATCCATCGATATGAGGCAGCAAAGTGTGTACAGTGCGGCGCCTGCACTGAAGTGTGCTATGCAGGAGCAATGGAACGATGTGGACAGTGGAAAAGCCAATCGGAGTTGTTAGAAGAAGGAATACG
>QANA01000082.1 GCA_003149735.1 Clostridiales bacterium | reverse complement strand
ACCACTACAGCCGCCGTCAAAAAATTCCAACAGCGCAATGCCCTCACTTCCGATGGCACCATCGGTCAGAAAACAAGAGAAGCCCTCTATTCGGAAGACGTCAATGCTTATGCATTCTATCTTGGAGAACAGAGCGATGAAATTCTTTCTTTGCAGCAGCGCTTGCATACGCTCGGTTATCTCACCACCACGCCTGATGGAAAATATGGTCAGGATACAGTGGCCGCCGTCAAGCGTTTTCAGGAGCGCAACGGTCTGATTTCCGACGGTTATCTCGGCACAGCTACCAAAGAGTTGCTGCTATCGGATAGCGCTCAGGCCAACAGCATTGGCTTGGGAGATAGCGGTGATGATGTCACCCGCATTCAGGAGCGTCTGGTTGCCTTGGGATATATGCGCAGTTCTACCGGTTATTTTGGAGAAAGTACGGTTGCTGCTTTAAAATCTTTCCAGCAGCGCAATGGACTCACGGCAGATGGAAAGTTCGGTGCTTCCACCAATCATAAGTTGTTCTCCGATTCTGCTGTCAAAGCTCCGGTCAGCAGTTCCGGCAGCTCCAGCAGCTCCGGCAATAAAAAGCCCAGCAGCGGCAATAGCGGAAGCAGCAGTGGAGGAAGCGGCAGCAGTGGCGGTGGTGATTATCATTACAGCGGTTCTGGCAGCGTTTCTGCATTGATTGCTGCAGCAGAATCCCGTTTGGGATGCAAATATGTGCTGGGTGCCAAAGGGCCTAATCAATTCGACTGTTCCGGCCTTGTCTACTGGTGCCTCAACAACGCCGGCGTCAAACAGGGTTATTTGACTTCTTCTGGTTGGCGCAGCGTTACCAAATATCAGCGCATCAATAAACGCAGTGAGGTAAAAGCAGGAGATATTTTGGTCTTTAAAGGACATGTTGGCATTGCAGTCAGCAACAGTATGATGATCGATGCTTCTACCAGTAAAGGTAAAGTTGTAAAACGCACTTCCTATGGTTCCTATTGGGATTCCCGTTGGATTTGTGCTTATCGCATCTTCTAATATTCTTAAAAAAAGGCAGATTGGTTTATCCACTGCCTTTTTGTTTATTACTAATTTGAAAAAGATCTCTTAAGATCGGGAGGTATCTATTATGTTAGATAAAAGTGTCCCTTTTTTGAACATTCTGATGTGCCGTCCACCGGAGGCTGAACTCCCTCTCTTTGAATTGCCCGAAGGCTATGCCTTTTCCATGTTTCAGCCGGGTGATGAAAAGGAATGGGCGGAAATCGAAGCCTCTGTGCTGGAATTTCCTCGCGGGGTTGATGCACTGGTACATTTTGAAAAACGTTTTCTGTATGCGCCCCATGAACTGGAGCGCCGTTGCTTGTTTATCGAGGATCCGCAGGGCAAAAAAATCGCTACCGCCACCATTTGGTGGGAATATTCCGGAAAACGGCGTGATCCATGGGTTTCTTACGTCGCCGTTATACCTCAATACCAGGGGTTGGGCCTCAGCAAAGCATTGATGAGCAGATTATTGCAGCTCTCGGAAGAAATCGAGGGAAAACGCAAAATTTATTTGCATACACAAACCTGGAGCCATCGTGCGGTCAAACTTTACGAAAAATTCGGTTTTTATATCACCAAAGAACCCAATCTGTTTAAATATGCCAACGATCAGTATGAGCAGGCCACTGCACTTTTAGAGGAAATCTACAGCAAATATCCCCGGCGCTGAATTAAAATTTTCTTGTTGCTTTTGTTTTTCTCTGTTATAATAAAATACGATAAACAGATTTCAAAAGGCTAAGCCTTTTGCTTTATATTTATTTTTTGAAAGGATAAAGAGGTAAATCGTATGTTAGTATCCATGAAAGAAATCCTCGACCGCGCCAGCAAGGAAAACTATGGTGTGGTCGCCCCCAACGTGTGCAGTGAGCTGGACGCCAGAGCAGTTATCGAAATTGCAGAAGAACTGCGTGCTCCCATCATTCTCGATGTTGCCCATGGCGCAACACCTGATATCAAATTCTTGGGTAGCTATCTGACCATTTTGGCTGACAAAGCCAATGTTCCCGTTGCCATTAACTTGGACCATGGCGCTACTTATGAAGATGCCATCGATGCAATTGCTGCCGGCTTCACTTCCATCATGGTCGACCGTTCCAGCCTTCCCTATGAGGAAAACGTTGCTCAGGTAAAAGAACTGGTTAAAGTTGCTCATGCGACCGGCGTCAGCGTAGAAGCTGAATTAGGTCACGTAGGCCAGGGAGATAATTACGCAGTAGACGGCAAACAGGCTTTGACCGATCCTGCTGAAGCTAAAAAATATATTGAAGAGACCGGTATCGATATGTTGGCAGTCGCAGTCGGCACCGCTCACGGCGAATATATCGGTACGCCTCATATTGATTTCGATCGTTTGGCTGCAATCAAAGAGGCTGTCGGCCAGGATTTCCCGCTGGTATTGCACGGCGGTTCCGGTTCCGGCGATGAAAATCTGGCAAAAGCTTGCACAATGGGTATCAATAAAGTTAATATTTATACCGACCTGGCTAAAGCAGCAGTCAAGAAAGTAAAAGAAATGCCCAAGCCTGGCATGATTTGGCCTGCCATCATTTCCGGTATCAAAGAGCAGATCGGCTATTATATCGAGCTCTTTGGTGGCAAAGGAAAAGCTTGGCTGCCCGCAGATAAAGGCGTTTCCGGCAAGGTAATCGACTTAATCGAAAAATAAGTAATTTTATTACTTAAGAGGAAGCAAAAATGCTTCCTCTTTTTTTTGTAAACTTTTACCCCTTCTTTTTGTATATTCAGAAAACGCCTTGTAAATTTTTCGTGTATGAATTAAAATGTATTTGGTGGTATTTGCGATTTTTTGCAAACCATGAGATTTGATTTTAGGGAGGTTTTCATGAACTGGGCAATTGTTTCACTGATTGTTTCTGCCCTTGCGCTGGGAGTAGCTGCCTACTTTTATATTTGGGTCAGCAAGCTGCCGACTGCCGAGGGGAAACTGGGCGGAATCGGAAAGCTGATCCGTCAAGGTTCTTTTACATTCCTCAAACGCGAATATAAAATTCTTTCTATATTTGTAGGAATTGTAAGCTTTATCATCATTTTGGTCTATCCCTCTCCCTTCTGGAATGGCAACATTCTTGAAAACTTAAAAATGGCAGTTGCCTATATTCTGGGCTCTGTCTTTTCCGGTTTTGCAGGTGCTGTCGGTATCAGCATCGCTACCATTGCCAACGTAAAAGCAGCCACCGCTGCTAAAGAAGGGCTTGCTCCTTCCTTTATGGCCGGCTTCCGTGGCGGTGCCGTCATGGGTATGGCGGTGGTCAGCACTTCGTTGGCTGGGCCTGCATTGCTGTATCTCATTACAGGCAACTCCGAAATTGTTCTGGCCTTCAGCTTTGGCGCAAGTTCCCTTGCTCTGTTTGCTAAAGCCGGCGGCGGCATTTTCACCAAAACAGCTGATATTGCAGCTGACTTAACAGGTAAAGTTGAGCTCGGTATCGCTGAGGACGATCCCAGAAACCCGGCTGTTATTGCCGATAACGTGGGAGATAACGTCGGTGACGTTGCCGGCATGGGTGCTGACCTTTTCGACTCCAACGTAGCTTCCATCGCAGCCGCCATGGTCATCGCCGCTGCTTTGGGGCAAGTTCAATTGCTTTTCTGCTTTGGAGCCTTAGGCCTTCTTTCTTCCATTATCGGTGTCCTGGTCGCACGTGTCGGCAAGCAGGGAGATCCCGGTAAGGCGCTGAATGGAGGTACTTATCTGACCTGCGGAATTTTTGCAGTACTCACACTGGCCGCTTGCTTAATCTGGAATTACGAATTGCGCCTGTGGGGTGCTGCCGTCATCGGAATGTTAGCCGGCGTTGCCATCGGCCTTACTAGTGACTTCTTTACCGGCGATGACAAAATGCCGGTGGAAAAAGTTGCTGCCGCCTGCCAGAGCGGACCTGCCTTTACCATTCTTTCCGGTTTCTCGTATGGCCTTTTGAGCTCTTTCCCCTCTCTTGCCGGAATCGGCATTGCTGCGCTCGCTTCTTATAAGCTGTGCGAACCATTGGGAGCAGATTATGCACTGCTTGGCATTTCTGTAGCAGCTATTGGTATGCTCTCCATTGTAGGCATGATCATTTCCAACGATGCGTACGGTCCGATCGTCGATAATGCCCGGGGCGTTGCCGAAATGGGAGATCTGGGCGAAGAAGTTATTGAAATTACTGATAAACTGGATGCCGCGGGCAATACTTCCAAAGCTATCACCAAAGGTTTCGCCGTTGGTGCAGCAGGACTTACCGTTATTGCATTGCTCTCTGCCTTTGCTGAGATCATTTCTAATGCAGGCGTTGCGTTCAAAGGATTCGACCTGATGGATCCCTTAGTATTCTTTGGTATGCTAATTGGTGCAGCAGTTCCCGCCGTTTTCTCCGCTATGCTGATGATGGGCGTCAACCGCAACTCGCAAAAAATGGTAGAAGAAATCCATCGTCAATTCAATACCATCGAAGGCCTGAAGGAAGGCCGCGAAGGAGTACAGCCGGAATATGACAAGTGCATTGACATCGCTACGATCGGCGCTTTGAAAGAATTGATTCCTGCCGGTCTGGTTGCAATTCTCACTACTTTGGCAGTTGGCTTTATCGGCGGCGTCAACGCTGTCGGTGGTTATCTGGCCGGTAATATCATTTCCGGTTTGTTGCTGGCAGTATTGATGGATAATGCCGGTGGTCTATGGGATAACGCCAAAAAATATATTGAATCCGGCCACTTTGGCGGCAAGGGTTCCGATGCACATAAGGCAGCTGTAATTGGCGATACGGTAGGCGATCCTTTCAAGGATACCGCTGGCCCCTCGATCAATACACAGATTACGGTTGTCTCCCTGGTCGCTTCTCTGGCAGCAACTCTATTCATGAGTTGTTCCCTCTTCTAATCGTATTCTTATTTCACAAATCCTCCGCATTTTTATGCGGAGGATTTAGAAAAATTATCAAAGGAAATTTGTAACATGGAAAATTTTTTGAGCAACATGGGCGCATTATTTGAAAATGTGACCAACATCACATGGCAGATGGTCGTCATGTGGATTATCGGTGCAATCCTGATTTATCTGGCCATCAAAAAAGAAATGGAGCCTTCTCTTCTGCTGCCGATGGGCTTTGGCGTAATCCTCGTCAATCTCCCCCTTTCCGGTGCAATTACGCAGGGAACCGAAGAAGGAGCTTTAAGCGTCTTATTCAATGCCGGTATTGCCAACGAGTTATTTCCGTTGCTGCTTTTTATCGGTATCGGTGCAATGATTGACTTCGGACCGCTTCTTTCCAATCCTAAAATGCTGTTATTTGGTGCAGCAGCGCAATTTGGTATTTTCTTTGCTATGAGCATGGCCAGCTTATTGGGTTTTGAGCTGAAGGATGCGGCCTCTATCGGCATCATCGGCGCAGCAGATGGTCCTACTTCCATCTTTGTTGCTAACTTTTTCCATTCCAATTATTCAGCTGCTATTACCGTCGCTGCCTATTCCTATATGGCATTGGTTCCTATGATTCAGCCGCCGGTAATTAAGATGGTTACTACAAAAAAGGAACGCATGATTCGCATAAAATACGAACCCAAGGATATTTCTCCGGCAGTTCGCATTCTCTTCCCCATTTTAGTTACCATGATAGCCGGTTTGGTAGCTCCCAAATCTGTTTCTCTGATTGGCTTCCTGATGTTTGGCAACTTAATCCGTGAATGTGGTGTATTGCGTTCTCTTTCCGAAACAGCTCAAAATGTACTGGCTAACTTGATTACTATTTTCCTGGGAATTACAGTAGCCGTCAATATGAACGCCGAAACATTCCTGCGCTGGGAAACGATTCTTATCTTCCTGCTTGGTCTGATTGCCTTTGTATTTGATACTATTGGCGGCGTGCTCTTCGCTAAACTCATCAACTTGTTCAGCAAGAATAAGATCAACCCCATGATCGGTGCAGCCGGTATTTCTGCATTCCCCATGGCTTCTCGTATCGTACATAAGATGGGTCGGGATGAAGATCCCAATAACTTCCTGCTTATGCATGCAGCAGGAGCAAATGTTGCCGGACAGGTCGGTTCTGTCATCGCCGGTGGCCTGGTTATGACTCTGGTCAGCGCAGCACTCGGAATGTAATTTAGGAGGTAGTCGGACATGTTTTTTGATATTCCCGCATTTTTAGAATCTCTAAACTATATGCTCAGCGGCATGGTTGGCATATTTGTCGTTATGCTGGTTATCTATGCTCTCATTATATTGCTTGGGAAGGCTTTTTCTCCCAAGAAAAAGAAAGATTGAGCTATCAAAAAAGCCTCTGCTTGAAGCAGAGGCTTTTTTGGTTTTTGATTTTCTTAAGAGAACTTTCCACTTTCTATTCACTTAATTTCCTGTTCTCTGTTTTTTCTTTGCCGGGTAACTGTGCCAGAACAATTGCTCCAAACATCAGCAAACAGCCAATCGTTTCCCTCAAAGTAGGTATCTGCCCCAAAAGCACAATACCCGCCAGCACCGCAAATACCGATTCCAGGCTCATCAGCAGCGAGGCAACTGTCGGTTTCGTATATTTTTGCCCCAATACCTGCAGCGTATATCCAATTCCGCTGGAAAAAACGCCGCCGTACACGATAGGCAGCCATGCATTCAAAATTCCCTGCATATTCGGTTCTTCCGTCAGCAGCGTGGGAATCATGGAAAACAGCCCGGCCACAAAAAACTGCAGGCAGGAAAGTTTCAAACCATCTACCCGCGCCGCATAATAATCCACTACCATAATATGCACCGAAAACCCCAATGCGCATAAAGCTACAAAAGCATCTCCTTTAGAAAGAGAAAAGCTATCCTGCACACACAAAAGATACAGGCCCACTACTGCAATGACAATACAGCCCAAAATCTTAAACGGCACTTTCTTATGAAACAACAGGCCCAACACCGGCACAATCAAAATATACAACGCTGTAATAAATCCCGCTTTGCCAACCGTTGTATGCTGAACTCCGATTTGCTGCAGGCAGCCGGCCACTCCTAATACCGTGCCACAAACAAGCCCTCCAATCCATAACTGCTTTTTTTCTTCCTTAGTCATGGGAGCTTCTCCATCCCGTTTCTTTTTGCGGTTGTGCAAAAGAATTACAGGCAACAGCGCCAATGCGCCCAATAAATTGCGTACTGCCTGAAATGTAAAAGGACCTACATAGTCCATCCCCACACTCTGCGCAACAAAAGCACTGCCCCAAATCGCCGCAGTAATCAGCAGCAATAGATTACCGCGCATCTCTTTCGTTTTCATAATTTTCCTCTTTCTCGAACTACCGTTTGTTTCTCCATCCAATCTTTGAGCAACGCACTCTATCTATTTACCACTTTGCCTGTTTTATCAAACACAACCATGGCGCCGCAACGCCTTGCCGGACGCGGTCAAATCTGCTATCATGAAATTACATCTTCTAATAAAGGGAGCTTCCATGCTATGATTGTACTGATTACCGGCTGCTCTCATACAGGCAAAACATTACTTGCACAAAAATTACTGGAAAAATATGGTTATCCATATCTCTCTATCGATCATTTGAAAATGGGCTTAATTCGCAGTGGGCAAACAACCTTGACGCCCGAAGATGATGCGCAGCTCACACAATACCTTTGGCCTATTGTGCGGGAGATGATCAAAACTGCCATTGAGAATGAACAAAATCTGATGATTGAAGGCTGTTACATTCCTTTTGACTGGCAAAAGGATTTTTCCGCTCGTTATCTCGCGCATATTCAATATCTCTGTTTGATCATGTCTGAACAATATATCCGACAGCATTTTACAGAAATCCGCCAGCATGCCAATGCAATTGAGCAGCGGCTTGATGATTCTGAATTATCCCAACAAGATTTAATCCAGGAAAACGCCGCCAATTTAGCACTTTGTCGTCAATATGACTGTAATTACCTGTTAATTCAAGATCAATATCAAGTGGATTGGGAACTTCCTTCCGTGCATTGATGATTCTCGATAAAAATCAAAAGTAGTGCAATAAACACCTATATGAATTACTTCAGGCCTTTCCATGAAAGAAACACAGCAAATAATGCTTTCTTTGTAAAGTAATTAAAAAAACGCATATCAAATATG
This sequence comes from Clostridiales bacterium, assembly GCA_003149735.1. The sequence goes on along the minus strand of QANA01000082.1, from coordinate 371 downwards.
CGTTTTTTTAATTATGCTTTACAACAATCCATAATAAAAGCACGGAACAACTTTAAAAATTCCGGATCCTCCTGCGCCATATTTTCCGGGTGAAACTGTACACCCCAAATATTTGCAGAAACATGCTCAATTGCCTCTACAATCCCCTCTTCAGAGTATGCAGTTACTTTAAAATCCGGAGCGACAACATCCACTGCCTGATGGTGGAAAGAGTTTACCTCCATCCGTTCGCTGCCAGCAATGCGATACATCCGGCTTCCCTGCTCCAACATGATTGCGTGCCACGGTTTTGCCCGATGCTCCATATCCCCAAAATGCTGCGCATACTTTGCATCAGCGCTGGGAATATCCTGTATCAAGGTTCCACCAAA
>QANA01000025.1 GCA_003149735.1 Clostridiales bacterium | reverse complement strand
CCCGCTGTTGTTGCTACTTATGCTTCCGATGCATATGCAATGGCTGAAGGTCAGGCTCAGGTTATGTATGAACTGTACGGTGATGAAGAAGTTACCTACATCTCCATGGGTCTCTCTCCCGAGAACCAGAACTGGGCTGACAGATCCATTGGCTGCATCGAGTACTGCAAGGCTAACTACCCGAACTTCACCAGCTACACTGGCGATGAACCCTATTGGGTAGGCCAGGTAACTGAAGCTATCGCTATTCAGTATGTTCAGGATACCGTAAACGCTAACCCCGATAAGACTCTGTGCTTCCTCGGCACCTGCAACTCTTACAACAACTACATCATCGCTGGTCTGAGCGAGCTCGGCAAAGCTGATGGTAGCGTTGGCGTAATTGGTTGGGACTTCTCCGAAACCGAGAAAGCTAACATCGAAGCTGGCGTTATGTTTGGTTCCATGGGTCAGAACCCCTATCTGATGGGCTATGATTCCACCTACATGATGTGCGATTTCCTGGCTGGCAAAGAACTGCCCGAGAACGCTACCGTTCCCTTCCAGGCTGTTACCAAGAACAATATCGATTCTGATGAAGTTAAAGCTTACATGGCTACCATGGGTCTGTAATCATTTAACAAAATAATGGAAGAGCCTCCCCTTTGGGGAGGTTCTTTTTCTTTTGTAAGAAGTTTGTTTCTTGTGCCGGCTTTGCCCGATAAAAGTATGATTTTATCAATAACAACATATAAGGTTTTAGTAAAAATGTTTTGTAAGGCTTTTTGTGGAAGAAGGTTGCAGCAGGAAACTATATCTGATAAAATAGAAACAAATATACGAGTACACCGTATGTAAGTGAAAATGAGTGGAGGAAAAGTGCAATGAATGATATCACCAATCAGTTTTCTGCAGAGGATATTGAAAAAAACAAGGTTCTAGCGGGCCTTTCCTATTTTGGAATTCTGTTTTTCTTACCCTTGGTAGCAGCGCCGGAATCCCGCTTTGGGAAATTTCATGCAAATCAGGCGTTGATTTTGTTGTTGGCCGGCGTGGTCGGGGCAATTTCCTTGGGAATTGTTAGCGCAGTCTTGACTTTGATCTGGTGGAGATTGGCCTTGATTACCAACCTTCTTTATACTTTATTTGGTTTGGCATTGGCAGTGGTTGCGATTATCGGCTTGGTAAATGCTTTTCAGGGAAAAGCAATGGAGCTTCCGTTGATTAATAAAATCAAGATTATTAATTATTAATATAAAGTATGTGGTATGTAATGGAAGGCAGGTAAGTCTTCCATTATTTTATATGCCTGGTTTTGCCGAACATAATAAGAAAAAGGCACAAAGTCGGATACTGCCCTGTCTGCAAAAAGACCGATTTTGCCTTTTGCATTTAGTAGCAACAGAACATATGGGAACAAGCTGCACCGAATAAAAAGAATATTTGTATTGCCAAAATACAGCGCTGAAGTTATAATATTAATAAAGAATCAATATCTGTGGAGGAACAATGAAGTACTGATGAAATTTTCGTATGGACAGTAAATATTGGGTGGCTGAGGCTAACCCTTGTTTCTGTTAACGAAAATCAGGGCTTTGATTGTCCTTTTTGTATGCAAAATTATACAGAAAAGCAGCATGGTCAAGAACCCGGTTTTGTAAAAACAGAAACCGGGGTTTTTATTGGAATAAATGAGGTAATACATATGCTGCAGATCAAAGATTTGACAATATTACATAAAAGGGATGGAAAAGTGCTGCTGCAGAATTTTTCTTTTACTTTGGGTGCCGGTGATCGAGCGGTATTAATTGGAGAAGAGGGAAACGGGAAGTCAACACTGTTAAAATTGATCTACAATCAAGAGTTGGTAAAAGAATATGTGGAATATAGTGGCGAAATTGGCAAGCAAGGACTTCACCTGGGTTATTTAGCACAGGAACTTTCTCAGCTGGAAAAAGCATTGACAATATATGATTTTTGCTGTGAGGCTCAAGGATTTATAGAAAGTACACCGAAAGAGCTTTATCGAATTGCTGTTAGTTTAGGATTGGATTTGGAGTTTTTCTATTCCGATCAGCAGGTTGCTTCACTTTCCGGAGGGGAAAAAGTGAAGCTGCAAATGGCGAGGATTTTGATGGGAGAGCCGGATATACTGCTGCTGGATGAACCTTCCAACGATATTGATATTCAGACGCTGGAGTGGATGGAACGATTTATGAATGATTGTGGACTGCCTATTCTGTATGTCTCTCATGATGAAACGTTGATTGAACGCACCGCTAATATCATCATTCATATTGAGCAGGTGCGGCGAAAAACTCTGCCACGGCATACAATTGCGCGCATGCCTTATCGCCAATATGTTGAACAGCGTCTCGCACAGCTTTCCCATCAAACACAAATGGCCCGTAAGGAAAAGGCAGAGAGGGAAAAGCAGATGAAAAAGTTCAGACAAATACAATCGAAAGTGGAACATCAGCAGAATGTCATATCCCGGGGAGATCCGCATGGAGGTCGCTTACTGAAAAAGAAGATGCAGTCCGTAAAATCTATGGGAAGGCGATTTGAGCGGCAAAGTGAGGGAATGACACAATTGCCGGATGTGGAAGAAGTAATTTTGGCAAAATTTCCAGAAACAACAGTCATGCCCGCAGGAAAAGTAATTTTAGAAGCGGAGTGGGAACCATTGGCGGTGCAAGGACGGATTTTGGCCCCCAGAGCTTCTCTTAAAGTGGTCGGGCCGGAGAAGATATGCATTGTGGGAAGAAATGGTGTGGGAAAGACCACCCTGTTGCGAACAATTGCGGAGCGGCTATTGCCGAGAAAGGATATAAAAGTCGCATATATGCCGCAGGATTATAACGAGTGCCTGGATTCACAACTGACACCGGTAGAATATTTGGCGGAAAGTGGAAGAAAGGAAGAAATAACGCAGGCTCGGACGTTTCTTGGTAGTATGAAATATACGCCTTTTGAGATGGAACATCGCATAGGAGAACTTTCGGGTGGGCAACGTGCCAAACTTTTGTTTTTGAAAATGATATTGCAGGAGTGTAACGTATTAATTTTGGATGAGCCGACTCGGAATTTTTCACCGCTTTCCAATCCGGTAATTCGAGAAGTGTTGAGAAACTATGGCGGTACCATTATCAGCGTTTCGCATGATCGAAAATATATTGAAGAAGTTTGCGATACGGTGTATGACTTGACAAATCAAGGATTGATGCGGAGGTAATTGTGATATGGATGTTAGAAAAAATGTACTGACACCGCAAGATTTTATTATGTTGTATCAAGCGGTTGGTTGGGAGGCTCCTAACGAAGCATAGGTTGCGGTTGCTTTAAAACACAGTTTATGCAATTTTGTATGTTATCAAGGAGAACAAGCAGTTGGCATGGTAAGATTATTGGGCGATAGAGGAATGTCATTTTATTTAAAGGATATGGCGATACTTCCCAAATGGCAGGGAAAAGGATGCGGAAAAGCACTGTTGCAAAGTGTTTACGCATGGATTGAAGAGAATATTGCCGCAGAATACCCGGTCAGTTTAGAATTGCTTAGCAGCCCGGGGGCAGACGCTTTTTATCAGGCCTGTGGATTTAGTTGCTGGCAAGGGAAGGGTATGATTCGCATGCTGAAGCGCTCATAACCAAAAAAACGGTGGAATGAATTCCACCGTTTTTTTGGTTTTCCCGTGATTATTTAATTTGTGAACTGTTTTTAAGCAGTACGTCGTGTGCTCCGCCTTCTACGATGCTGGTAGCAGAAACCAACGTAATGCGCGCATTTTGCTGCAATTCAGGAATGGTAATTGCACCGATATTGCACATGGTCGAAGTAATCTTCTTGATAGAAAGGCCGACATTTGCTTTCAGGCTGCCTGCATAGGGAACATAAGAATCCACACCTTCCTCAAAGGTCATGCTTTGATTTTCACCGTTATCATAGCGCTGGAAGTTGCGGGCACGATTGGAGCCTTCACCCCAATATTCTTTCATATATTGGCCATTGATAACAACGCGGTTGGTGGGGCTTTCGTCGAAACGGGAGAAATATCTGCCCAGCATGAGGAAGTCTGCACCCATCGCCAAAGCCAGGGTCATGTGATAATCGTGCACGATACCGCCGTCCGAGCAAAGGGGAATGTAAATACCGGTTTCTTTATAATATTCATCCCGGGCCTTGGCAACTTCGATCACAGCAGTTGCCTGACCACGGCCGATGCCTTTCTGCTCGCGGGTAATACAAATGGAACCACCGCCAATACCGATTTTGACAAAGTCCGCACCTGCTTCAGCCAGGAAGCGGAAGCCGTCTCCATCCACAACATTGCCGGCACCGATTTTGACGGAATCACCATAATTTTTACGGACAAACTGCAATACACGGCGCTGCCATTCGGAATAGCCTTCGGAAGAGTCGATGCAAAGAATATCAGCGCCTGCCTCGATCAATGCAGGAATACGTTGCTCATAGTCTCTGGTGTTGACACCCGCACCTACCATGTAACGTTTGGAGTTGTCCAACAATTCCAACGCATTCGCTTTATGGCTGTCATAATCCTTGCGGAATACGAAATATTTGAGGTTTTGATTGTCGTCAATCAGGGGGAGCGCATTCAATTTATGATCCCAAATGATATCATTGGCTTCCTTGAGGGAAGTGCTTTCGTGAGCACAAATGAGTTTATCAAAAGGAGTCATAAAATCGACAACTTTTGCGCTGAGATCCATGCGAGAAACACGGTAATCTCTGCTGGTGACCAGCCCCAGCAGCTTTCCTGTTGGCGAGCCATCGGCGGTAACTGCCATAGTGGAATGCCCAAACTTTTCTTTGAGCGCGAGAACATCGGCCAAGGTATCGGTCGGGCACAAGTTGGAATCGCTGACTACAAAACCAGCCTTATAGCTTTTAGCGCGAGCAACCATTTTGGCCTGTTCTTCAATGGGCTGAGAAACATAAATGAAGGAAAGACCACCCTCTTTGGCCAATGCAATGGCCATTTTATCATCGGATACGGCCTGCATGACGGCAGAAGTCAGAGGAATGTTGAGGGAAAGCGCAGGTTCTTCTTCTCCCTTTCTGAACTTGACCAATGGTGTCTTTAAGCTGACATTGGAAGGGATGCAGTGCTCGGAAGAATAACCGGGGATCAACAGATATTCTCCAAAAGTATGAGAAGGTTCGTCATAATAGAAAGCCATGAAAGAAACACTCCTTTATAAAAATGATATCAATTGGTAATTGAGCTTTCGCCCGTATAAATGTGTATTAATTAATTAGACCATATTGGCGCGATACAGTCAACAGAATTTAGAAGAAAAAATAAAAAAAGGCGATATAAATCGCCTTTATTTGTTGCGGTTTTCCCAAAGAGAGGGATTTTTGGAAGAACTTTTGTTGAGATAGCCACCGATAAAAGAGGTAACTTGTGAAACAGTGATTACCGCGTTTTCAGTAAAGCCGTTAATCAGGTGAATTGCTTCTTTGGAGCGATTGCGCTTGAGCGTCAGCATAAGCACATATTTTTTGCTGTCGTCGATGCCATGGCCATCAAGAATGGTCAGGCCAAAGCCCTGGTCACGCAGGAAATTGGCCAAAGCCATCGATTCTTCTCCGGAAGGGAGGAATACAGAGATGGAGCACAAACCGAAAGCCAAGCGCTCATCCAGAAGCATTCCCAGATATTTTCCGATGGCCGAAGCGGAGACGAGAAAAACAATTTTAACCGGGTCATCTTTATAGCCGATCATAACTGAGGTGGTGATAAGCAGCCATAAAACGTATTCAATGATACCTACCAGAATACCGGGCAGGCGGATTCCCTTGTTGATCAGCACGGTAGAGAGGGTCCCCAATGAGACCTCAATGATTTTGCCTACGAAAATAAAAACATAAACGGCAAGGCTGGTGCCTGCGGTAAAGTTGGCGATTGCCTGGATAAACTCAGTCATTTTCTTACCTCGCAAATTTTATTTATTATCTTTATAATACACTTCTTTTGCAATGGCGAAAACAGTATTTCCAGCAAAATTGTGAATTTTTGATGGCAAATAGAAGCGGGTTTCCTTGAAAATTGAGATAAAAAGAGGAATTGCTGAAAAAAGGTAAGGTGTTTGCAAAACTTTGAAGTGAAAAAAGGAAATGAAGTCTGAGAATGCATTTTCTATAGAGTTATGTTATAATAAATCATATTTATATGACAGGAAAGAAACGCATTGATCATTTTAGGAATAGACCCCGGAATTGCCATAGTGGGATATGGTGTGATTGAATATGACGGTTTTCATATGAAATTGATTGATTACGGCGCTATTTATACACCTGCTAAAATGTGGGTGCCGGAGCGGTTGGATATTTTGTTTGAGAGTATGACGAAGCTGATGGAGCGTTTTTCTCCGGATGAAGTGGCATTTGAAGAACTGTTTTTCTATAATAATGCAAAGACGGCCATTGACGTGGCACAGGCCCGTGGTGTGTGCTTGATGGCAGCTTACAGACAGAATAAACACATTTTCGAATATACGCCATTGCAGGTGAAGCAGGCGGTCACCGGATATGGCCGTGCGGAAAAGTGGCAGGTGCAGATGATGGTGAAAACCATTCTCAATCTGCAGGCTATTCCCAAGCCGGATGATGCTGCCGATGCAGTGGCAGTGGCGATCTGCCATGCACAAACTGCCAACTATCGGAACGCCAGAAAATATTAGGAGAGTCAGAGCCTATGTATGCATTTTTCAAAGGAACATTGGCCGCAACAGCGGAAAATTATGCCGTAGTGGAATGCGGTGGCATTGGTTACAGAATTTTTGCGCCGCGGCGCTTTCTGGATACAGCAACAGTGGGTGGACAGGTAAAACTGTATACCCATCTGATTGTGCGGGAGGATGAACTTTCTCTTTATGGATTTGAAAGTGAGTCCGGGAAACAGATGTTTGAGCGATTGATTGGCATTTCGGGCATTGGCCCCAAAGCAGGGCTGGCGATCCTTTCGCAGATGAGCCCGGATGAAGTGGCGCGGGCAGTATTCGCTGGAGATACCGGTGCTTTTTCAAAAGTGAGCGGCGTTGGCAAAAAGACGGCGGAGCGCATTGTGCTGGAATTGAAAGATAAGTTGGATATGGGCATGGCTTTGGGTGGTGAAACGACAGCCGGAACTTCGGCGCCGACCGCGCAGGAAGAAGCGGCGGAAGCACTTGCCAGTTTGGGGTACCAAAAAGCAGAGGCAGTGGCGGCAGTGCGCAGCGTGGCAGCATTGGCAGATACGGCAGAAGAGCTGATTCTGTTGGCGCTTAAACGATTGGATGTCCGTTAAGGAGTGAAAAAAGATGGAAGATAATTTTGAAAGCCGAATTGTTTCCGGATATTCGCAGGAAAATGAAAACATAGTTGAAACGCGCCTGCGTCCACGCGTACTGGAAGAATATATCGGGCAAAGCAAGGTCAAGGAAAAAATGCGCATTTTTATCGAGGCTGCAAAAGCCCGTGGGGAAGCGCTGGATCATGTCCTGCTGTATGGCCCGCCGGGATTGGGCAAAACGACTCTTTCGCATATTATTGCCAATGAGATGGGCGTGAATATCCGCATCACCTCCGGCCCTGCAATCGAACGGCCGGGTGATTTGGCAGCGCTGCTTACTAATCTGAATGAAGGGGACGTGCTGTTCATCGATGAGATCCACAGGCTCAATGCCAGTGTGGAAGAAGTGCTGTATCCGGCAATGGAGGATTATGCGCTGGATATTATTATCGGTAAAGGCCCCAGTGCCCGTTCGCTGCGGGTGGATTTGCCTAAATTTACGTTGATCGGTGCTACTACGCGCGCTGGTATGTTGACCAATCCGCTGCGCGATCGTTTTGGCATTATCAATCGTCTGGAAATCTATCAGCCCGAAGAGCTGGAGATCATTGCCAATCGTTCGGCTTCTATTTTGGGGATCCGGATTGATCCTTCGGGAGCGCGGGAGATTGCGCGCCGTTCCCGGGGGACGCCGCGTATTGCCAACCGTTTGCTGCGCCGTGTACGCGATTACGCGGAGATACAGGCCGATGGCGTGATTACTCGAGAAGTGGCAGATGCAGCGCTGAAAATGCTGGAAGTAGATGCCATGGGGTTGGATGGAGTGGATCGCAACGTGCTTTTTGCGATGATCCATATTTTTAAAGGCGGTCCGGTAGGGCTGGATACACTGGCTGCGGCGACAGGGGAAGAAGCTGCAACGATTGAGGATGTTTATGAGCCGTATCTCATGCAGAACGGTTTCTTGATGCGCACGCCGCGCGGTCGTATTGCTACGGAGGCCGCTTATCGGCATTTAGGCATCCCTTACCGGCAAAGTGAAGCTGATGCAAAACAGCTGAAACTATTTGAAAATGAGAAAGAAGATTGAAAAATAGATGAAGACAAGTGATTTTTACTATGATTTGCCGGAAGAACTGATTGCGCAGGTGCCGGCTGAACCGCGGGATTCTTCCCGCCTGATGGTATATGATCGTGCCAGCAAAGAAGTCTCCCATCGCATTTTCCGCGATATTCTGGATTATTTGCATCCGGGAGATGCATTGGTTATCAATCAGACGCGTGTTCTGCCTGTGCGGCTGATGGGAAAAAAGGAGGAGGGGACAGCAAATATTGAATGCCTTCTGCTCAAACGCCGCAACAAGGATGATTGGGAAGCGCTGGTGCGCCCGGCTAAGCGCCTGCGGGAGGGAACCCGTATTCAATTTGGCCCTGATTTCAGCTGCGAGGTGTTGGAAAAGCAGGAGGAAGGCATTGCTATTCTGCGCTTTTTCTATGAAGGGGTTTTTGAAAATTTGGTGGAGCGTTATGGAAAGGCCCCCCTTCCGCCCTATATTCATCAGGAAGAGCCGGATAAGGAGCGCTATCAGACGGTTTACGCCAAAATAAACGGTTCAGCCGCGGCGCCCACTGCGGGATTCCATTTCACAGAAGAACTGTTGGAAAAGATTCGTGCAAAAGGAGTGGAGATTATTCCCGTACTGCTGCACGTAGGGCTGGGTACTTTCCGCCCGGTTAAGGTAGAGGATGTGAGTGCGCATAAGATGCACAGTGAATACTACAACGTCTCGGCTGAGGCAGCTGAGCGCATCAATGCCGTCAAAGCTGCCGGTGGACGTATTATTGCGGTAGGAACAACTTCGGTGCGTACGTTGGAAAGCGCGGCATTGTCGGACGGTACAATGCAGGCAAAGAGCGGGGAAACGGAGATTTTTATTTATCCCGGTTATCAATTCAAATGCGTAGATGCACTGATTACCAATTTTCATCTGCCTGAGAGTACCTTGATTATGCTGGTGGCTGCTCTGGTCGGGAAGGAAAAGGTATTGGAACTGTATCGCATGGCAGTGCAGGAACGCTATCGTTTCTTCAGTTTCGGAGATGCCATGTTTATTCAATAAACGACGAAAGGGTAAGGCTATATCAAATGCGCAGCAGAAAAATTCTGCTGCGCATTTTAGTGGTATCAGGCATCTTTTTTTAGGGGGGAAGACATCTTGTCCAATGGCAGGTGGGGAAGTATCTAATGTTTCGGATTGTTATTGAGTTTGAATGAGCAATTCAATGGCATCTTCTGCAATGGATAACAGAGTGAAGCACATTTGTTTATAATCGATCTGCGCATCGAAGGGTGCATTTTTGTATAGTCGAATTCTTTTCACTTTATTAATTGAAAAAATATTTCTGAGATGATTGCTCCTTGTGAAAAATGCGGATGTATATGTTTTGAACGCGCTGTAATATCCAAACTTTTTTAAAATGTTGAAAGTATCAATAAAAATACGTTGGATAATGCAGAAATATGGCAGCATTCAACCGGAAAAATAGTGCAGATGCAAAATTATAAAAAAGAAAGTCACAAGCAACGGTTTCCTTTTCGATTTGCAATCGTACAGGCTTTGAAAAAAGGATGCCGTGTGATATACTAAAAAAAGATTCAGAGGAAAGGTATGATCGAATATCGGGAAGATAAAGAATTTGAAGAAGCACAGTTGGAATGCCTGTTCCTTTCTGTGCAACGGGAATCCGGACGTTTTGCAAAAAAAGCTGGTGCAGGGTATGCGCAATTCTACCGAGGTGATATCAGCATGGGATGGCTCCAAGCTGGTAGGCTTGGTTCGCGGGCTTTCGGGTGGAGCGGCCGTTGCGTTTCTGCATTACCTGCTGGTGGATCCCGATTAACAGGGAAGGCATATCGGAGAAGAGCTGATGCGGCGCATATTGGCTAAATATGAACAGCTATTATATGTGAAAATCATGCCTTCCGACCCTAAGACGATTCCGTTTTATGCCCGTTTCGGGTTTGCACAGTATGATCAGTATTCCGCAATGGTCATCAAGCGAATGTAGGGCATATGCAGCATAAAGAAAAAAGAGGAGAAAAAAGTTATGGCTACCAAGTACATATTGGCACATGATTTCGGTACCAGTGGTGACAAGGCTTCATTGTTTACGACGGATGGAAAATTTGTGGGAACACGCACGACTGCTTACCCTTCCTACACGCTGGCCAACGGCGGCGTAGAACAGAATCCGGATGACTGGTGGGCAGCATTCTGCAAGAGCACGAAGGAATTGACGCAGGGAATTGACGTCAGGGATATCCTTTGTGTAGCATTTGACGGTACCTATCCCAACTGCCTGTGCGTTGATAAGGATGGAAACGTGCTTAATAATGCCTATATCTGGCAGGATGTGCGGGCGGTGGAGGAGTGTGCAGAGTTGGAAGCGATCATTCCCCACGAGTTATTGCTTTGCAATTCAGATGGCAAAATTGGTGCCAACGAGACGTTGCCCAAGATTTACTGGTTGAAAAAGAATAAGCCGGAGATTTTTGCAAAAACGGCTAAAATTTTCCCGGGCGCACAGGATTATATCATTTATAAGATGACGGGCTATGCAGCGACTGAATATGCACCTGCCGGCAATACGACTATGATGAAACCGGATCATAGCGATTGGAGCGACGAACTGATGGCTTACGTGGGCGTGACGCGCGACATGATGCCGGCAATTCATAAACGGACGGATATAGTGGGCGAAATTCCCGAAAAATATGCGGAAGAATGCGGCTTGGCGGCGGGAACAAAACTGATCATCGGCTCGGGGGATACCGAATGCTCCATGATTGGCGCAGGACTGATCAAAGCAGGAGATGCCTATATGAACGGCGGAACTTCGGCAGGCATTCTGGCGCTGGTAAACAAAGGGGAGGATGTGCGCTGCATCGGCGGCCTGACTGCTTCTTCGGGAACTTCCTTCAGCTGGCTGAAAAATCAGATTTGCAAATATGAGCAGGAACTGGCCAAACAGACGGGCAGAGATGTCTATGATATTATCAATGAGAGCATTGCTTCGGCTCCGGTGGGCAGCAACGGCGTAATGTTTCACCCCTATCTGGCAGGTGAACGTGACCCGCGCAACAATGGCAAGGCCCAGGGCAGTTTTGTGGGTATTTCACTGACCACAAAGCGGGAAGATATTCTGCGCAGTGTTATCGAGGGAATAGGCTTTAATATCGGCGTAATTATGGATGGTGTGCGCGCGCAGGGGTTAGATGTGAAGAGCGTGGTCATCGTCGGCGGGCTGGGTAAAGGAGAGATTACGCGCCAGATTTTTGCAGATATCATGGACGTGGAAATTAAAGCGCCTAAATATATGGAGGAAGCGGCTACGATCGGTGGTGCTGTGCTTGGCGGTATTGCCATGGGCATTTATGAAGATGAAGCAAGCGCACTGGAAAAATATCTGGAAATTGCTGCTGTCACTCGGCCTAATCCGGAAAACGTAGCGAAATATGCAAAACTTAAGCCTATATTTGAAAAAATTTATGAGGGTTTGTATGATGTGTATCCGGATATCTATGATGCCAAAAAATGGCTTACGGGTGAGGATGCATAAAATGAAAAAGCACGGCCGGGCATCTTCTGCCCGGCCGTTTTATTGTGCTTTGCAAGAGGTTTGGAAACAACCGAAAATAGACAGTTTTCTGTACTTTTTCTTGCGGTTTGGTTGAATGATGCAGTATACTTTTAATAAAGATGTAATGGGGAAAGGGGTAAAAAAGAAAGAAGTATGAGTGTTCTGGAATATCAATGCCCATGCTGTGGGGCAACGCTGAAGTTTGCCAGCGGAACAGAAAGTATGCAATGTGAATATTGCGGCAATACTTTTGATATCAATGTGGCGCGGCAGTTTACCGAAGCAACAGAGCAGGCTACTGCCCAGAGCAATTTTGGTTGGGAGCAATATGAAGAAGGTAAGGAAGACTGGCAAGGGGATGGTACGGAAATGTTTGTCTATACCTGCCCTTCCTGTGGCGGACAGATTATGGCGGATGCCAACACCGCAGCGACGCGCTGCCCGTATTGCGACAATAATGCCATCCTGCGTGATCGCCTGAGCGGGGTGTTCCGCCCTGATTATGTGATTCCTTTTCAGGTTCCCAAAGAAGAAGCCAAAAAACAGTTGGAGAAATTTTGCAAGGGGAAAAAACTGCTGCCCAAAGAATTCTGGAAGAAGAACCGTATTGAGGAGATTACGGGGGTTTACGTGCCTTTCTGGCTGTTTGGCTGCGACAGCCATGCTGACATGCAGTATCGGGCAACCAAGGTTTTTTCCTGGAGTGATCATGATTATGAATATACGCGCACAGATCATTATCTGTTGCTGCGTGCAGGCGATATGAGTTTTGATAAAGTGCCGGTAGATGGATCTGCCAAGATGGCGGATAATTATATGGAAGCCATTGAGCCCTATGATTACAGTGCAATGCAGGAGTTTGATACGGCTTATCTTTCCGGTTATCTGGCCGATAAATACGATCAGGATGCCGAAGCAAGCAAACCCCGCGCGAATCAACGGATTGAAAACAGTACGCAGACGGCTTTTACAGCGACGACCCTGGGCTATGCAACGGTGCTTCCTCAGAGTACAGTTGTTCGTTTTGATCGTGGATGTGTGCATTATGCATTGCTGCCTGTCTGGATGATGAATACAGTTTATCAGGATAAAACTTATACCTTTGCCATGAATGGACAGACGGGGAAATTCGTGGGAGAACTTCCTATTTCCAGAAAACGCTATTGGGCCTGGGTGGGCGGCCTGTTTGCCGGCCTTGGACTGGTCTTGGGGCTGATTGCCTCTTTGCTGTAAGGAGGGATGGTTATGAAACAAAAATTAGTGGCTTTTTTGTTAGCCTTAGTAATATGCCTGATGCCCTGTGCAGCGATGGCCGCGCAAGAGGACCTTCTGCAGGAAAGAGAAACTTTGTGTTATGTAGAGGATGCTGCGGGTTTGCTGACGCAGGAAGAAATTGACGATTTGCAAAGTGAGGCAGAACGCTTGTATGAACTTTACGGGCGTGATGTGGTAATTGTCACGACCAACGATACCGACGGGAAATCCGCCATGGAGTTTGCGGATGACTATTTTGACTACAATGGCTATTCCGATGAAGGGTTGCTTTTATTGGTTGATATGGGCAACCGGGAATGGTGGATTTCAACTGAAGGCAGCTGTATTGAGGCTTTTACTGATGCGGAAATTCAGAGCATTGGCGAGGCTGTGACAGGATATCTCGCTAATGGAGATTATAAAGGCGCCTTTGATGAATTCCTATGGCATGTGGAATACGAGCTGGAGAATTATGAAAATGCTGGCGGCGGAGATGTAATAGAACGCCCGGCTGAGGGAACGGCGACAGTATTTGTAATAGATGAAGCAGAACTTCTGACAGAGGAAGAGGAGCAGCTGCTCGAAGAAAAAATTGCATTGCTGCGCAATGGTTATTTTAAGGATATAGTAATCGTGACTACCAACAATACTGGCGGAAAATCGTCAATGGAATATGCGGACGATTACTATGATTATAATGGTTATGCCGATGCCGGAATATTGCTGCTCATCGATATGGGCAACCGGGAATGGTGGATTTCGACCAAAGGTACTACTTGTAACTATGCTCTCAATGATCGGGATATTCAGAGGATCGGCAAAAAGGTTGCAAAGAGCTTGAAATCAGAAAAATATAAACAGGCTTGTGAGATTTTTCTGGAAGAGGTGGATGAAGAACTTTACGACCATTATGATTGTGAGTTGGGGCCGGTTTTTCGAGAAACCGGTTTAGATGGAACGCTGAAACGCTGGTGGCGCAATATCAATTGGGTTGCGGTATTAATTGCCGAAGCAGTGGCAATCGTTGCAGCATTTATCATTGTGGGCGTGATGAAACACGGAATGAAGACGGCGAGAAGCAAAAGTCAGGCACAGGATTATATCCGCCCAGGCAGTTTTCAGTTGACCAACAGCGCAGATATTTACTTATATAGCGATACAACCAGTCGCCGCATTGAACATGAGGATAATTCTGGTTTTGACAGCGGTGGGAGCAGCACGCATACGAGCAGCAGCGGTGATACACATGGCGGTGGCGGCGGTAGTTTTTAAATGAGTATTTAGCAAATTATAGTAAAAATGCATATGGTGTAAATCGAAAAAGGAGAATTATTATGGGATTATTAAAAGCAGGAATCGGTTCGATGGCTGGTGCACTGGCTGATCAATGGCGGGATTATTTTTATTGTGAGTCCATGGATACAGATACATTGGCAATTAAAGGAAGTAAACGTGTAAGCCGCCGCAGTTCCAATACGAAGGGTGACGAGAATATTATTTCCAACGGTTCTATCATTGCAGTCAATGAAGGACAGTGCATGATGATTGTGGAACAAGGCAAAGTGGTGGAGGTATGTGCGGAACCGGGCGAATTTGTCTATGATATGTCCACCGAGCCAAGTATTTTTTACGGTGGCTTGGGAAAGGGAATTGTCAATACATTTAAAACAATCGGCAAGCGTTTTACTTTTGGTGGGGATACGGCAAAGGATCAGCGAGTGTATTATTTCAATACAAAAGAAATCGTTGGCAATAAATACGGTACGGCGAATCCTGTTCCCTTCCGTGTCGTAGATCGAAACATCGGGTTGGATATTGATATTTCCATTCGCTGCAACGGAGAGTATTCTTATAAAATTCAGGATCCGCTGTTGTTTTATACCAATGTTTGCGGCAATGTGGAATATGCTTATCGGAGAAGTGAAATTGACAGCATGCTTAAGAGTGAGTTGATGACTGCACTGCAGCCGGCCTTTGCTAAAATTTCAGAGATGGGCATTCGCTACAGTGCACTGCCCGGTCATACGATGGAGATCGCAGACGCACTCAATGAGGTTCTTTCCAAAAAATGGAGCGAATTGCGCGGCCTGCGGGTAGCCTCCTTTGGTGTTAACTCAGTGACTGCCTCCAAAGAAGATGAGCAGATGATTAAAGATCTGCAGAAGAGTGCAGTTATGCGTGATCCCAATATGGCAGCTGCTACGTTGGTGGGGGCGCAAGGGGATGCGATGCGTGCGGCGGCAGCGAACCCTAATGGCTCTATGATGGGCTTTATGGGCATGGGAATGGCGCAACAGTCAGGCGGCATGAATGCACAACAATTGTTCCAAATGGGGCAGCAGATGCAAAAAGGACAAGAGCCGGCGGCACAGCCCGCAGCGGCGGATCAATGGGTCTGCGATTGCGGAACGAAAAACAGCAGAAAGTTTTGCGAAAATTGCGGAAAGCCTCGCCCGCATACAGAAGAAGGATGGACCTGCAGCTGTGGTACAGTCAATAAGGGAAAATTCTGTATGGAGTGTGGAAAACCTCGCCCGGCAGGAGCTCCCGTTTATCGCTGTGATAAATGTGGATGGCAGCCGGAAGATCCTTATAACCCGCCTAAATTCTGCCCGGAATGCGGCGATGTATTTGATGAAAACGATAAACAGTAAATGGGATAACAAAGGGTGCGGCAGTCAAACTGCCGCACTTTTATGATGAAAGGGTAAAATCGGTTATTTGCAGCATAAGGCAGGACATTTACGGCAATGAAAAAGAAAAATATAAAAGAGCGGTTGGATAAAAATTGTATACGAAAATAAAAAATATGTAGTTTAATGAAATGTAAATCTATAAGAAAAATCGTTTCAATTCAGTGAAAAAGCGGCTATAATAATAACAATCGGATCTATGAAAGGTGGGAAAATCATGGACCAACTGAAAAAAAGAATTGCTGCGAACTTTTCCTGTTTTTATTACATGGGAATGCTGGTCTATTTTGAAGCTGTATTTCATATCCTGTTATTTAAGAATGTAAATATTCTGTATCCGGTGTTGTTTGCACTGCCCATGGGGCTGTTGTTGGCCTGGATTACAGATTTTTTCGGTCCTCGTGTGCGCAAGGCACTTTATTGGGCGTTTACGGCTCTGTTTTTTCTTATATATGGCTCTCAGCTTGTATATCATCACGTATTTTTTTCCTTTTATGCCATTTCTCAGTTAGGATTAGGCGGGGATATGCTGGCAAATTTCTTGACGGAAACTTTAATTGCCATTTGGGAATCGCTGCCTAAATTGCTGTTGCTCATGCTTCCGTTTGCAGTGATGGCTTTGGCAGCGCGCAGAATGCAGGTATGGCTTAGTGAACGCAGACATAGCGGAATTTTGCGGCAGGGAAGTTTGTTGGTAACTTTGGTGGCATTATATCTGGCAATTGTATTTTTATTGTTGCCATTGGGCGGCAAAACAGCCTACTCTCCTTATGATTTATATCATCAGACATGGGTGTTGGATTTAAGCATTGAAAAGTTGGGTTTGATACCTACTGTGAAGGGAGATGTGGAGTTCGTACTGTTTGGCGACGAAGAACAGATCAGCTTGGAAGGGAAAGAAAATATTGATGCATTGGAAGATCCGGAGGATATCCTGAGTGAGGTATCCGTACCACCGGAAGAGCAGATTGATACTTCTCCGAATGTGTTGGATATTGACTTCGAAGCACTGGAAGCGACGGAAGAAAATGAAAATATAAAGGCGTTGCATACCTATTTCAAGAATCAGCCGGGAACCAAAAAGAATGGCTATACCGGCATGTTCGAGGGCTATAATCTGATCATGATTTGTGCGGAAGCGTTTTCTCCGGCGGCAATTGTGGATGAACAGCTGACCCCGGCGTTATGGAAATTGACACAAGAAGGATTTGTTTTTGAAAATTACTGGAGTACCTTCCCTTCTAATACGACCAATGGGGAATATGCTTTTTTGACTGGAATGTTGCCTGATACCAGCAGAGCAAAATCCAATAGTACGTTTTTAGCTTCCAAAGATAATTGCTTGCCTTTTTGCATGGGAAGCGTGCTGCGTGGAGAAGGCGTGGATTGTAAGGGATATCATGGGCACACGGCAACTTATTATTCCCGTAATGAGACGCATCCCAATATTGGGTATCTGGATTTTAAGGGAAGAAATGAAATTGGCGGGTTGAGCGGTTGGCCAGAATCTGATCTGTTGACCGTACAATATACCATAGAGGAGTATATTGATGAACCACGGTTTCATGCCTATTACATGAGTGTAAGTGGGCACCACAATTATAAGTTTACCGGTGTCAATTCCATGGCCGAAAAAAATAAGCAGGTAGTAAAATCATATACAAAACTTTCCGGATATTCAGATGCAGCGCAGGCGTATGTCGCTTGTAACATGGAATTGGAATATGCGTTGGAATATTTGTTGGAGACATTGGAAGAAAAGGATTTGCTGGAAAATACGGTGATTGTTTTGGCGGCAGATCATTATCCTTATGGACTGACCGATAGCGAATATGCGGAATTTTGTGGTGGAAATTTGGCGTATGATGGATTGGAACGCTATAAGAGCAATCTGATTCTGTGGAATGGGGGCATGGAAGAGGCGGTAACGATTTCAAAGCCCTGCTGCTCCATTGATGTATTGCCTACATTGCTGAATCTTTTCGGAATTGAATACGACTCGCGATTGTTGTGTGGACAGGATATTCTTTCAGACAGTGCGGGCGTAGCAATTATGAGCAACCAAAGCTTTGTGACTGATAAGATTGTGTATAACAGCAGTCAGGATAAAGTCTATCAACTGACAGAAGAAGTTCTGGAAGAGGAATATTTGCAGACTTATATTACCAATGTAAAGAATCGTTTTACGGCTTCGGCAGCTGTGGCTTCTTATGATTATTATGCGCAAGTTGTCCCGGAAAATTATGTGGGAAGGTCTTGGAAACAGTAAAATGGAAAACCGGCGAGAATTGATTTTTCGCCGGTTTTATAGTAAGCAAATCATAGAAGAGATGCGGAAATATGTGGTAAAACAAAGCGGCGGGGAGTTGGTGTTTTGCTTTCTTTGCGATATAATAATATAAACTATCAGGAGAGGAGGCGGCGAGCTTCGCCGGAAAAAATATGTGGCAGGAAATCGGAAAAATATTTGAAAATCTGATGGAAAATATGGACGTCTTGTTCTTTGGACTGCTGAAAATTTTGCTGATTTTTATCGGTGGACGTCTGCTCAAGAGGATACTTTGTGCTGCGGTAAAAAGAAGTTATAATCGGCGAGCAGCGAAAAATCCGCAGTCGCTTTCGGCAAAAAAGTATGGAACGATTACAACCCTTACGCAAAGCGTGGTGCGTTACTTAGTCGATTTTATTATGCTGGTCATGCTCCTGGATGTTCTGGGGTTGGGAGGAACCATCGGATCAATTTTGGCTACGGCAGGTATTGGTGGAGTGGCATTGGGCTTGGGAGCACAATCTTTTTTAAAAGATTTTTTGGGCGGATTGTTTATGCTGTTTGATGATGAATATGCTGTGGGGGATTATATTAAAATTCCGGCTTTGGGATTGGAAGGAACTGTCTCAGCTATCACATTGCGCAATACTTCCCTGCGCCTTTCTCATGGGGAGACGGCAATGATCCCTCATGGCAGCATTGATGTCGTCATCAATTATACGCGTGATCGCTATACATTGTTTTTGGATTATGATATTGCAGGTGAAGCGGATGATGATATTGCTGCGCAATTGATATTGGAAGTGATACGGGAATGGTTGGATAAAAATGAAATAGCAGATGGGGAAGCAAGCTATTTAGGTATATCCCGCATACATCCGTTTTGTATTACTTTGAAGTTTATGCTGAAATTACCGCCGCTTAAACAGTGGCAGGCAGAGCGGGATATTAATCGGGGAGTGCGTAATAAGCTGCGGAAAAATGGCATTGAACTTCCTGATTATCAAAAAGGTATTTGGGTGGATCAAAACGAAGTGTGAAGACGCCAGTATGATTCGCTTTAAAAAATGAGTAGCAGAATGGAGGAAATATAAAAAATGAATTACAGACAGGAAGTGGAGGCTCTTCAGCCGCAGCTGATAGAGGATATTAAAGCACTGTGCGCTATTAATTCGGTATATGATGCAAACACAGTAGCAGAAAACAGACCCTTTGGAAAAGGTTGCCGAAAAGCATTGGATGCAATGCTGGCGCTTGGCAGAGCAGATGGTTTTGTGACACATGATGTAGATGGGTATGCGGGTGATATTGAAATAGGTGACGGAGAAGAGGGTATCTGTATTTTAGGACATTTGGATGTAGTGCCGGTACAGGCAGAAAATTGGCAATCACCGCCTTTTGTGCCGGAGATCAGAGAGGGCAAACTTTACGGGCGAGGAACATCGGATGATAAAGGCCCGCTGTTGGCAGCTTATCATGCGGCAAAGCTGTTTTACCGAAAGCATCCCGATTGCCGGAAGAAAATCCGCGTGATTTTTGGATGCAATGAGGAACGGGGAAGTAGCTGTGTTCGATACTATTTTGAAAAGATGCCGGCTTGCCGCATGGGGTTCACGCCGGATGCTGAGTTCCCGGTAATTTATGGAGAAAAAGGAACCTGCAGCATTGTGGTGCGGGGTAATTATCGTGGCGGGAAGTTACTGGCTTTGCATGGTGGGACAGTGGCCAATGTGGTGCCGCAGCAGTGCAGTGCAGAACTGTTGGGAGAACCTGCTGAATACGAGGAGAGTTTGAATAAGTTCCTGACGGCACATCCCGAAATCCGTGCAGAACTCAAAGGACAGCAAACACATACTTGTTTAGTAATGTATGGGCAGGCAGCGCATGCCAGCACTCCGCATTTGGGTGTCAATGCAGTTGCAGCTATGGCGGCTTATTTAGAGAAAGTTTGTCCAGGGCCGATTTCAGCATTGATTCATAGGAAATTGACAGATTATACTGGTGCGCAATTGGGAATTCAAGCAGAAGGTCAATTGGGTGCTCTGACGATGAATCTGGGAATTGCGAAATATGATGGCTGCAAGCTGGAATTGACTTTGGATTTGCGTATTCCACATGAAGTAGAGGCGGATGCTTTAGCGGAGGCGGTGCGCATGCAGGTGGCCGAATATGGAGCAGTGCTGGAATATCAGGCTGGTCGGGCATTAATTCTTGACCGAGAGAGTAAGCTGATCCAGGTGCTGGATGCTGCGTATCGTGAAATTGAGCCGGAGGGCGGAGAGCCGCAAGCGATTGGCGGGGGCACCTATGCCAAAGCGGCCACGAACTGTGCGGCTTTTGGCCCGGCATTCCCCGAAGAAGATACGCATATTCACGACAGTAATGAATATATATCGCTGACCAGCCTGGAAAAAGCAACAGCGATCTATTACCGTGCGATTGAAATGCTGATGGCAGATTAATTTTTTAGACAAAGAAGATAGTGGGAACTGTCATTGCGGCAGGGTTTATTATGCCGTAATTGTGGTGAAATGATGAGCAAGTTGTCCCAATATTGGGATAACTGCAAAGGATTGCACCGTTTGAGCTATCATATTTATCTGCCTATAAAAATCACTATGATTAAAAATCAATATCGGATTTTGCAATAGTTGAATTTTATCAGTGCTTATCTTGTGACACTAAAAGGGCAATGCTGCTTCAGGGCACTGCCCTTTTATTTACTATCATAAGAGAAAATTGCTGCTTGTACATTTTTTTGAAATTTGCTATGTTATTAAAAAAGTCAGGAAAACCGGCGGAGAAGAGAAATGCAGGAAGAATGGATGTTGCATGTAATTGCGCATATAGAAAATGATTATACAGAGAAATTTGGAGTTCCCCGACAGAGCGGCATGGTAATGATGCAGCAGGCACGCATTGTGTTTTTGCCGGAATATCGGGATGCAAATGCATTACGCGGCCTGGAGGAGTATTCACATCTATGGCTTTTATGGGGATTTCATCAAAATCGCTGTCGTAAATGGGCACCTATGGTTAAACCGCCGCGTTTGGGCGGTAACCGGCGTATGGGCGTTTTTGCAACGCGTTCTCCTAATCGGCCCAATCCCATAGGGCTTTCTTCGGTTCGTTTGGATGGAATTCAGCGGGAGGAAGGAAAAGGCAATATTTTACTGATCTCGGGAGCCGATTTGGTAAACGGAACTCCCATTTATGATATCAAACCGTATCTTTCTTTTACTGATAGCCATCCGGATGCAAAGAACGGTTTTGCAGAAAATACATTGGTACATCGATTGCAAGTGGAGTGCGATGCATCCCTACTGACTGATATACCACCAGAAAAAAGGCAAGCGTTGCTTGAAATGCTGGCATTGGATCCCAGACCCGCCTATCAGCATGATCCGGAAATGCTCTATGGACTCAGCTATGGAGGGTTTGAAGTACGCTTTTTGGTGAAAGGTGAAGTGATTTCTGTTTTACAAATTTTGCCGCAGGCAAGGGCGGAAAAGGTGAAATAGCATTACAGGGAAGGGTGCGGGATGAAAAAAAGTAATCTGTTTGATAAGGCAGTGCAGCGCAGCAATATGGGAAATATGCGGACGAATATAGAAACGCAATCACCGAAGGGAACTATTATTCTTGAGGGTGCGGAAATGGACTATGCAACTGCGCCGGTGATTCGGAAAAGTCTGGCGGCTTTTGCCAAAAACGGTATTTATGGTTATACTTTGGCAGATGATGCATATCGGGAAGCGGTTTGCTGGTGGATGGCGCAAGTACGACAACTGGAAATTGATAAAGAGGAAATTTGCCCCACGCATGGAACGATTTTTGGGCTTTCAACGGCAATTCGGGCTTTTACGAAATTAGGAGAAGGTGTATTGATTCAGCATCCTTCCTATTATCGATTTGATCGAGCCGTGGTGCGTAATGGCAGAAGCGTGGTCTCCAATCCGATGAAAGAGAACGATGGTATATATACATTGGATTTTGAAGATATGGAGCAGAAAATGGCAGAAGCACATCCCCGCATGATGGTGCTGTGCAATCCTAATAATCCGGTGGGCAGAGTGTTTGGAAAAACGGAATTGGAACAAATTGCCGGATTGGCCAGAAAATATGGCGTTTTGGTATTTTGTGATGAGATTTTTGCGGAAACAGCAGTGGAAGGAATAGAAATGGTTTCTTTTGCCGAAGTCGCGCCGGATATTTCTATTATTTCCACTTCTCTGGGAAAGAGTTTTAATTTTACAGGGGTCAACCATGCCAATTTGCTGATTCGAGATGAGCGATTGCGGGCACAATATGAACGGCAAAAGGAGATGGAGCATTTTGGCAGCATAGATCCATTCTTTTATACAGCAGTGAGGGCGGCATATTCAATTAAAGGTGCACAATGGGTGCGGCAGATGAATCGACACACTTGGCAGAATTATTGCTTGTTGAAAACTGCCTTGCAGCGAGAGGTGCCGGAAATCAAATTGGCGCCGCTGGAGGGCACTTTTGTGGTATGGATGGACTTGCGTGCTCTGGGGTTGTCGGATGAACAGCTGGTAGAATTTTTAAAAGAAAAAGTGCAGGTACTGGGTGATCCAGGAAAGGAATATGGCCCGAGTGGCAGTGGATTCATGCGCTTTAATATTGCGGTACCGCGAAAAACGATAGCAGTGTTTGCGGAGCGACTGGCTCGGGCTTGTAAAGATAGATTAGCCACAAAGCCTTTCTGGGATAAAGAAAATGTTATTGATTGATATAAACTGCAAAAAAAGCAGGCGCAACGCCTGCTTTTTTGGATGGATGTTTATAAATCAAGCCAGAGTATCCAGCGCCTGAGCAATATCGGCAATAATGTCCTCAGGATTTTCAATTCCGACAGAAAGACGCAGCATATCTCCGGGCACACCGGCTTCTTCCAACTGAGCATCTGTCAATTGGCGGTGCGTAGTGCTGGCGGGATGCAAAATACAGGTTTTGCTGTCGGCAACATGCGTGACGATGGCGGCAAGCCTGAGAGCATCTGAAAAACGGTTGGCAGCAGCTTTACCGCCTTTTACACCAAAGGAAATTACGCCGCAGGTACCATGGGGCATATATTTCTTGGCTAAAGCGTAATAAGGGCTGGAAGGCAGGCCGGGATACTGAACGAAAGAAATGCGGGAATCATTTTCCAAAAATTCCGCAACTTTCAGTGCGTTGCTGCAATGGCGTTCCATACGCAGCGCCAACGTTTCCATACCAAGCCCCAGCAAATAGGCATTCATAGGCGCCGGAATGCTGCCTAAGTCACGCATCAATTGGCTGGTAGCTTTGGTAATATAAGCTAATTTGCCAAATTTTTGTGTATATACAATCCCGTGGTAGGATTCATCTGGAGTGGTCAAACCGGGAAATTTGTCGGCATGTGCTTCCCAATCGAAATTGCCGCTGTCGACGATGGCCCCGCCTACAGTAGAACCGTGTCCATCCAGATATTTTGTTGTGGAATGGGTGACGATATCTGCACCGTATTCAAAGGGGCGAAGATTGACGGGAGTCGGGAAAGTATTGTCAACAATAAGCGGCACACCATGCTTATGCGCTATAGATGCAAATTTTTCAATATCCAGGACAATCAGCGAGGGATTGGATAATGTTTCGGCAAATACGGCACGTGTGTTTTCACGGAATGCCGCTTCCAGGATTTCTGCAGGAGCATCGGGGTGCACAAATGTTACGTCAATGCCCATTTTCTTTAGTGTAGTGGAGAGGAGGTTAAGCGTCCCTCCATAAATGGTCGCTGCAGCGACTACATGACTGCCCGCCTCGCAGATATTGAAAAGCGCATAGAAGTTGGCTGATTGGCCGGAAGAGGTGAGCATAGCTCCTATACCGCCCTCCAGCGCTGCCAGACGCGCTGCTACCATATCCGAAGTGGGGTTTGCCAGACGAGTATAAAAATAACCGGATTCTTCAAGATCAAACAGGCGCCCCATCTGTTCACCGGAATCATATTTATAGGTGG
>QANA01000032.1 GCA_003149735.1 Clostridiales bacterium | reverse complement strand
TTTGTGCCCTTGGAATCATTGATGAAATCAACACCATTGACTGTCTTTACAAATTCAATGCGATGTTCTACACCGGGGAATGTCTTTAAAGTATATGCTACCGTTTCAGCAGCTATACCCCTGCACATCGCCAGGCAAGTCGCCGCCAATGCATTTTCCAGATTATGATTTCCCGGAATTCGAATCTGGTCCACCGGACACACTTCCTGCTCCTGGCCTGCCATACGAAACACGATTTTCCCGTCGCGTACAAACGCGCCCTCTTCCACCTCCTGTTTTCTGCTAAACAGCAGCAAATGCGAGTGGATTTTATCTTTTTGTGCCGAAGTGATCGGATCATCCAGATTCAGAATCGCATAGTCTTCCGGCTTCTGATTCTCAAAAGCCTTCATCTTACAATGGGTGTAATATTCCATTGTGCCAAAACGATCCTGATGATCCTCCGTAATATTCAGCAATGCAAATGCGCGAGGGCGGAAGGTTTTGATTGTCTCCAATTGCAGCGCTGCTATTTCTGCCACAATGGTATCTCCGGCTTTCGTATCTGCAGCATGTTCACAGATCGGCAACCCGATATTGCCCAATACGTAAGTAGTCCGCCCGGAGTTTTTAAAAATTTCTCCGGTCAGAGCAGTGGTTGTTGTTTTTCCATTGGTGCCACCAATGCCTACAAACTCTGCTTTTGCTATTTCATATCCCAATTCGATTTCTGAAATTACTTTTTTCCCGCTTTGCATCGCCTGTTGGATAAAAGTCTGCTTGACTGGCACTCCGGGGCTCAAAATCAAAATCTCTGCCCGGGCTTCTGCCTGTTCCGGCTCTGCGCCTAAAAAATCAACAGCTCCCTGTTGCAGCAGCTCTGTGATTTCTGTATGCTCTGCAAAATTTTCTTTGCTTTTTCTATCATACAACGCTATCTGCGCACCCATGTGACGCAGCAATTTTGCAGCTGAAACACCGCTTTTTGCCATTCCAACTATCAACACCTTTTTTCCGGTGTAATCCATAATTTATTCTCCTTTGCAATCAGATTAACAGCATTGCCAGCAAACAGGCAGCCACTGTAATCAATGTATAAACAGAGACAATTTTAGTCTCATGAACGCCTAACAATTCAAAATGATGATGCAGGGGTGCCATTTTAAAAATCCGTTTCTTGCGCAGCTTATAGCTGCCCACCTGCAAAATACAGGAAATGCTGGATAACATAAACATGACTCCCATAATCGGGACCATCAATTGCAGCTTTGAAAAAATTGCCAGCATAGAAAGTGCACCGCCCAGTAAAAACGAACCCACATCGCCCATCATCACCCGTGCGGGATACGTATTATAGCGTAAAAATCCCATTACAGCACCCACTAAAATTCCCGCAAAAATCATGGCGTCTTTTTGCAAAACAGATGCCTCGGCTGCCAGGAAAATCAAAGCAAATGCGGCCGCATCAACCACTGTTACACTACCAGCCAATCCATCCAATCCATCCGTCAGATTTACGCTATTCGTAAGTGCAATCATGAAAATCACACAAAACGGGATATACCATATTCCAAAATCCAGTGTTTGCCCCCAAAAAGGAATATATAACTCCGAACCGATTTGCGGATTATAGTACGCATAAATCGCTACCAACATCCCGAAAAAAAGTTGTAATACAATCTTCTGCCAGGCACGCAATCCTTTAGAATTATGTTCCAGCACTTTTTTCATATCATCAATCAATCCGATAATTGAAAAAGCAATACTGCCAAGAACGGCTGCCCACAAATAGCTCCCACATTCCCCAATAAAAATCAGCGCAACAACAATCATGGCCAGAGCCATAAAAATACCGCCCATGGTTGGAGTGCCGCTCTTTTTCAAATGTGTCTTGGGGCCATCTTCACGAATCGGTTGCCCAAATTTCAGCCGGTGCAATAAAGGGATGGCGATATGCCCAAGCCCAAGGGAAACCAAAAACGACAAAAGAATCGCTAAAATCAAAGTCTGCATCTTTATTCCTCTTTCCGCAAAAATAAGCGCGCCTTTATTCTCTGATTCACGGCGCGCTTATCAGCAGTTTTTCCTATTATCTTCCGAGTTCGTCCAGAATTTCGCCAACCACAACTTTTTCATCAAAAGGATAGTGTACCCCTTTGATTTCCTGATAGTCTTCATGGCCTTTGCCTGCCAACAGAATCACGTCACCCGGCTGCACATGCTCAATGGCATATCGGATAGCAGCGCGCCTGTCTTCCACCACAATATGGTTGTCCTTCTTCATTCCCGCCGTAATCCCTTCTATTATAGCATACGGATCCTCAAAACGGGGATTATCCGAAGTGACAATACAAAAATCTGCAATATTTTCTGCAATATTTCCCATTATCGGTCGCTTCGTGGTATCTCGATTTCCACCACAGCCAAAAATACATACAACTCTGCCTTTGGCATACCCTTTAATCATCTTCAATACGCTTTCCAATGCTTCCGGCTTATGGCAATAGTCCAGCACAATGCTGAAATCGCCGCCGCGCGTATCCAGATTTTCTACCCTGCCGGGAATATAATATACCGATTCCAATCCTTCCTTGATCACTTCAGGCTCTATTCCCAGCATGGAACAAATCGTAAACGCTCCCAAGGCATTATATATCATAAATTCTCCCGGCATTCCCAGGCAAATCGGTATTGATTCATCTCCGGCCCGCAGCACAAATGTACTGTGATCCGTATGCAGGCAAATCTCTTCTGCGCAAATATCTGCCTGTGGATTTAGACCAAAAGTGCTTACTTCTCCTTTGGCATACACAGGCAAACGTCTGCCATAGGGATCATCTGCATTAACTGCCGCTCGTTGACAATTTTCAAATAACAACGCTTTCGCCAGAAAATAATGCTCAAAATCCTTATGGAAATCCAAATGATCCTGCGAAAGATTGGTAAATATACCACCTGCAAACTCAATTCCATAAACGCGATCCAGATACAGCGAATGTGAAGAAACTTCCATTACCACAGTATCCAATCCTGCTTCCACCATTTCAGCCAATATTTTCTGCAAATCCGGCGATTCAGGGGTGGTTCTCTCTGCCGGAATCTCTTTTTCCCCAATTACAGTATGGACTGTACCAATCAATCCTACTTTTCGGCCAGCTTTTTCCAAAATGCTCTTCAGCATATACGTCGTGGAAGTTTTACCACTAGTCCCTGTCACCCCTATCATGCACAATTTTTGAGCAGGCTTCCCGTAATAAGCTGCTGCAATCTGCGACATGGCCTTGCGATCCGATCCCGCTTCCACAATGATCTGCGTTACATCCAACTCCAATTGACGGCTGACTACCAGACATACCGCTCCTGCTTCTACGGCTTTAGGAGCATAATTATGGCCATCAGAACTAAACCCCTGTATGCAGAAAAACAGATTTCCCTCTTGCACTTCTCTGGAATCATAGGCGATACCCGTGATTTCAATCTCTGCTTCTCCAACGACCTGACAATCGATATTCTTCAGCAATTCCTTTAATTTCATCTGTCTTCTCCCGTCAATTGCACTTTACAATTACCGTATCCCCATAAACAACTTTGCTTCCCGCCGCAGGCTTTTGCGTTGCCACTTTTTCTGATTCGGTATCTCCTTCTACCTGCAGTTCCAAACCAACTTCTTCCAGTTTCATAAACGCCTGATATAAGCTCATCCCGCAGACATTCGGCACTTCCACCCAATCCTCTTCCGCAATGTTTTGTGCACTGTACGCATCCACTGCCGTATCTCTTGCTACTTTGCTTCCTTGTACAGGCGATTGTGCAACAATAGCCCCGCTTCCGTTCATATGTAATTTTAAGCCAACTTCTTTCAGGGCATTTTCTGCCTCTTCTTCACTCATTCCGATGATTCCGGGTACTTCCACCAGTTCATTTGTTTGCTTAGTAGGCTGTACACCATCATATTTCAGGCATTTTTCCAAAATATCCTTCGCATATGGCGCGGCCACTACGCTGCCAAAAGTCACGGATACATCCGGCTCACGCACAATAAACAACACTATATATTGCGGATCCTCTGCCGGTGCAAACCCAATAAAGGAAGAAATATTTTTCCCCTGTACAATCGCTCCGTTTTCGTACATCTGTGCAGTTCCCGTTTTCCCACCTACGGCATAACCTTCTATTTGTGCATTTTTACCGCTGCCGTTATCTACTACACTCTGCAAAATCTGACGCACGATTGCTGAAGTTTCCTCAGAGATGACACGAACGCCTTCCTCATTTCCAAATGTTTCTATAATATTTCCTTTACTATCTTCTGTGTGAGAAACCAGGCGTGGCGTATAACGAACACCGCCGTTGATTGCAGCCGATGCGGCAGTAATCATCTGTAAAGGTGTTACTGCAATGCTTTGCCCAAATCCAATGCGCGCCAAATCCACGTCTTTTACATATTTGGCAGCGCGGATA
Source organism: Clostridiales bacterium (assembly GCA_003149735.1). The sequence continues at coordinate 7,822 of QANA01000032.1, read as the reverse complement.
ATTCCCGCACCATCAGCAGAATAATCGATGCCGGTAGTGCTGCCAAAACCAAATTTATAAATATATTCATAGAACTTTTCGGTTCCCATGGTCAAAGCCATTTCCATAAAAGCCGGGTTACAGGAATTCTCCGCTGCTTCCGTCAGTGACTGCGTTCCATGCGGATTATATGAGCGCCAACATTTGATTTTTTCTCCACTTACCAATTTGTATCCATTACAATGATAAGAAGTCGTAAGAGACGCATTTCCGCTGTCAATTGCAGCAGCCATTGTAATAATTTTAAAAATGGAACCTGGCTCAAATGCGTCTGTCACAGCTGTATTTCTGGAAATTTCCGCCAGTGCACTCAAGTCCGAACGATCCAGATTATTAAGATCTGCCTCCGGATAATTAGCCATTGCCAATATTTCGCAGGTCTTGGGGTTCATCACTATAGCGCAAACGCTCTTCGCCTGATTGACTTCCAACGCTTCCTTCGCGGCATTTTCTGCAAAGCTTTGTATCACCGCGTCAATGGTCAATACAATATTATACCCATCCTGTGCATCAATATAGGTTTGTTCACTGCCTTCTAACGTACGCCCTTCCGCATCAACCTGCGTCAGAATTGTACCGGGATATCCTGCCAGATATTTATTATACGCCTTTTCCAAGCCTTCCTGCCCGGAGCCATCCGAGCTGGTATACCCCAGCACCTGCGAAAGAAAGCTTCCATAAGGATACACACGCTTGGTATCCGAAAAGAAGCCGACCCCTTTCAAATTAAGTGCCCGAATTTGCTCCACCTGCTCATCACTGATATGCCGTTTCAACCAGGCTTCCACTTTCGATTTATCACTTGCTACTTCATAAATTTTCTGGCGATCCATATCCAGAATAGGAGCCAATAAATCCGCAACTTCGCCGGCATCTTTAATATCTTTTGGATACAACAAAACACTCTGCGACGTCGTGCTTGCCGCGAGTATTTCTCCGTTTTTATCTTTAATTGCTCCACGCAATGGAGAAACGGAAACTTCCCGCGTCCACTGCTGTTCTACTTTATCTTGGATCTCTCCTGCCTGAAAGATCATCAATTGTACTAGACGCGCCACACAGATAAACAAAGCGACCATTACAATAGCATATAGCCAACGCAGTCTGGTTTTATTCTCTCTTCTGGGTTCGATCAAGAAATTCTACCTCCGGGTAATATACTCAACCGACTATTTCTAAGATCCACTCCTGTATGCGCTGAAAGATATTGGGACCTGGCTCAGCAGCCTGTTGTTGAGCATCCTGTTGTTCTTCAAATTCTATATAATATACCTGAGCATCGTCAGGGAATCCCATAGAAAGCTCATTTTCAGCAACTTGCGCAACTTTTTGAATATCACATTCTGTGGAAATGGAAAGATTCAGCTTGTCGATTTGTTTCTCCAGATTATCTATATTCGTCTGAATACTGAGATTTTCCAAATTTATTTTTGCGCTGATGGCGTTACCTGCAACAACAGCTACCAACATCACAAAAATTATTGCTACGGTAACGCAAAAATGTACCGCTCTATCGCGTTTTGCCAACATCAATGGATGCATTTTATAGCTGATCTGCACTTTCCGATATGATTTTGGCGCAGGTGCTCTTCTGCGTTGTCTTTCAGGTTGCGTAGGACGCGGCGCCCTCTTGGGTGCAGCTGTTCCACGCTGATACTCGCGATACGATTTATGTAATGCTTCCATTGTTCCCCCTATATCGATTAATCTGTTAAATTCGTCTTTTGAAATGCTCTGAGTTTTGCACTGCGAGCCCTGGGATTTAATTCCACTTCTCTCTCTGAAGGTAATATCGGTTTTCTGGTCAACACTTTCCCCTTAGATTTTTTCCCGCAAATGCACTGTGGAAATTCAGGCGGGCAAGTACATGGATGTTCCGCCGTACGAAAAGTATTTTTTACAATTCTATCTTCCAATGAATGGAAGGTAATAATCGAAACGACGCCGCCCGGAGCCAGAACGTCGATAATATCTTCAATTGTCTGCTGCAATATGCCCAGTTCATTATTCACTTCAATGCGCAATGCCTGAAATGTCCGCTTGGCCGGATGCGGGCCTGTCCTCCGATGAGAAGCCGGGATTACCTGCTTGATAATATCTGCCAACTGCAAAGTTGTTTTGATCGGGCGATTACGGATAATTGCCTCTGCAATACGGCCTCCAAATTTTTCTTCACCGTATTCATAGATAATTTTCTGCAGCTCCTGCTTATCATAACCATTCACAACATCATAAGCCGAAAATGCAGCACTGCGATCCATACGCATATCGATTGGCGCATCTTTCATATAGGAAAACCCACGCTCTGCATCATCCAACTGAAAGGAAGAAACGCCTAAATCCAATACCATTCCATCGATTTGCGTTATATTCAACTGCTCTAATATTTTCTTTATTTCTTTAAAATCGTTTTTTACAAAAACAACTCTGTTGCCATATGCCTCCAGACGTTTTTTTGCATATCCAAAAGCCTGATCATCTTTATCAACAGCAATCAGCTTGGCTTGTGAGCACTGCAAGATTCTCTCACTATGCCCGCCGCCGCCCATGGTGCCATCTACAAAAATTTTTCCGGTCTTCAGTGGAAGTTGTGCAACCGTTTCTTCCAACAGCACGGTTGTATGGGTAAATTCTGCGCTCATATACCTAACTCCGAAAGTTTTCTTAAAGCCGTTTCATATTCTTCAGATCCATAGGAGTTATATTTTTCCCAGCCTTCTTTGGACCAAAGCTCTACCCGGCTCATCACTCCAATTGCTACTACTTCCTTTTCCAATTTTGCATGCTCTCTCAATCTGCTCGGCAGAAGAATCCGCCCTTGCTTATCTGGAGTACAATCCATCGCAGAAGCAAATTGCAGTCGCAGGAATTTTTGTGCTTCCACATCCGTTACCGGAATATGCTGCAGCTTACCGGCGAATTCTTTCCATGCTTCCGGAGAAAACACAAACAGACACTCTTCAGTGCCTCTTGTCACAATAAAATTTTCTCCGAGTTCCTCCCGGAACTTTGCAGGGATAAATACTCTCCCCTTCGCATCAATACTATGCGAATATTCACCAATCAGCATGCTTTTCCTCACAAAGCGGCTAAATTTTCACCACATTTCAACACTTTTATGTTATTTTACCCATCTGAATGTTTATGAGATAATATATTCGCTGCATTTTTCATTTTTCCTGCCTCAAAATTAGATTTTTTTAAAATTAATAATTCTAATTTTTACCAAAGTACATAGAATAATCTTTTTCCCTTTTTCCAACTACACGCCATCAATCGCCATTCTTTGCACCGATATCGGTTTATGATAAAGACAAGTTACAATTCTATTGACGTGGAGGCGTATGGAATATGCTTATGAAAAAAAACAAATCTTCCGAACTTACGCAGGAAATTCAAAAAATCACACAGGATTATGAGAAACTCGCCAAAGAACAAAAGGATCGTATCCTTATGCTTCGCGAGGAAAATCGGACTTTAAACGAAAAACTGGAAGCATGTCAAAAAGAACGAGATGCCATATCCAGCACCTTAGTTCGCGCAGAGCAGGCCAGCCAACAATTGATCGATCAGGCAAAACAACGCAGCGAACAAATTATAGGGGATGCCTATCGTAAAGAAGCCGCATCTCGCAAACGCATCGAGGAACATCGAGCCTTGCTGCGAGAATTGGCAGTACAATGTGAAAATATTCTAACCGGTATTGAAAACGAGTTAAAACGACCCAGCAGTATCTTTTCTTTGGAAGTCGTCAACAAGAAACAGGCCTGAATACCATAATCTTTCTCAACACACAAACTTCTCGCCTTCCCTTCAGCCTGTTTATTGGAACATAAAAATCCATCCGATTTGGATGGATTTTTATGTTCGGCATTTAATTAGTGGAACGGCCAAGAAAATTCCAGCCGTAGAGCTATTTATTAAAGTAGTCAAAAAAAGCAGCCTAAAATCAATAGAGGTACCCATAAATGGCAAAACAAATTTTGCCCAATAGTAACATAAACTCTCTTTTTATATCCGCTTTTTTATAATAAATCATCAAAAAGACGGATATTCTCTTTTGCCAGAGGCAACTCGCCTGCCTGTTCCTTTTTTATAATTTCCACAATTCGGTCGTTAATCGGAGTGGGAATACCGCATTTTCTTCCCCACTGACAAATCACACCGTTAATCGCATCAATTTCGCAGATTTTTCCCCGTTTCAGATCCTGCAGCATGGAAGGCTCTATCGCGCGATGCTTTTTCATAGCTATCGGCAGCAACCATTGCGCAAACAATCGTTTGCAGCTTCCTTTATAGTAAAAAAGCCGGGTAATATCTTTTCCTTGCACAGGCGCAAATACGGCACCCGCCGCATGCCCAACGTCAATGCACTCCTTCATGCAGCGAACAGCAACTTTACGGGTATCTTTTTGTTCGCTGACATCACCAAACAATCCTCCTACCACGGTGCCTAATCCAGAAAAGGTTGCATTAATCAATAGTTTAGACCATCTTGCTCCCAACAAATTGGTTTCATAATATACCGGGCACATTGTCTCCAACAGCCGCCGTACTGTTTCCATTTGCTCCTGCGTAATGCCTTCCATACCACCCATATGGAAGGAAAGACTATCCGGACTGCTGGTCAACGTGCTTTCGCCGGGTGCGGAAAGTGTAGCTCCCCATTCCACAACACATCCCATTGTATGTTCTGCACCGACAATCTCTGCAATTTCCGGCTCGGGAATTCCGTTCTGCAAAGTTACAATCACACCTTTTTCCGCCAACATCGGCTTCAAAAAAGCTACCACCTGTGAATTCAATAACTGTTTTGTCATCAAAAAGATGACATCATATGGGCCGGACATTTCCTGTGGAAAAATAGCTTTTACCGGCGTCGTAAACTCTACTGTTCCTGTAATATGTGCACCCTTTTCCCGCAGAGCTTCTACATGCGCCTGATTATGATTTACCAATTCCACTTCCTGACCCGCACGGCTCATATAAGCCCCCAACACAGTTCCCAACGAACCCGCACCATAAATTGCACACTTCATAGAAAACCTCCGTCTGTATGTTTTTCTCTTTTTGCCCTTATTGTACCACTGTCAAATCGCCTGTCAATTCATCTATTCGCTGAAAAAATCACTTCATTTTCCTCTGTTTTCCGAACATCTGCAACAGTCTTTCCGCCATTCTATTATAACAACCTCTTATCGTTAACAATTGGTCAAACTTGTTTTGTGATCTCACAACTTCTTTTCCGTTTAAACAAAAAGCCTTCTCCTACAAGAAGGCTTTTGAATCTGTTTCATGTTCGTCTGTGAGATGTGCAAAATCTCTCCGATCAAATCGATGATAAGTCAGCCCAAATTCATCCTGTGAAACGCAATAAACGTATGGATCTATACGCTCATCTGCAAAATAAAACACGCGCCCTATGCCATCCTGTTGATCTTCTTGTTCACACACCGCACTGCCGGCTCTTTTCGCATATTCTTCAAATAAAGCCTGCACCTGCGCTAAACCGGCTGCCGGCTCTGTCATAATGGCCAAAAGATCCCGTAAAAAAGGAGGATCCGGCAAATTTTTCACATATGCACAGCCTTCCGGAGAAACCGTAAGGCAAATGCGCTCTTCCCCGGATACCAGGATTTTACCCAATCGTGGCCGCACTGCACTACAGAATTCGTTCAAGGCTGCCTGCAATTTTTCTTTTTCGCATTCCCGAGGCAACCCCAGTAATTCTTCTAAAGAGACAGCCGGATAATACAGTCGCAGTTCTGTATTGATTGCCCCCAGTTTCATCTCCCATTCTTTAATGGTATCTGTTACATGACGTTCCAATGCCTCGATGTTTGCCATCTTGATTCTCCGCTTTTCTTCATGCTTTCTTTACTGCCGCCCCAAAGAGTCCCTGTCTCCATAAAAAGGAACTATATGCCTCCGCAATTTTATGCTGCAAAGCCAATTAGAAACCGTCCTCTTCTTCCAACAATTCTATCTCTATATCTTCCAGCAACAATCCGGCACTCTTATGACCGTTTTCCAATGCCAATTCAGCAAATTTCTGGGCTTGTTCATAATCTTTGCGCAAATTTTTCGAGCCATAAAAATAGTCCAAAGCAATACTGTATGCCACATCTGCATCGCCCTTTACGGCTGCATAAAATCGTTCCATCTCTTCCAAAAAAGGCTTAGCTCTCGTTTCTCCATGTTCCAAGGCCTTTTTTGCCCAGGCAATCGCCTGCTCATAACTTTGCGGCAAGCCATTTCCTTTATAATAATCTATTGCCAGCCGCAATTCTTCCAGTGCGCCCTTTTTTTCAGCGACATGTCCACGCTTCCATTCCCGAAAACTTTTCATTTCTTTCTCCCTCTTTCGGAAAATTTTATTACTAATTATACTACGCTTGTATACTTTCTGTCACTCAATTCTTTCCCTTTTCCTGTCAAATCTTCCCAACAAAAAAGGCCACCTCGGGATGGGCGGCCCCTGCTTACTCTTTTATCGAAATCTGCCGAGACAGGATTTTATCCAAAGGTTAAGCTGCGCAAACATTGACTGCTCTCAGTCTGCTGGGATTTTTGGGATCCGGCTCGGTATCAAAGGTGACCTGCTGACCTTCGTTCAGAGTCTTGAATCCATCGGCAACAATTGCGGAAAAATGCACAAAAACATCACCGCTGCCATCATTGTTGGAAATAAAGCCAAAGCCTTTCTCCGCATTGAACCACTTTACTGTACCTTTAAACATCGAAGGTACCTCCTAAAATATAATGATATCCCTTCTGCAAAAAAAATACACACCTTGTAAATCATAAAACAAATGAATTTACAAGCCGTGCTCTCATCAATTGCATTCTGAATACTCTTTAATTATATTCGCTTTTTTTCAAAATAGCAAGGAATATTTGCATAGAATAATTTGATTTTTTTTGTACATATTAAAGCGGAAAAGGAGGTTTTTTCATGAAAAAAAGCGATTACAAAACACCTCATAGAGAGCAGGATCTCTCTTCCCTGCCTTTCTATGATATCAACGCCACCATTTCCGCTACGGAATGCACTGGAATCGCTCCGACAGGCGTTTGCTGCCCACATGAAGCCGAAGCAATCGGCGAGCTTTATGATATCCATACGCCCCGCCCTTCCCCGCAACTTCAGAAAGCAGCAGAAACCTGCCGTGGCGCTCACTGCGCTGGCGATGATCTGGATATTTCTCCAGATGAATAATCTCTTTTTTGTTTTTCTAAGTTTTAGGAAAACAGAATCCTTACCCCGGGGTATCTGCCCCGGGGTAATTTTAAAAGAAAATTCATTCCAGCAATTCAACGCGGCTGACAGCATGGGCAATATACGCTGCTGCGTCCGGCCAGCACCACACGCACTAACTTCTCTGTACAATGAGGGCAGGGCAGGCCTTCGCGTCCGTATACCTGAAAAAAGGAAGTATTGCGATAGTTAAATCCTCCCTCCGCCATATATTGTTCCGGTGTTACCGCTTCTTTGAGAATTGCCTGCTGCAGGATTCTCGGGGTTTCCATAGCCAACCTTTCCCACTGCTGCTTTGTCAATTCCTCCGGCTTGCACAAAGGGCAAATATTTGCCGCAAAAAGAATTTCATCCCCATAAATATTGCCAATACCTGCAACAATGCTTTGATCCAGAAGGCACTCCTTAATCGACTTCTTTCTATATTTCAGTTTGTCTTCCAGCCAAGTACCATCCAAGCACTGATCAAATGGCTCAATTCCCAATTTATGCACTCCGCTGTATACATCCTCTTCCTCAGATCCC
>QANA01000043.1 GCA_003149735.1 Clostridiales bacterium | reverse complement strand
GTCTTCTCCTTTAATACGGCTATCGCCCGCATGATGGAGCTGACCAATGCGCTCTATAAGTACACCGAACAGCCATTTGATATCGCTTTTGCCAAAGAATGCGTTCGCACCTTGGTGCTGTTGATGGCTCCCTTTGCTCCGCACTTCACAGAAGAACTCTGGGAGCGCATGGGCGGTGATTACAGCATTTTCAATCAGCCTTTCCCAACCTATGAGGAAAAGCTGTTGGTCAAGGCAGAAACCGTCTATCCTCTGCAGATTAACGGCAAGGTAAAAGAGCGTTTCTCTGTTCCTTCGGATTATACCAAAGAGCAGGTCGAGCAATACGTTCGTGAAACGTACGCCTCTTATTTCCAGGATATGGAAATCGTAAAGCTGATTGTTGTTCCTGGAAGAATTGTCAACGCCGTTCTCAAACCGGCTAAATGATGTTTTGAAAAACCGTATTCAAAAACCGCACAGCTGAAGCTGTGCGGTTTTTCTGTTTACCAAATCCTATTTTTGTGCATCTATCCTGAAGAGCATCCAGCTAAGCGGCGCAGCCGGATACAACACCGTGCCACAATATTCGCAAACCTTTCGGCCGATACTGCTGATGGGAGCTCCGCAGTTAGGGCATTGATAAACGCTTATATTCTGTTCTATATCTGCTTTACCAGCCGCGATATAAGTCAACTCCAGCCTGACCTGCATGGTTTTTCCAGCTCTGTTTTGATACTGGCAAGCCGCTTGATAGGTCACAAACCGTTGCATACCCTCCCCGCTGTAATTGCATAGCACTGCCTTGTGCACATGAGGAAGCGCAATCTCTTCTCCATTCCGCAGAACTGCCTCCTCCATCCTCTGCAGAAAGCTGTATACTCCCTGCGTTTCTCCAAATAATACCTGTTTTTTCTGTAAAGAACGATAGTAGCACAGCGCATCCTGTTCTACCCGCCGCGCCATCAGCCGAGCATCATATTCCGGAAAATCCCTCCGCACATCCGGCAGCAGCAGTCGCTCCATGGAGGCGAGAGATTTGGGGCGTACTTCTGCTTCCTGCTCCGCCGTCTGTATGGCTCCAACCAGTTCATGCAGCCACTTCCGGCTTCTCCGCACGACCTTTATCGCCCAATAACTCAATATCGATAACGCACAAATTCCGCCTGCCCAAAGCAACAAACTCCATCTCATAGGATTATCGTTTCAATATAAACCGTTAAAAATCAGCATCAGTAAGGGCATTGTCAGCAGACTTAAAATCATAGTCAATGCCAGGCACTGTGAACCAAATGCTTTATCCGAACCATATTCACCGGCTACAATCGGTGTATTATTCATCACCGGCATAGCCGCTATCGTTACAAAGACCATACTCAATTCCGCAGGCAAACGAACCAATCTGGTTACCAAATAGAATACGGCCGGAGCCAGGACCACTCTGCCTAAAATAGCCAGCAGCATATCTTTATTCAGGCGCATATTTTTCCATCCGGTCCGATACAGCACATAACCCACATAAATTAACGCCAACGGCGTGCACAAGCCGCCGAAATATTTGAACGTCTTTTCTGCAAAAATCGGTAATTTTACTTCCAGCAGCACCAGTAAAATCGCTGCCAACAATCCCAAAAGTCCTGGAGAAAGCAGCTTTTTCAACGTTTTTCCGGAGAAGAATGGCTGTTTTTCCGATCCATCCCGACTCATTAAATATACGCCGAGTGTCCAGAAAATCAGGCTATGCGCCATATCATAAATGAGTACGTAAGATGCAGCATCTTCCCCAAACAATGCCTGACAGACGGGCAATCCAATAAAAATCGTATTGGCACAGCCCACCATTACTGTGAAGATACCTTTTCTACCCTGCTGAACATGAAACAGCGCCGCTATACCCCTGCCCAACAGCAGGCAGAGTAAAATTGCTCCAAAAACAACCAACGCCGCCAGCAACGCTTCCCCCAGCATTGCCCGATCAAAATTATGCAGCATATTATCCAACGCCGCCGCCGGAACACCAAAGTTCACAATCACTTTGGAAATAAATACCGCCACCTGTTCATCAATCCAGCCTTTTGCCGCCAGCACATAGCCAACGGACATCATGGCAAATAGAGCCACTACAATCTGCACCGCATCCAACATGCCTTTTCCCTCCTTTTAGAATATGACTTCGAACAACAGCATCATCAGCGGCATGGTCACCAAGCTCAACAGCGTCGTGATCGCCATGGTTTCCGCTCCGAACTTGCTATCCGATCCATAAGCTTCTGCCAGAATTGGCGAATTGGACATAGCGGGCATCGCAGCCTGCACAATAAACACCTGGCTCATATCGATCGGCGCGCCCAACAGCAAACACGCAGCATAAGACAGCGCCGGCGCCAGCAGGATACGCCCCAACAGCACACCCCAGGTGTCTTTTTCAAAGCGCAAATTTTTCAAGCCGGTATTTTTGATTACATAACCGATAAACATCAGTGCCAACGGCGTACAGGTTGCTGCCAGATAATGGAACGTCTTCATGGCAAAATCCGGCAGTTGCACCCGCAGCATCACCAGAATAAATCCGATGGCAAAGCTGACAATTCCGGGGGATAAAATCTTTTTCAGCGTGCCAACCAGCGAAAATTTCTGTTTTTCCGCTTCCGGGTTATCTTTTTGAATAAAATAGACACCGATAGTCCATACCAAAGTGGTATTTCCCATGTAGTAAAACAAGGCATAAGGAATGGAACTGTCACCAAACAACGCCTGACAAACAGGCAAACCAATAAAAATTGTATTGGAAAAGGCAAACATCAGGTAAAAAATACCTTTTCTTCCCTTTTTTACCCGCATTAAGCGGGCAACCAGCACCGCCATGAGAAATCCGATAAAGTTGCTTACAAAAGGCGCCAAAATTGCCATTCCTGCGCCTTTCAGCATATCTGCACTAAAGCTGCCCAACATATTATCCATACTGGAGGCAGGGACCCCCACCCACAGCACCAACTGCGATAAGAATTTTGCTACCTTGGCCGTAATCAGCCCTTTCGCGGTGAGATAATATCCCACTGCCATCATGATCAACAGTGTCAGCACAATCTGCACTGCGTTCAGCATATACATCCCTCTTTTCTTGTCAGATGCGAAAATTATACCATATTCATGTAAATTTTTACATTCTTTTGCAAAAAAACAAAAAACGATTTTCCGAAAAATGGCTGAAAAGTTTTTATGCCGGGTGCTCATATTTTTCTGTAACCTGCGCATGCTATGATCAGTGCATCATGAAGGAGGTATTTTATGAAACAACAGACGATCCGCTGTCAGATCGAAAGCTGCCTGCATAATTCGCCAGATCATTATTGTCAGCTGAATTCCATTAAGGTAGCGCCCTGCGCGCCCAACAGCTGCAGCAACGTAACTCATAAAAGCGAAAGCATGTGTGCCAATTTTGAAAAAAAGGAGTTGTCATTCTTTTGATAGAGCGAGTTCAGTGCGACTCCCTTTCCTGCATCCATAATCAAAACGGTGCTTGTGCAAGCGGAGCCATAGATGTGCAGTATTATGCAGGGCCGGGGTACGGAGATGCCTATTGTAATTCCTATGCACGGGCCGGATCTTTGCGAAGCCAGGTCAGTGAACAAATGCCTTCCGCCGCTACCGCGGTTAATATGCAGGCTCACCATGCAGGCATGAGTGAGCAGAATACCGTCGTCCTCAGCGATTTCATCAGCTGTGCAGCGACAGACTGTATCTACAACCGCCTCAGCCGCTGTGATGCTCAGCAGGTCCGAGTCTCCGAACCGGAACACAACGGCACGCTTTCTTTGTGTAAGACCTACACCAAATAATTCTGACAGCAAACAAAAAACCGGCAATTCAGCCGGTTTTTATTTATACTTCTTCCATGGTTACTCTGCCAGTGCCCGGAACTCTTCCAGAGCTTCGCGGAATTCCCGCATGCACAATTGCACTGCTTCTCCCACGTCGATCTCTGCTTCCTTAAGGATTTCCAACGGATAATTGCTGCCGCCTGCTGATAAGAACCGTTTGTATTTTTCCAACATTCCCGGCTCGGTTTCCAGCTTCCGTACAATCGCTGCTGCACAAGAAAAACCGGTCGCATACTTATAAACATAAAATGCCGTATAAAAATGCGGAATTCTCGCCCATTCATACTGAATCGTTTCATCCTCACCCATATATTTTCCATGATACTGACGATTCAGTTCCAAATACAGATGATTGAGCGATTCTACCGTCAAGGCCTCTCCCTGCTCCGCCAGTGTATGCGCTTTCATCTCAAATTCGGCAAACATCGTCTGCCGCAGCACTGTTGTTCGGAATTGATCAATATAATGATTGAGGATATATCTGCGCACCTTTTTATCCTCGACCGTGCGCAGCAGATATCTGGTAAGCAGTATTTCATTAACAGTCGAAGCTACTTCCGCCACAAAAATGGCATAACCTGCTGTGGAATACGGCTGTGCCTGATCCGAATAATAGGTATGCATTGCGTGACCCAGTTCATGCGCCAATGTAAACACGCTGTCCAAATCAGCCCGATGATTAAGCAGCACATATGGGTGCGTCCCATAAACTCCCCAGGAATAAGCACCGCTGCGTTTTCCGGGTGTCTCCCAGACGTCGATCCAGCCTTCCCGATAGGCTTTTTGGATCAGTGCCGTATAGTCCTCTCCCAAGGCCCCCAACGCGTCCAGCACCAATTGATGCGCCTGCTCGTAAGAATAGGAAACATCTGCCTCACTCACCAGCGGTGCATAGATATCATACATCTGCAGATCCCCGATTTTCAGCAGTTCTCCGCGCAGTTTTACGTATTCGTGCATGGTATCCAGATTATCATGCACCGCCTGAATCAGATCATGATATACTTCCGGCGGCACATTATCCGCAAACAGAGCTTTATGCAGTGCACTTTCATAGCCTCTTGCCCGTGCATAGAAAATATCCTTTTTCACAGCAGTGTTGTAAGTAGCTGCAATGGTATTGATATGGCCGGAAAAAGCCTCATAGAATTTCCGGTATACCTTTTCCCTCAAGGCACGGTCTTCGCTCTGCATCAATTCGATATATTTCGCATGTGTCAATTCATAAACCTGCCCGTTATGCTCCACACTGCCGAATTTCAAGTCGGCATTATTGAGCATGGTAAATATCTCCTGCGCACCATCCGAAAAATCCCCTGCCATGGAAAGCAGCCGCTCGCTCTGTTCATCCAGAACGTGCTTTCTGGAGCGTTGCAGATTTTGCAGCATAAAGGAATATTCCGCCAATTCCGGCGCTTCGATATAGCGCTGCATGGTCTGCTCATCCAGCGAAAGCAAAAGCGGCTCTAAAAATGCCAATGCGCCCGACATTTTTACTGCCAAGCTCTGTGCACGCGAAGAGAGCCCCTGATAAAAAGAATTGGCGCCATCCTCATCCCGCCGCATACGCGCATAGACATACAGGCGCTCCAGCAGCAATGAAGCCTGATCGATCAGCTTTAATCCAGCCAGCATACTCTGTGTATCGCGCGTAATGCACTCTTTTTGCGCCTCCAGCTGCGGCAGCAATGCCTCTGCCTGTGCAAACTCTGCTTCCCAATCCGCATCGCTGGCAAAAATATCTTCCAGTTTCCATTTATATTTTTCTTCGATTTCACTTCTCTTTTGTACTTGCATATACAACCTCACTTTTCTGTTAAATTTTCCTGCATACGAACAGCTTTATAATCTGCCAATATCCGTGGCGGCTGCTCCTGCTCGACGCAGACATATTGCAGCACGTCCTCTATCCTGTTACTTATAAAATAAAGCGTCCGGCAAGCTTCCCGCATAAATCCTTCTGCAATCGCCTGTTCCATCCAGACCTGCAGTGCATCATAATATCCATGTGTATTGAGTACTGCAATGCTTTTCGTATGCCGTCCCAACTGCTTAAGGGTCAGTATTTCAAAAAATTCTTCCAGCGTTCCCATGCCTCCGGGCAACATAATAAAAGCATCTGCCAGTTCTTCCATCTTTTGCTTGCGTTGCCGCATCGTTTCCGTATAAATCAGCTGCGTACAATGATCGTATAAAACTCCGTCTGCCTGAAAAAATTGGGGGCTCACGCCGATGATTTCACCGCCGCCAGCCGCAGCACCGCGTGCCAGTTCTCCCATCACACCGGTTGCACCGCCGCCAAAGACCAGCCCAATCCCCTTATCAGCCAGTGACTTTCCCAATAAAAAGGCATCCCGCAAATAATATTCCGCCAATTCCGTACTGGCTGCACCGTAAACACAGATCCGCATGGCTACTTTCCTCCGCAATAGAATCTGATTGCTATTATACACAAACGGCTGCTTTTTTCAATAAATATACTTTAACCAAACAGTAACCTTTTATGCCTTATCGATTCTCTCCAGACATTTTTGCAGTGACGCAACATATTCTTCCAGTACCGAAATGCGCGCCATACCATCTTGCTGTACAAACGCGCGATTCAGCGCAGCTAACTCTCCCAAGGCCTCTTCTGCCGCCCTATCTCCTCTGCTACCACCCTCCAGCAAGCCATTGAGGCCGGCCAACAGCAATACCCCATGTTTGCCGCTGCGCACAATATTTCTCATAAAGCGGTGCATCTGTTGGTCCTTTTGTGTCTGTCGGGTCGACTCTCTTCCTGTATCCTGCCCGACATCGTGCAGCAGTTCCTGCTCCTTTTTCAGAATCCGCCCGGGATCCCGTTTCATCAAACTGCGATACTTATTTTGAAACCGCAGCATGCCGCGCTCATCGCCGCCGCTTAATTCCAGTGCAATGCTGCGCACCGATTTTCCCTGCGCTCGCCCTCGAACCATGGCTTCCAACATCCTTTCCAGCTCCTGTTCCTCAAAAGGTATAAAAGAAGCTTTATGACCGGGTTGTCTCCGCTTTTGTTCCGTATAATAGTAGTTGCGGACGCTGTTGGCTTTTCTGCCTGTACGCATTGCAAAATGTTCAAAAACACGTTTTATCGGTATATGTTCCTGCATTGCCTGCTCCGCTGCCAAAAAAAGAGCCTGTCGCTCCTGTTCACTCCAACCATGGCGTGCCTGTCGTTCCTGCTGCACGTTTCCGCCCTCCTATCCATTGATTTATGCATCATATCTATACAGATTTTATTTACATAAATTGCCGCTTATACCCAAAATTTTTAAAACACTTCTATTTTCCTTCCCATCCGCATATAGATAAGCAGAAACTT
>QANA01000054.1 GCA_003149735.1 Clostridiales bacterium | reverse complement strand
GATAAAGGAATTCCCTTTGACCAATTCGGCTTTGCCACCCTCGAACAGCCCCAGGCGCACTTCCGGTCCTTTGGTATCCAACAGGATTGCAACATGCCGCCCCAACGTCTCACGCGCTTTTTTTAATGCCTTGAACTTAGCCAGTTGTTCTTCATGGGTTCCGTGCGAAAAATTCATTCGCGCCACATCCATACCGGCCTGTATCAGCTGCATCATTTTTTCCTGCGTGTCGCTTGCCGGCCCCAGGGTTGCCACAATTTTTGTTTTTCTTATTGCCATTGTATTTACCTCTATCGCGCTTCAATCCTCAGACACTACCAATCCATTTTATAGTATATACTTCATTTTTGCTTTTCTCAATATTTTTATGCACAATTCGCAGATTCCTCACGGCTCTGTTCTACATTTTTCCAACTTGCCATAAGTTATACTGAACGCACCGACCAAGGAGTTTTTTACCAATGAAACAGATTTATCTCGAACTCGTCTTTTTGGATAACCTTTTATTAGATTTTGTTTTACTCTTTTTTTGCTGCCGCATTTCAGAAAAAAGAGTAAATTTTTTGCGTCTGCTGGCCGGCGCCGCCATCGGCGGCCTATACAGTGCCTTGGCATTACCCTTGCCCTGGCTCACCTCTCCCTGGATCAAAATTCCTGTAGCAAGCCTGCTGTGCCTGCCCTTAGGCATACGTCCATTCCGCCTGTATTTGCGCCGCCTGCTGTTGTTTTTTCTCGTTTCTTTTTTGTTGGGGGGAATTCTTTTTGCATTTCTGTGCACACAAAATGGTTATCTCATCGGCTCCGCGCAATTTCCATTGCTGCGTTACTTGCTGCTGGGCATATGTCTGCTATGTGTACTGGCAGAATTTCTGGCCAGACAAACTTATCCGCAACCCAATCGCCGCTATCAGCTCTCCTTTCGCCTCTACGGCCATACCATTTGGCTGCAAGCCTTAGTTGATACCGGCAATTGTCTGCAGGACGCAGGTGGCGGCGGTGTCATCGTCATGGAGCGCAATGCGCTCAGTAAACAGCTTTCGGCCGAGGAACTGCAAAAATTGTATAACCCCGGAGAAGCGCAATTGCCCATACGCACTTTTGCCTGCAGCACTGCCACAGGCTCCGCTTCTTTATATGCTTTCGCACCCGAAGCACTGACTCTGCATTTCCACGGGCGCAGTTACAGCATCAAAGCCTATATTGCACTTGGCGAGCTGTCACTGCCCGCTCCATACAATGCCCTACTCTCTCCGCGGCTGCGCCTGCATCCGCTTCATTTTTCCGGTCATTTGCCCGGTTGAATTTCAATCTGTTATGCAAAGGAGTTTCATCATGTATCGTCTGCACAATCTATTATGGGAAAAACTGCTCAAGTGTCTGATTCTTCGCCGCCGCCTGCACTATATGGGAAGCAGTGAAGCTCTCCCACCGCCGCTCAGTAAAAAAGAGGAGGCATACCTCATCAGCCGCCTTTCGGAAGGCGGCGCGGATATCCGGCAATCCCTCATCGAGCGGAATATCCGCCTGGTCGTCTATATTGCCCGCAAATTCGATAATACCGGTATTAATCTGGAGGATCTCGTCTCCATCGGCAGCATCGGCCTTATTAAGGCCGTCAATACCTTTAACGCCGAAAAAAACATCAAACTGGCTACTTATGCCAGCCGCTGTATCGAAAATGAAATCCTCATGTTTCTGCGGCGAAGTTCCCGTGTGAAAAACGAGGTTTCTCTGGATGAGCCACTCAATACGGATTGGGATGGCAACGAACTGCTTCTTTCGGATATTCTGGGAACTGAACCGGATGCCGTCTATCAGGAAATCGAGGGCGGTATCGAGCGCCTCCTGATCGACGATGCCATCGCTCTGCTGCCTGCGCGTGAAAAACAGATTATCAGTATGCGTTTCGGGCTTTCCGGCTATCAGGAACACACGCAGAAACAGGTAGCAGATATTCTGGGTATTTCTCAAAGCTATATTTCCCGATTGGAAAAGCGTATTATCCGCCGCATTCGCAGCGACATACAGAAATTGATATAAAAGCACCGTTTGCCGCATATTTCGCCGTCCTGCTTACGGTATAGTTTTTCTTCCAAATGGCAATGCTATCTTCAATAAGTTTTGTACATACAGGAGGAAACTGCGAGATGTCTTTGAGAGTGGAAATCTGCGGCGTAGATACTTCCAAGCTGCCAATCATTCCCGAGCAGCAGCTGGAAAGCTATTTTCGTAAAATATATGCGGGCGACCAACAGGCACGCGAAGAATTTATTCGGGGAAATCTGAGATTAGTGCTGAGCATTGTGCAGCGCTTTGCCATGCGCGGGGAAAATCTGGATGACCTTTTTCAGATCGGCTGTATTGGTCTGATGAAAGCCATCGACAACTTCAATATCAATATGAAAGTCAAATTTTCCACCTATGCGGTCCCTATGATTATCGGAGAAATCCGTCGTTATCTGCGCGACAATAATTTGTTGCGGGTCAGCCGCTCTCTGCGGGATACCGCTTACCGAGCCTATCAAACCAAAACCGCACTGATGGAAAAAAATATGCAGGAGCCTTCCGTCGACGAAATCGCCAGAGAAATGGGTATGGCAGTGGAAGAAGTGGTCTACGCACTGGATGCCATTGCCGACCCAATCTCTTTATCCCAACCCATTTATCAGGATGGAGACGATACATTGTATGTATTGGACAGCCTTTCCGACGAAAAATTTTCCGATGAAAACTGGCTCTCTTCCATCGCCCTTTCCGATGCCATCTCCAAGCTGAATGAGCGGGAAAAAAATATCATCTATCTGCGCTATTTTGCCGGAAAAACGCAAATGGAAGTTTCCAAAGAAATCGGCATCAGCCAGGCACAGGTTTCCCGCCTGGAAAAATCCGCACTCAAAAACATGCGCAAACATTACACCTGAGCCAATTCATTCCATTACAAAAGACATGCACCGAAGTGCATGCCTTTTGTAAAATTTGCATATATAAGAAAAGAAAAAAGTTTTGACCAATTGAACTTCCAAGTTATTACAACTTTGTTACGATTATATTACATCTTATTTTGCAAAAATGCAAGTACTTTTTTAAAAAAATTGCTTTTTTTCGGCCTTTTTCTTCAATTTACAACTTTGTCATATATTGGAATTTTTCTTTCTTCTTCCCTCCCTTTCCTGCCAATTTCACTTACCGGTATATTCCCTTTTCTGCAAGTGTTCCATAAAGCACCATGCATTCTGCCATTGTCAAACTCTGCTCCTTTCTGCTATGATGAAATCACAGACCCAAGGAGGTGATTGTAACCGTGGATTATCTGGTTTCCTTTTTGGAAGGAATCATCACTTTTATTTCTCCCTGCCTGCTGCCCATGCTGCCACTATATCTCTTCTACTTTGCCGGTGAAGAGGAAGCAAATACCCGCAGGACGTTCTGGCATGCTTCCGGGTTTGTGCTGGGCTTTACCCTGCTATTCACTCTGATGGGAGCTTTTGCCGGTTCCATCGGCAGTTTGCTGCGTTCTCATCAAACAGCAGTCAACCTGATTTGCGGTGCGCTGATTGTGCTGTTCGGCCTTAACTATACCGGTTTGCTGCGCATACCGTTTCTGAATCGCACTCACCAGTGGAATATCGGAATCCAGAAATTCGGATTCTTCTCTTCGCTGCTGTTCGGCATGATTTTCGCTCTGGGCTGGACACCCTGCGCCGGAGCTTTTCTCGGCTCAGCGTTGTTGTTGGCCGCACAAAAAGGTTCCATGCTGCGCGGCATTCTAATGCTGCTGTGCTATTCTATAGGGCTTGGATTTCCCTTCCTGCTGAGTGCCTTGCTGATTGATCAACTTAAGCAGACGATTTCTTTCATCAAAAAACACTATCGTGCCATACAGCTGATCTGCGGCATTTTCCTTATTATATTGGGAATCCTGATGATGGCCGGCATAATGAACCGTGTTCTGAATTTACTTTCTTAAAGGAGGATTTCAACCCCATGTCTAACAAAAGGCTTCTCTGGATCATTCTCTGTTTTATTCTGCTGATAGCATTGGCGCTGTTTTCCTATCGTTTTTTGACCGCCGCCCAAAATCATACTCCGCCCGAATCCGAGCGCAGTGTGATTTCTGCTGTATCCGCCGCTGATTTTACCTGTTATGATGCGCAGGGCAATCAGATACAACTTGCGGATTTTTCAGGCAAGCCCATCGTTTTACATTTCTGGGCCAGCTGGTGCCTTCCCTGCCGGGAAGAATTACCCAACTTTCAACAACTTTACGAACTTTATGGATCTGAAATACAATTTATCATAGTGAATCTTACGGATGGTACCCGCGAAACAGAAGCTGCAGCCAAATCCTTTTTGCAGGAAAATAATTTCCGTTTTCCCGCCTATTTTGACCTGGATCTGGCCGGCATGCAGGCTTATCAGGTCTATTCGCTTCCCACCACTATACTGATTGATGAAAACTATACCGTTGTTCATCGGGAATATTCGGCACTGCCCGCGTCAAAGCTGGAAGCCTTATTGCAGTCCCTGTCGGCAGATGCTTCCTCCAACTGAAACAATATCAAAAGAGTCTCTCGTGCATGTGAGAGACTCTTTTTTCAAAATTGATCTCATTCATAAATTTTATTGAGAAAACTGCGCGTTTTTTCACTGCGCGGTCTTTCAAAAATCTGTTCCGGAGTACCTTCCTCTTCTATCACACCATCTGCCATAAACAAAATCTTATCTGCCACATGACGGGCAAAATTCATCTCATGCGTGACGATAATCATAGTTGTCTCGGCGTCTTTCAATTCCCGAATCACCTTCAGCACTTCTCCCGTCAACTCGGGATCCAGGGCGCTGGTCGGTTCATCAAAACAAAGTATATCCGGTTTCAGTGCCAATGCCCGTGCTATCGCAACACGCTGCTGCTGTCCGCCCGAGAGTTCGCATGGATAAGCATTCATCTTATCCAACAGCCCCACTCGCGCCAGCAGCCCTTTAGCTATTTCCTCGATTTCCATCAGTTTTTGTTTTTGCCTGCGCTTCACGCCTTGCAGCAGTTTTACGGCTAAAGTAATATTTTGTAATACGCTATATTGGGGAAACAGATTAAATGATTGAAAGACCAATCCAAAATGCAAACGCTTTTCCCGAATCTGCGCATCCGTCAACTGCGCTTTGCAGCCAAAATCAAACAGCATTTCATCCCGCAACAGAATCTGGCCGCGCTCCGGCATTTCCAAAAAATTCAGGCTGCGCAGCAGCGTGGTCTTTCCGCTGCCGGAAGATCCTAAAATAGCCAGCACCTGCCCCTGTTCTATGGAAAAATCAATGCCTTTCAGCACTTCTGTTTTACCAAAATTCTTGTGCAAATCTTTTACTTCCAAAATCGCCATGGTTCACCCCTGATAATAATCCAGCTTTTTTTCTATGCGGGAGAAAACAACGGTCAACACACCGCAGAACAGCAGGAAAAACGCTCCGGTATAAAACAGCGGCCAAATCAGGCCTTTGCCGGCAAAGCGTTCTGCCGACATAATGATTTCGGGAATGGCAATTACGCGGGCCAGGGAGGTATCCTTTACCAACGTGAGCACTTCATTGCTCATGGGCGGGACAATGCGCTTTACCACCTGCATGCAGATGATTTTCCAGAAAATCTGCGCTTTGGTCAATCCCAGCACCTGCCCCGCTTCATATTGTCCTTTGGAAATACTTTCAATACCGCCGCGATAGATTTCCGAGAAATAGGCCGCATAGTTGATCACAAAAGCAACCAGGGCCGCTGTCATACGCGATTTCATCGGCGTGCCAAAAATAAGTCCCGGTGCATACAGCACCACAAAAAGTTGCAGCATCAGCGGTGTGCCCCGGATGATCCATACAAAACCGCGGCTCAGCCAACGCAGCGGCCGGAAGCGGCTCATCGACCCCATCGTGATGAGCAGCCCCAGCGGCAGCGCAAATAGCAGCGTCAGTGCAAATAATTTGCAGTTTTCCAGAAAGCCGGCCAAAAGGTTGGCTGTCACCTGCGAAAAAGACATATCGGTTTCTCCTGAACTTTATTTTACTTTCGCAATCAGCACCTGTTTGTTGCGCATATAGGGAATAGAAAGACTCATTGCTTCCTGGCGTTCATCGGTGATCGTCATGCCGTTCCAAATGCAGTCAATATTTTTTGCTTCCAGTTCCGTCTCTTTCGCCGCCCAAGAAATTTCCTGGAACACTGCCTTTATGCCCATCTTATCACAGACCGCTTTGGCAAATTCTGTTTCAAAGCCGATCAATTCTCCATTATCATCATAATAGTTCATAGGCTGGAACAATGTGATACCAATAATCAGTTCGCCTTTGTTCCGAATATACTCCCAATCAGAATCAGCTTGCTGAATTGGTTCAAAGTCCGCATCCGCCGTGATCAAATCTTCCAGTTTGTATGTTTCAGCGATTTCCTGCAATTTTCCCTCTTCTCTCAGCTCAGCAATTGCCATATTCACCATATAGGCCATATCCGAGCCTTTACGGAAAGCAATTCCGTATTCTTCGGGAGCAAATTCCACACCCTCTACCAGCTGCAAATCCTCATAATCGGTGCCTTCCCCGATCGAGCCAATCGACATGACATAGTCTACCACTGCGGCATCTGCCGTCCCTGCCGAAACTTCCATCAAAGCTCTGGCCTGCGATTCCACAGCAGTATATTCCGCTTTTGCAAAAAATGCATCTTCCGCAATTACCGTTTCTCCTGCAGATTCCTGCTCTGCCACAACGGTCGCACCGCTGATACCCTCTGCCGTTGTATAATCAACAACCGGTTCCTTTTTGCCGCAAGCCGCACAGAGTGCCACCATAGCCAATGCCATTAAAATTGCCAGTACTCTTTTTTTCATAACGATTTTTTACCTTTCAATACTTAAAACCTTCGCACCTTCGTGCATCATATTAGCATTTTAGCATACTAAATTATATTTGCCAAGTCTTTTTTTTGATTTTTTATCTCTTTATGACGATTTTTATTTTACAGTAATATACGCGACAGCAAATTTCCTATCGCATCAGCCTTCATTACATCCCTGCTTCAAAAAAACAGCAACAGGAAACCGCCGCTGCCGTCGTATTTCCTGTTGCTATGATTTCTTATAGCGGTTGCCTGCCGGCTTTTTCTCATGCCTGCTTTTTGGCAGGCATACCGACAACCGCTTTCTTCCTTCTATCCGATTTTCGGAAATCTATTTCCACCGATAAAGGCTGAGGCACAGGCGGCCTTTACGACTGATTCCGCCGACTTTCCCCACCGTCACGCGCCCACTTCCTTTTAGGGAAATCACATCCCCCTCTCCTACTTCAGCAGATGGGCGCATACATTCACAATGCCGTAACGACACTGACCCGGATTCAATCTGTGCTGCTGCTTGCGAACGGGACAACCCAAACCCTTCTGCCACAATCGTATCCAGCCGCATAGAAGCGACAAACACCCTCAATTCCTCTTTTTCCGCTTCTACCACCTCTGCCTGCGTCAGTAAAAGCTCCTTTATCTCTACTCCGTGGCTGCCTATTTTTTTCAATTCCTGCAGTACGACTTGTGCTGCCTGTTTCAACAAAAACAGGTACGCCCCCGTCTCTTGTACCAGAATATCCCCAATCATTTCCCGTTCAATGCGCAAAGCCATCAGAGAGCCCAAATAGTCCCGATGGGTCAGCTTTTTTCCGAAATCGCTCCCTTTGATCTGCAAAGAGAGCAAACAAACAGGGAACTGCGGGTCCTCCTGTGCTTCCTGTAAATACTCAGGTAAAAAGGCAAGGATAGCCCGCTCCGCTTCCCGATATCCGCCTTCCAACCGAAAGTTTATCCCGGCTGCTCGCAGAGTCCGCTCTGCAATGGCCCGCTCATGGGGATTCAAAAAACGGCTGTAAACCGCATAACCCTTTTCGGCCCGCCTGGCCAGATCCAATAACCGGCCAATCAGCAGTTCTTCTTCCTTACTCTGCGCAAAACGGTGCATCAACTCGCGTTTTTCCATATCATTCTCTGACCTTTGCACCTTCAGTCAACAGCTGCCGTCAGCATTGCCCGGTCAATTGCTTGAAGAGCTCAATCGTTGGCGTATACGACTGCAGGCTGCTCAACCAGAATTGCTTATCCGTCACGTCCACACCGCAGATTGCAGCCGCTTCCTCGACACTGGCAGTGGGAGTTGCCCGCAACATGGCATCGTATTTCGGCAGGAAATTCTTTCCCTCCGCCCGATATTTCGCATACAAACCACGCGCAAACAATCCGCCAAAAGCATACGGGAAATTATAAAATGCCAGATCCGGTCCATAATAATGACTCTTGCAAACCCACATATAAGGATGCAGCGTATCGGCGGCAATGCCGTTTCCATAAGCCTGTCTCTGGGCTTTCAGCATCAATTCACAAAGCTGATCGGCAAAAAGGAATTCATCCTTGCGCCGCGCGCAGACTTCCTGTTCGAACAGAAAACGCGAGTAAATATCGCAGATAATCTGAGTGACTTCCATCAATTCCCCTTCTGCGAGAGCCAACTGTTCCTCTTTATCTTCTGCCTTTTCCAACGCTTCTTCCAGAATCACGTTTTCATTAAAGGTCGACGCCGTCTCTGCCACCGGCATGGAATAGCTGCGGTTCAGCGGCCGGTTTTCCTGCACCATAAAATCATGGTATCCATGCCCGAGCTCGTGCCCGAGCGTCGTGATGCTGTTGAAGCTGCCGTCAAAGTTAGTCAGAATGCGGAATTGCCGGATAGCGGGAATCCCGGCACAAAAGGCACCTCCCACTTTTCCTTCCCGCGGGAAGAAATCGATCCACTCCTCGCGAAAAGCTTTATGCATAATTTCCGCCATTTTGGGATTAAATGCGCCGAATACCTGCAGCAAATATGCTTCCGCCTCTTCTACGGTATATTTCTTTCCATTGCTGCCCATGGGTGCAAACAGATCATACCACGGCAATCCATCGGCATGCCCCAGTGCTCTGCCCTTTGCCCGCAGGTATTCCCAAAATTTAGGCATATATTCCTGCATTGCTTCCAGCAGTGCGTCCAGCGTCTCTCGGCGCATGCGCGATTCATGCAGCGTTTTTTCCAACGGCGAAGCAAATCCGCGCAACTCGCATTCGCTGATAGCTTGCATTTTGATACTGTTCAAAGAAAAAGCGACTGCGTCCTTGATTTTCTCATAACAGGCCAATTCTGCTTCATAGGCCTGTCTGCGCACCTCCGGATCCGCGTCATATGCCAGATTGCGCACTGCAGAAAGGGTAAGTGGTTTTCCCTGATAATCCGCTTTGACAGAAGACGTCAGATAAGCCTGCAAATCCGACCAGGCATCCCCGCCGCTCATTCCATACTTTGCCAACGCCTCTTCCACATCCCCGTTCAGCAAATAGCGATCATCTTCCCGAATGCATTGCAGATAATAGCGATATTCCTGCAGCAGCGGCTCCTGCGCAATCAGTGCTTCCATTTCCGATTCCGGGATCCGTGCAATATAGGAAAAGATACGTGTTTTCGCCTTTGTCGTTCTGCTGTTTTTCTGACTTAAGCTGCCCAATCGGGAAGCACTCTTTTCATCTGCCGTATTGGCTTCCTGGCGCAGTGCACTGAAATTGAACAGTTTATCATACAGATCTGCTTCCTGTTCCAGCAGAGGCAGGGCAGCCAACAGGTTTTCCCTTTCATTTCGTTCTTCCAAAGTATCCGCCAAAGCGTTAATCTGTTCTCCCAACACATCTGCCTTTTGTTCATCCGCCAAATAAGCCGGATCTTCATATCCGCTGTATAAGGCATTCAGTGACCATTCTCCATTCATATCATTTCTCCTTTCAGGCCGGTATCTTCTTTCAACTAAATATGATATTTATTATAGCATAAATCCGGAAATTCGCCCGCCTTTCCTTTGATTCCGGCGTCTTTTTTGCCGGAACGGCAAAAAAAGCAGGAAAGCACCTGCTTTTTAGCTGGGAATATACAAATAGATCGTTTCGTACTGCGGTGTATAGTATTCTTCCGGAGTCAGCCGGTAGACATATGTTTTTCCCTGCTCTGCCTCCTTATCGTGATAACTCTTTCCGCCTTCCAGCCGGGCAATCAGAGTAAAATCGCTCTCTCCCACCTCTTTTCGCTCCAACGCATAGGTATATTTGCTGTAACCCGAAAAGCGAATCAGCGGATAGCCCTTTTTCGTACTCACCTGCATATTGGATGCCTTAGGGCTCAAAGCTTCGGGAATTCGCTCTCTGACGTAGTATTCCGCCTGACTCTCCCGCTCCGATGAGGCAGGGCGCAACTCCAGATTTTCTTTCAACTGATAGGCATCTACTTCAATCGCCGCGATACTGGATGGCACTGTAAAATCCGGAGCCTCCCGTTGTTCATAAATCTTCGAAAAAATCCCCGCAGCCATTTTCGCTGGATAAGTGCCTCCGGTAACTCCCTTTTCCAGATAGTGAGAATCATCAGGATTATCAAAGCCTATCCAGCAGCAGACAATATATTCCGGATTATACGCTACGATCCACGCATCTTTATTATTGCTGGCATCATCATAAGTGCTGGTTCCCGTCTTGGCACAAAGCGGGATGCCCGTCTGCGCCAGCGCTTTGGAAGTGCCGTATTCTACACTCGATCGTAAAAGCGAGCTCATCAAGAAGGACGTTTGCTCTGAAAGCACACTTTTTGCCTGTGACTCCCGTTCATAAACAATATTCCCCTTACTGTCCACAATTTTACAGACAGTACTCGTTGCATCGTAATAACCGCCCGAAGCAAAAGGCATATAGGCAGCCGCCAATTCCAGAGGAGAAACACCGGTTGTAAAGCCCCCCAGTGCCAGAGAAAGGTTTTTGTCCTTTTCTTCAAAAGGAATTCCCACACTGCCGGCATAATTTTTTGCCTTGCCCACTCCGACTTCGTTCAACAGCTTCACTGCCGGCAAATTGATCGAGTAGGCAACAGCGTCTCTCAGCGTTACCCATCCCCGATAGGTATCTCCTGCATTGCGCGGCGTATAGCCCAAAAAATCCTCCGGCTGATCCATCAGCAGAGAAGTCGTCTCATAACCCAGATATTCGATAGCCGGTGCGTAAACCATAATCGGTTTAATCGCTGAACCGGGTTGCCGCCGCATGGCACAGGCTCGATTGAATGCCAGGCGTGTCTCGTGTGTTCTGCCGCCAATCATGGCAGTGATTCCATTATGTTTTGCCGAAAGCACTACTGCCGCACACTGGCACAGCTCGCCATCCTCTGCCGCCGCCGGAAATCCTTCGCTATCCTGACTATATTGTTCCAAATATATCTGCTGCTCCGGTTCCAGATAAGTATATATCTGATATCCCCCTTCCATCAGTTCCGTATAAGTCAGAGTCAGCAAATTTGCTGCATCATCAATTACTTTATCGGTGTAGAACCCATATTGATAGGTAAATTCTTCTTTTTCCTTTACTACGAGCGATATCTGCCCTGCCTCCTCCGCCTGCTCCTGCGAAATAAAACCCTGTTCGCACATCTGGGCAAGCACCAGTTCCTGCCGTCCTTTTGCAGCCTCATAATGGCTGCGCGGATCATATCTTGAAGGGGAATTGACAACCCCGGCCAACATAGCCGCTTCTTCCAGAGTCAACTCCATGGCTGTTTTTCCAAAGTATTCCCGCGCAGCAGTCTCCACTCCATAAGCGCCGTTGCCAAAATACGCACGATTCAGATAAAGTTCCAATATTTCATCTTTGGAATATTTCTTTTCTAATTTGATCGCCATAAGAATTTCCGCGACCTTACGCGTAACCGTTTTTTCATTTTTCAGGTAGGAAAGCTTAATCAGCTGCTGCGTGATAGTGCTTGCTCCCTGTGAAAAACTGCCGCTGCGCAGATCTGCCCAAAGAGCTCCTCCAATGCGCACCAGATCAAAACCGGAATGTTCATAAAAGCGAGCATCCTCTATGGCGATAAACGCCTGCGCAACATATGCCGGCAAAGTTTCTATCTGTACATAATAGCGCCGCTCTGTATTATACAACTCCTGAAACGGATTCCCTTCTGCATCGTATAGAGTTGTACACAGCTGCATCTGTGCCGCCTGAGCCGGATCGAATTCCTGCCATTCTTCAATCCCGAAAATATATGCGGCAACGAATATTCCTCCGCAAATTGCACATACTAATAACGCCCCTATGATTTTTTTGAAAACGCCGGGCTTTCTGCTGTTCTTTTTTCCACTCATAAGGAAATTCTTCCCAACGCATAAAAAAATATGCACATTCGCAGTATTCCGGCAAAAGCAGTGCTTTTTCGTTCAAGGATTTTCGCTTCAAAGCGTGAATATTATTGCATGGCAATTGAAGGAGGTATTTTATGCAGAAAACAACGATGCGTGCTCTTTGCATTGCGTTGGAAGGAGAGCTGGATCATCATAACACGGAAGCGATCCGGCAACAGTTGGATCGCGCCATTGCCCGCAGCCGCGGCAATCTGATCCTCGATTTTGCCCAGGTTACTTTAATGGACAGTTCCGGAATCGGGCTGTTGATTGGGCGCTATAAAAAATTAAAAGAAAAAGGCATGCGCCTGTTTGTAAAAAATGTAAACCCTTATGTGGACAAACTGTTTCGCATGTCTGGCTTATACAGCATCATAGAGAAAATTTCGTAATTTTCGGAGGAAACATGAATACGGATAATTATATGGAATTGATTTTCCCAGCCACTTCGCAAAATGAGGCCTTCGCCCGAGTCTGTGCCGCCGCTTTTGCCGCCCGCCTTGACTGCACGATGGAAGATATTTCGGATATCAAAACTGCTGTTTCCGAAGCAGTCACCAATGTAGTCGTTCATGCATATGGTCTCAAAACCGGCAAAGTGATTTTGCGTGGAAAAATCAGCGGAGACACCGTAACTTTTGAAATACAGGATTTTGGCAAAGGCATCGAGGATATTCAGCAGGCTATGCAGCCGTTTTATTCTACCGGCAACTGTGAAGAACGCTCCGGCATGGGGTTTACTGTCATGCAATCCTTTATGGATCGGGTAGTGGTACACTCCCAACCGGGTCGGGGTACTACAGTACGTTTGGAAAAAATCATTCCAATTTCTTCTGCGGAGGCCGCTGCCCATGCTGCCCTCTCATGAGCAGACGCTCTCTCTGCTGCATCGGGCTCAATCGGGAGATGGTCAGGCTCGTGAGGCATTAGTTCTGCAAAATACGCCGCTTGTTAAAAGCATTGTCAAACGCTTTTTGGGGCGCGGCTCGGAATATGAAGATCTGTTTCAATTGGGCAGCCTGGGGCTGCTCAAAGCGATTGAAGGGTTCGACCCTTCTTTTGGGGTGCGCTTTTCAACTTACGCCGTACCTATGATTACCGGTGAAATCCGCCGCTTCTTACGAGATGACGGCCCACTAAAAGTCAGCAGGCACTTAAAACAGCAAGCGTCCTTATTGTTCTCACTGCAGGAGCAGCTAAAAGAAGCCTCCGGCCGGGAACCGACTCTGGAAGAACTTTCACAGGCCGCCGGGATACCACCCGAAGAAGTCGTTTTGGCATTGGATGCATGCCGTATCCCGCGTTCTATCGAAGAACCGATTTTCGAAGATCAACCCGATTCTTCCACTTTAGGCGATACCTTGCCGGCACAGGAGGACGACTTCTGCATCGATAAGTTATTGCTGAAAGAGCAGCTTTCGCTTTTGACGCCGCGGGAACGGCAGATCATACTGCTGCGCTACTTTTCAGATAAGACGCAGAGCGAAATAGCCTCCCTGATCGGCGTTTCTCAGGTACAGATTTCCCGCATCCTGCAAAAAACATTGCGAAAATTGCGCCAATCCTTTTTCGGCAGCTGATTTACCGGTTGAGCCCGGCATCTTATTTTAAAAACCCGACGAACACCGGACTCAGGCAGGCCAGCAGCAGGCAGATCAGTGCCGAGGCAAACAAATCATTTCCGACACTCGGCCGCAATTGTTCTTGTAACAGAAATTCCTGCGCATCCTGCGGATTATAATACAGTTCAACCAACTGACCCGCTGTATATTGCGGGTACCTGTTGGCAGAGCCTCTGACTCTAAAGCAATGCATGTTTGTCTGATAGGAAATGATAGGAAATGATCGGAATATAGCAGCACCTATCTTTCCAATTTTCTTGTACAATTTCCTCTACCCTTGCCTACGTCTTTCCTGTGCACCGTTTCTTTTTTGCTTTTTCCCATTGCCGTACCCATATTCCCATGCTGCCCAGCAGCACTGCAGCTGCACTCCACAAAATGGACCATATCCACACAAACCTATGCCTCTGTTCTCCTTTTCCGGCATTTTATACAAAAGCGCAGCAATCTGCCGCGCCTTTGTATTTTCCTTCCTATTAATATATAAGCTGAAATTTCCAGTTTAACGTTTTGAGCCTCCTCGCACCTGTTCCAGCGTCTTGCTTTGATTGTGCAGGATCGGCTGCCACTCCACTTTTTTAAACAGTGCCGCAAAAGAGATCGGAATATAAGTCATCATAAAAAGCGGAAAGGTAAACAGATAACCTATTTTTCTGCCGGTTGAGCAATGAATCTGCTTCCACTCGCTTATAGTGGCTACCGTTCCCATGACAAACATCATATTGTAGATGCCCATCAGGTTTTCCAACAGCGGCAGCAGCGAAGCGATTACCCCTGTTTTATCATAAAATAATCCGAGCCCCGCCGCCCACAGATGGATAAAGAAACCTATACTGGTCAGTAAAATTGCGGGAATATTTGCCATTAACAGATCGTAGCAGGTGAAATTCCCCCGCTTTACCATCTGCTGTGCCAGCTGCCGGCCGTATTTGCCAAATACCTGGATATATCCTTTTGCCCAGCGCATTCGTTGCTTCCAGGATTGTGCAAAACTGGTCGGTTGCTCATCATACAGCACGGCCTTCTCACAATAGCCGACCTTTTCTCCTTCCAGAATATTGGCGATGGTAAATTCCGTATCCTCTGTCAGTGTATGAAACGTCCAGCCGCCCGTTTTTTTCAATACATCCTTTGCAAAAAGAAAGCCTGTCCCCGCTACCACGCAAGAGGTACCTGCCAGCATACGGGATCGATTCAGATATTGCGAATCATGCAAAAACCACAGAGAATACCCAGCCGAAATCCAGTTGTCCCCATAATTTTTGGAATTTCGATAACTGGTGACGATGCGATATCCCTGAGAAAAAGTCTGATTCATCCGTGAGATATAGCATTCATCCAGCAGATTATCCGCGTCGAATACAAAATAGCCGTCAAAAGTATCTGTGCCATAGGTATTCCCGATATGATCCAGCAAAAATTGCAGGGCGTAACCTTTACCTACCTTTATCCGATTCTCCCGTTCATAGACGATTGCCCCCGCTTCCCGCGCCACAGCAGCCGTATTATCCTGGCAATTATCTGCCGCCACAAAGACTTGCAGCAACTCAGCCGGATAGTCCTGCCGGCGGATGCTCTCAATCAGTTGCCCGATAACCGCTTCTTCATTGCGCGCGCAGATCAGGATCGCATAGCGATGTAATCGACCCGGCTGTTCTTTCTTTGCCTTTTTGATAAAAGGCAATAGCATATATACCATCTGATAACCATAGCATATCAAAAAAAGCAGGGTAAGCACGTGATTGATCATTGTAATAGTCTGCATAATCTCCCCTTATATGAATGCGCTCTTATAATGGCTTCATTATCACAGAATCTCTATTAAAAATACAGGAGAAAGAAACTTAAGATTCTTTTAATTTCCATGTAAATCGACAAATTTAAAATAATTGCAGTATTTCTGCATATTTCCGCTGCTATCCGCAAAAGCTATTGCATCTTAACAGATTTTTATATAGAATAAATCAATATTGTTTTTTCAAAACATTTTCCCGGAGATGAGTTATTTATGGAACAGAAAAAGAAAAAAATTACTTTTAAAGATGCAATTGCCATGATTTGTCTGGTTACACTAATCTTTTCTATCGGCTTTTCCATTTACAAATTGTTTGATGCACCTGCAGAACTTTCAGAAGCACGCCCGCATGAACGTCTGAAAAGTGATTACGTTCTTATGTTGGTGCAGTGCCTGTTGGGTTGCGTCGTGCTTTTCCTCCCTGCTGCCATCGAGAAACATTTTAAAATTGATATTCCCAACTATATGGAAGTATTTTATTTTATTTTTCTCTATTGTGCGATTTATTTGGGAGAAGTGCGCAATTTCTTCTTCATCATTCCTTATTGGGATTTAATTCTGCATACATTCAGCGGTGCTATGCTGGGCGTATTGGGTTTTTCCCTTGTCAATATCATGAACAACTCTAAAAAGGTACAGGTAACGCTGAGCCCTGCCTTTACCTTGCTATTTGCCTTCTGCTTTGCACTGGCGGTCGGTGGTGTGTGGGAAATTTATGAATTTGTAATGGATGGTTTGCTTGGCATGAATATGCAGAAGTTTATGCTTGAGAATGGCACTCAGCTTATCGGGCGCGCTGCACTGGCCGACACTATGGAAGATATGATCGTCGATGCCATCGGCGCCGGCGTCATGTGTTTTATTGGTTACTTTACGTTAAAACATAAAAATAAAAAGGAGCGTACAGCTGTTCAAAAAGATACAGCCGTGATGGAAGAACATGCTTAATCAAATGCAGCTGCTTTCCCCGGTTGGCCAATTGTTTGTCGGCGCAGATGAATATGCGATCAAATATCTGGATATTGGCTCGCCTTCTGCTGCTTTAGCGCAGGCGCCTGTAAAGCAGACACCTCTGCTACACCAGGCTCGCCTGCAATTGCAGGCTTACTTTTCTGGAAAATTGACTTCCTTTTCTCTGCCATTGGCTCCGGAAGGTACAATCTTTCAAAAGAAAGTTTGGCAGGCGCTGCAGCAGATTCCTTATGGGGCCGTGGCCTCCTATAAGGATATCGCGCTGACAGTGGGTTGCCCCAAAGGCTTCCGTGCAGTAGGCATGGCCAACCATAGAAATCCCATCGCAATCCTGATCCCTTGCCATCGTGTCATAAATGCGGATGGCAG
>QANA01000030.1 GCA_003149735.1 Clostridiales bacterium | reverse complement strand
CCGCAGCCGGTTTATGTTTGGCTAAAACTTACCCTGACGCCGAGCAAGCGGGAGGCGCTGCCGCCAAACTATGCGGACTTAGTTAAGGAAAGTCTGACAGCGCAGACAGAATCCTTACTTCCCGGACAAACATTACTGATTCAGGAGCTTTTGGGGGATATTTACCGGAATGTAACGGGAATCGGATATATTCGGATTCAGAGCTTTGCAACACAGGAAAACGGAAAGGTGCCGGAAAACGAGGAGTATCGGGAAAACGAAAATATCACAATCAATGCACGGCAGAGAGCTTTAGTGGAAGAAAAGCGGATTGAGGTGGAACTTGCATGAAGCCTTTGAGTGAAGATTTTCCGCATCAATTCAGAGGAAAGAAACGGACAGAAGCGCTTTTAAAGGTGATTCGGGAGGAGCTGGAAGAGCTGGAAAAAGCGAGGGAGCAGCTGGCTGCTGTCTTGTGTGTTGATACGGCACATGGGGAGCAGTTAGACCGAATCGGGGAAATTGTCGTACTTTCCCGCGCACAGGCGGGATTGCTTGCAGCGCAGGGAGGGAGCATTGATTTTGATGTAATTGACGATGAACGGTATCGAAAGTACTTAAAATATAAAATCCTGGCAAACACCAGCCACTCAACCTATTATGACATTATCACTGCGGTTCAGATGATTTGGAATGTAGACAAGGTAAGCTACAACGAAAATGCGGACGGTCCTGCCAGCCTTACCGTTTCCTTTCCCTATCATTACACCGAGGGGGAGGTTTTTATTCTTCCTCCCTTGACAGCGGCAGGGGTAGGAATCAATGTGCGGGCAGAAACTGTCATTGAGTCGAAGTGTAGTCACATTCGGACAACCGCATTTAACGAAACGGTTTTGCAGGGAAACATTTCGGAAAAAAGCGTGGTTGGGGCAACTTATCCGCTTCAAGCAAAGGTTGTTCCATTGACAACCGCCTATATCATCTACACTGTATCAGAAAGGACGGAACAGGAATGAGGGAAGAAAACACAACGGACAAAAAGCTCCGTTCTAACGTTATTGTGACCGAGGAAAACTCCGATTATTATGCGATTGTCACAGATCTGGGAAACGAGCTGATTGCTTCGGCTCTGGCAAGCAAAGTACCGCTGAATTTAACACAGATTGCGTTGGGTGACGGAAACGGGCACTATGTAAAACCAGACAGATCGATAACCGAATTGGTTCATGAGGTATGGCGCGGAGGCTGCGCGGTGACGATGGACCCGGCAAACGAAAACATGATTATTTGCAAGACAAATGTGCCGGTGGATGTCGGCGGATTTACGGTTCGGGAGATTGCTGTTTTAAACGAAAAAGACCAGATGGTTATCTTTGCTTCTGCGCCCGGATGGAGAAAGCTGAATGTCAATAACGGAACATCGAACCCGATGGAAATTAACATTCGTGTTACTGTCATAGACGCTTCGGCAATCGACGTGCATATTTCATACGACGGAGTGTCTGCAACCTTAAAGGACATTGAAAACCACAACAATTCGCAGAACAGCCACGGTGGGCACTTTACAAATCAAAATCTGCATTTTAACGAGGAACGTCTCAATCGTTTAAGGATGGGGACAAATTACGAGCTGAGCTGTGAAAAGGTAGGCGGGGTGTTTAATCTCACCGGATTGCCGGCAGAGGCAAGCGGCAAGGTAATCTGTTTTTTCCGTGTTCCACAGGCATTGGAAAAGAATGACAGCTGGACGTTGAACAGCGAGGCTTATACCGCAAAAACAGCAGACGGAAAAGGGCTGAAACCAAGCAGTTTTGTTGCAGACGCTATTTTAACCTGTGTCGCAGACACGCAGGCAAAGGAGCTTCATTTTTCTTCTCTCGGTTCGGGTGGGGGAGGAACGGTTGTGAGCAAAACACCACCGGAAGACATCGATGTCAACTGGTTTAACCCGGACAACCGCCTGCTGAGCGTGAATGTCTCGGGAGAATGGATTGCGATTGCCGGAGTTTACGGGAAATAGAAGCTGCGAAAAGTTTCAGAAAGGGTGAGAAGATGAAAACAGTAGCAAAGAACGGGATGTATATGGAGCGCGGGGATTTCCCAAGTTACAACGATGAGTTTGTGCAGGTATACCGCACAGTGCATCCAAAGGCGGGGGCAAGCAAGGAGGAGGACGAAATGTTATGTAAAAGCGTGACCTTTTGTGTGACCGAAAGCTGCAACCTTGCCTGTACCTATTGCTATGAGTGTCACAAATCCAATCGAAGAATGAGTTGGGAAACAGCGAAGAAGATTGTGGACGGGTTATTTAAAGGGGAATTTGTGGACAACACAGCGCCTGCAATTATTTTGGACTTTATCGGAGGAGAACCTCTTTTAGAGATCGATTTAATTGACCGTACTGTCGATTATTTTAAGGAAAAAGCGTTTTCGTTAAAACATCCGTGGGCATATTACTACATGATTTCGATTTCCACAAACGGGGTACTGTTTGACACGCCGAAGGTACAGGAATTTATCCGCAAAAACCGGGAACACCTTTCTATCGGAATCAGTATTGACGGGGACAAGTCGCTGCACGACAGCTGCCGTGTGTTTCACGATGGAACAGGCAGTTATGATGTGGTGTCAAAAGCGGCTAAACATCTGTTGCAGATTTACCCGGCGGCAGGCACAAAAGTAACGCTGGTTCCGGAAAATCTGCCGTATCTGGTGGGAGCAGTTCAGCATTTATACCGTTTGGGGTATCACAACATTCCTGCAAATTGTGTGTTTGAAGATGTTTGGAAGGAAGAACACCCCAAAATGTTGTATGATAAGCTGATTGAGCTTGCCGACTGGATGATTGACAACGAGGTTTATCAGGATTTATATCTTAGCCTGTTTGAGGAACGATTTGTGCAGATTCCTTCTAAAGAAGAATATGCACGGCAGAAAGTGACAGCCTATTGCGGCGGAAACGGCAGAATGGTTGCATTCGACCCACAGGGAAAGGTATATCCCTGTCTGCGGTACATGAAGCACAGTTTGACCAGACAGCCGGAAAGACCGATTGGAGATATTGAACTTGGGCTGTATACCGACAAGGGACATACAGAGTGGTTTCAGCGACTTCAAAACGTAACTACATGGGGTTCTGCTGATACTGAGTGTAGAAACTGTCCTGCTTTGCCGCTTTGTCCGACCTGTATTGCATGGCAGTATGACGCAACAGGCGACCCGAACTGCAAAACCAAGCACCACTGTGCAATGTTTAAGGCGCAGATTGCGGCAAATTATTATTACTGGACAAAGCTGTATCGGAAGTTGGGACTGAACAAGCATACAGAACGATTATTTGAAGCGCAGAACTATGAAAGGGGGAGGGAATAATGGGAGCAAATTGTCCTGGAGGACTGGAATCGAACAGCTGTTTATGCTCGGGGTGCCTCGGAGGATGTACCAGCTGTACTGGCGGATGTTCGGGTTCTTGTGACGGAGACTGTGGCGGAAGCTGCCGAGGGTGTACCGGCGGATGCTCCGGCGGATGCCGCGGGTGTTCGGGATGTTCAGGAACATGCAAGGAAACCTGCTCTGGCTGTACGGGAAACTGTTCCGGCAGTTGCAAAAACAGCTGCTCGGCAAGTTGCACCGGAACCTGCACCAATTCCTGTACAAGCTGTACGGGAAACTGCACCGGTGGCTGTCAGGCAAACTGTACCGGAGAGTGCGACAACGCCTGCACCGGAGATAATCAAGCGGAAATTATCGCACATTTAGGAGAAAATATCGCCATCGGACACATTGTCAAGGCGATGGACTATATTGAACTGAAAAATGCGATGGACAACGAATACCGCCGCAGAGGAAAGGAAATTCCTGCAGCATTTGGGGTAACACCCGTACCCGGAGAAGCGGTGTTGTTGGAGATTGCTCAGAAGGTTTTAACAGACGTCTACGAATATGACAAATCCCCGGAACATGATTGGAGAGAAACATTTGGTCCGTGGGATATTGCGGCTGCCCCGAAATGGGACCCAGTAATTGCGCACATCAAAACGCTGATGACCTCGGTGGCAGGAATGTCGAAGGAGAAAAAACATGAATCTTGAAAAATTACGGAGGGTTTTTATGAAAAAGACAGACGTTGACTATATGCTTACTATGAGCAATTTAATTTGCAAACTGGAAAAAGGAGAGGACTGTTCTTCCGAATGCGGCGCAGTACAGAAGATGGAAGAAAGCAAAAAAGAAGGAATTGCCGGTCAGCTGATGGACAAGATTGCACGCTGCGACGGCGAAAACGCAGAGCGGTTTGTCCAGGCTTTGCGGGAAGTAGGAAGTTTGGATGCCGATTACATCGAGGATTTTGCCACCGTGATGAAGGGAAAGCACGGGCGGGAGAGCAACGCGAAAGAGCTGATTGAGAAAGTGGTTTCCCGCACTATCCCTTACGGCAAGACAATGATGGAGGATATTTTCTGGCAGAATTTAACCATGCTTGCGGTAAACTGCGGGGACAACGATTTGCTGGAGCAGTATATCCATTGTATTGAAAAATTAAGAGAAAGCGCGGAGGAATAGCATATGAATCGCACAAAACTGAGAAAACAGGTGCTGTCGCTTCCGATGAACAGCATTCTTTACATTGACGTACCCAAAGAGGACGGGGCAAAGCTGTGTTTGGAGCGAATCAAATTATCTGCATTGGATTGTCTTTTGCGCTCAAACTTTTCGGAAAAAGAGCGGGAAGAAAACAGCAGTGTAAAAGAAATCACCGAAGAATATACCAAAACCTTTTCAAGCTATGTTGCAGGCATTTACTACCGTCTGGCAGAGATTTTGGGGGAAGATATGATAATCCCGCTTTCCGCTCCGTGTTATCGGTTGGGGTATGACGGGATTCAGGAGAAGATTTTTATCTACAAAACCTGTCCGAAGGCATAAAAAAACAGGGGGGAAGTTCCCTCCTGTTTTAAACAAACGAAATTTTTACTTTTTTCCCCATAGCAGAAGAAAGTCTGTGCAGAGTTTTTAAGGACGGATTGGCATTTCCGTTTTCCGGTTTACTGATGTCAGCCTGAGCTAAATACTTTGCACGATAGTTTTTTCGGGTTTACGAATATCAGAAGTATCCAGTACGATTTTTTGAGAATCATCAATTTCAAAACAAAGGGGGCATTCCAGAAAATCAGAAATTTTAATCAGGTCTTCAGCAGAAAAACTTCCTCTGGATAATTTATTCTGCATAGATTGCGGAGAAATTCCGAGGTATGCAGCAAGTTCAATATTTTTCTTCCCCTTGAGAGAAAGCAGGGATTTAATTTTGTTTGTTACGGACACAAGATTACCTTCTTTCTAAGCCGTATTCGTAGATAGTATCGCTTGGAAGATCAATCATGTCGTTCCAAAAAACACAGGTGCGGCTTTGGTCAAGCTGAACCTGCTCAAACAATCCGTGAATTGTCTTGAGGTCGGAATAACTTGTAATGGTTTGTATATCGTCTTTTACGTCATACAACACATCTTTGCCGTCATCAAAAACAACATGAAGGAAATAGTTGGGCATGGGGTTTACGGATTTTATTCTTGGAATCATCTTTTGCTACCTCCGTTTTGCAAAAGCCGCTGTTTTTACAGCGGCGGTAATTTTCTTAAATTTTGAGTATCCCACATTTCTAAAAGCTCTTGTTGATTCTGCTCCATCCATTCACGAACGAGGTCTTGTGCTCGTTTGGGAAGGTCTCCTTCAATCATTTCCATGTTTTGCAGATTAAAAATTCCCACATATTCTCCATATAAAGCATGAAGATGGCTGGGTTCATGTTCTTTAGGTTTAAAAAACATTTTGATGATAATTCCATAAAAACGGCTAATTTCCGGCATTTTGTCAATCCTTTCTGCTTTTGATAAGATAAGCATAACATACTCCAAAACATTTGTCAAGAAAAACATAATCAAAATAATTTATAAAATAATCAAAAAGGAGTGATATTGTTGCGAAAAATATATTCAGACGGAACATGGCTGCATTATCCCGAACTGGAATTTTATTACACACAAGGCGAGATAAACGTGGAGCCGGTGCGGTTTATTCTGCCAAAAAACAGGAAAGAGGTTGATTTGACAGCGCTTTCCTATCAAATCAAGGCGGTTTCGGAAGATTCGGGAAGCGAAGCGGTCTGGGTGTTGCCGAAGAAGATGAGTGAACAGCATATTTTTCTGGACTGGCAGATTACCAGGGAATTTACCGCTGTTCCCGGGCGGGTCATGCTTACATTAACCGGAACGGACAGCAAAAACAACATTGTGGCAAAGTGGACGGGAAATCCGGCAATCATTCGATCGGACCCGCAGGGAAGGCAACCGGTTCCTCCACCGAACAAACTGGAACAGTTTGAACAGCAGTTAAACGAGATGATTGAAAAGATAATAAAGGCTTTGGAAAACGCGGGGGGAAGTCTGGACGAAATCCTTCCCACTTTGGAGCAGGCAAAGGAAATCTCCGAACTTCTGATCCAAAAATCAACCGAATTGCAGCAGACAGTCAGCGTGTTGGAAAACAAAACGATTCCCGAATTGACAGAATTTGTGGAGGAATCGAAAAATCAGATTGATTCGGCAGCGCAGGGGGCTGTGAATGCGGCGAACACCGCGCAGCAATCGGCAGCGGCAGCAGAAGCGGCGCGGCAGGAAACGGAACTGATTCAGCGGCAGGTTGTGACAGAATCAAACAGTGTAAGCGAGAAGTACAACACAGTGTCGGAAATGACCGGCAGGGTGGAGGAAGCGACAACCAAAGCGCAAGCCGCTGCTAAAACAGCGACAGGAGCCGTTGAAACAATAAACACGCAGGCAAAACAGATAGAACAGTGGAGGAACGAAACACAAAGCAATGCACAGTCTGCCGATACCAATGCCAAAGCTGCGGCAAAATCTGCCGAAACAGCATTAGCAAAAGCAACGGAGGCAGGTACATCTGCCCAGAACGCAGCTGCTTCGGAACAGGCCGCCGAACAGGCGAAAACAGTGGCGCAGACTGCTCAGGCAAATGCAGCAAAAAATGCAGAGGAAGCGAAAAAGGCGGCGTTGCAAGCGGAAAAATCCAAGTTGATTTCGATTGTTTTATCAAAATCCGCATGGGAAATGTTGAGTGAAGGGGTATATTCCCAGACGTTTACGAATCCTGAAATTACAGAAAATACGAAAATCAACCTTTCGCCAACCTCCGATACCATGTTGGTGGAACTTCTCAACGACGGGGTTACCGCAATACTTGGAAAGAACGATAGCGGAAGGGCAAGCGTACTGATTTACGGCGCAAAACCGCAAAATGATATTATGCTGCAAGCAGAGCTTGTATCAACGAAAGTGATTGCTTAGGAGGTGTGTTATGGCAATTTACGGAAATACAATATCGTTTGGTGGTGGGGGACAGAATGACACGCTGCCCCCGTTGTTGGATAATTTTAGGGCGAATAAAGGGAAACATGAAACGGTGGGTTTTCTTAGTGTGCCCGCAGGTTCTACAATCCTTCTCGGTAAATACAAAGGAAAACCCATTCGATGGAAAGTTATAGATGGTTTTGCAAATAAAGCAGGAGAAAGAGGTAACAATTATCTTAGAATTTATGACAGAAATTTAATTTCTCCGAGAGCATATTATGAAGGATATAACTACCAAGAATCTCTCCCTAACGATGGTTCAAGGGAAGATTTCACTAAAACAACTCTTTGCAAATGGCTTAATTCTCCTGATAAAAAAAGTCCTTATTATGGTAACGAATCAGGATTTCTTTATGAATGGACAGCAGAAGAAAGAAATGTCTTAATCAACTGGTGGAGAAATACAGGGTGGGCAATAAATGTTGGAATTACAGTAGAAGTTCCAGAGGGAGCGCATATTGGTTTTCCTCATCCGACAGACCCTAACAACACCTTTTGGAGAGGTTTGAATTTTGAAAAAAAAGCAGCAACTACAGTTGTTTATACATACGAAACATTAAGCAGTGGAACACTTTCTCCAAAAGCACCAGAAAAAGAAGCGGAATATTTAGTATCAAACCCTTTATCAGTAGAACCAGAAATTTCAATAGATAGCTTAACACAATTCGTTTTCAACGGCACAGACTATGTTTTAGAATCTGCCATGGAAACGCAGCCTATTGTAATCTCTGCTGACAAGATGGAGGAAAGTAGAGCAAAAGACCTCGCTGGTGCAGTGTGGGTATACGGTGAGCATGAACCGAAGAATGTGAATGACGGCACAAAGATTGAGCTGACAAGAGATGAGGTTATAACGAATCAGACCACTCTTCCACCCATTGCATTATCAGAAATTTCTTCCTCTAGTGCAGCAGCGGAAAGTATTATCAATATCAAAGAATCTGACGGTAAATTACACCCATATATCTATTTGTGCAAAGACTATCCTACACAGAATGGAGCTTTGTTATTGCGAAAAGACTGTGTAGAAACACAAGCTGCCAGCAAGGTCTTATGGAGTAATTCGACTTTGAGAACATGGTGTAACGATACTTTCTTTAACAAGATGGTTGTAAAGGATTATGTGCTGGATACAACTGTGATGGGTGAATCTTCATCAACATCCAAAGACAAAGTATTTCTTTTGTCGCTCACGGAAATGGGATTTACCGAACCTTCTGGTGGTGTAGCACTTGGAAAGAAAATTGACTATTTTTCTTCTGATGCTCGTCGCATCGCATTTTACAACGGTGTTGGCAGTGATTATTGGACTCGTTCTACGATAGGATTGCAGCCATATTACATTACATCTGTTGGTCGGATGGCGACCATTTCCACCCCTCAAAATGTCTTAAAAGGACTACGCCCTGCTTTTGTTTTACCATTGTCCTTTAAACTCAAACCAACTCCAAATAAAGATGGCAGCTACGATATGTACGAGGAATCTTCTGCACAAACACTGGCGACAGGTAAAACTATCGCAGACCTTCCATCAAAGTCAAAGGTAAAGTTGGGTCGCTATGGTGATGCAGATTTACAATGGCTGGTCAGCCGCAACGCTGAAAACAAGCTGATTTTGGTGATGTCAACAGAAAGCATGACCGCTTTAGGAAGCAAAATTCTCGATGCCGCAGAACCAAGTAATGGTAATAGTGACCGTCAGAAATACGGCAACAACCGATACATTTACACCAACCTCCACCAATGGCTCAATGCCGAAAAGGGTGCAAATCAGTGGTTTGTAAAAGCTCAAACCTATGACGCTCCACCTGATTATACCAATGTTGCAGGATTCTTAAACGGCTGGAAAAAGGAAGAACTAGACCTGTTAGAGCTTGCCGAATGGACGGTTACAAAATCCGGTATCGATGGTAGTGGAAAAGAGACTTTTAGAAGCAGGGTTGTTTTGCCATCCACAACGGAAATGGGATTTTCAAGTGAGGACGGCGGCAGTAAGTTGGATATTTTCAACAGTGATTCCGACAGACAAGCAGGTTCGACTTACTGGACAAGGACTCCATTCCCTACCTCGGCTTGCATCAACTATCAAGTAAAGTCTGATGGAACGCAATATTCTGGCGGCTACAACAGCTACGATGGAGCAATTCGACCTATCTGCTCCATTCCTGAAACCACTCTTGTATCTGATACCCCTGATTCTGATGGATGTTATACCTTTATCTTTACCCCACCTCTGGAACGAACAGTAGTTTGGGATAAAAAGAAAGAGTTTTATGCAAGACAATTTACCTATAACTCCAAGAAGCAATATCAGACCATGTTGGAGGGTGCTATAGCATATCTTCCAATCATGCCTGACGGGCAGGAACTCTCCAAACTTCCATCAAAGTCAAAGGTAAAGTTGGGTAAATTCAATGGAAATCCTTTAAAATGGTTGGTATGTAGAGACAGTGCAGACCAGAGCTTGCGGCTGATTTTGGATGGTGAAAGCGTTGGTGTTATTGGAAACAAGATGTTTGATAATAAAGAGCC
Source organism: Clostridiales bacterium (assembly GCA_003149735.1). Next base: position 1,398 of record QANA01000030.1, on the reverse strand, counting down.
AAACAACTCTAACAGCAACCGTAGAGTTTATGGTAACAACCGTTATATCTGGTCTAACATTCGTCAGTGGCTTAACAGTTCCAGCCCTGCAAACAGTTGGTATTCTTCACAACACAGTGCAGACGCACCACCTAATTATACCAATGTTGCAGGATTCTTAAACGGCTGGACTGAAAAGGAAATTAGCGTACTGGAAAATGCAAGTTGGGTTGTTACGAAACACAGCGTAGACGGCGGCGGTTCAGAGAGTTTTCAGAATAGGATAGTTTTACCATCAACCGCCGAAATGGGCTTAGAATCTGGCACTGGTGGGTCGAAATTAGATATTTTTAATAATGATGGGGACAGGGTTGTTACAGGTAAATATTACTGGTGTAGAACACCATATCCGCCCAACTCCAACAGTGTGCGCTGTGTCCACTCTAGTGGTACGCTGTACAGCTACGATGCGAACTACACTGGTTATGGGGTGCGTCCGCTTTGCAAACCTTTATCTAACACGCTAGTTTCAATAGAAAGCGATAGCGAAGGATGCTTTACTATTGTTTAAGAAAGAAGGGAACAAATGACAATTCCAAATAACTGGTATATCTCTGACTGTACATCAGAGGTCTACCCTACTTCTAAAATGGATGCTGGAACATTTTATCTACCGACCAACATCCAGTACAATGAAGAAGATAAAATCTATTATTACCAAGAATACCGCTTTACTATGCCAATCGACTATGAAGTGCCGGCAGAAGTATCCGATACTCTGGCTGAACAACTTGACATTTACAGCAAACAGTTTGGCAAGCGCATTTATGAGCTGGAAAACAGTCAAGCAGAGCAGGATAAGAAAGCTAGTGAAATCGATATGGCAATTCTTGGTTTGATGGACACTATTCTGACTATGCAAACACAACCGTAAACTGGTAATTCACCAGTTTAAATAACACTTTATGTTTCTAAAGGAGGAAACAAGTATGTACAACTTTATTCTGTCTATGTGGGTCGCTGGAACTATCAATGAAGCCAAGGTAAGAGCTTACTGCCCTCTGTTCATCACAGTGGAACAGAGAGACTTGATTCTGGCAACCCCGCAGCTCTAAAAGAAAAGCCCTCCCAAAATGGGAGGGCAACTTCTTAATAACATTTTTACAAAGATTATACAGAATAGGAAAGGAGGGGAAATGACGGATAAAGAGTCAGATGAGCTAATTGGTAACAGCGCAGCGACACAATAAACGAAAGCATATAAAATAGCAGATTGTAAAAGAAGGGAAGTTGCTCTTTTTAGGGCAATTTCCCTTTTGTTTTGGAGTTTTATATGAAAGGGGGTGAAAGGGTGAACGAGTTAAGCGAAATCTCGGCGCTGGTGAAGGAGTACATATCGCCGGAAACGGTATGGCTGGT
>QANA01000053.1 GCA_003149735.1 Clostridiales bacterium | reverse complement strand
ATCCGTTTAACATAAAAGCAAATAAAATCCCTTCCCATAACCTTTCAGAATCCTCTTCCCGTTTTGTATTTACTGCAGAATCAGCTCACCACATCATTCAGATGTTATCGCCGAAGGCTAATTATCACTACCCAATTTAATATAGCCGGCACCTCAGTTCAAAAACAAACGCTATATCTCATTTATTTACCTACTATTTAGATGGGATTAATATTATATTAAAATACTGCTTTTATCAATCCATAAACTCTTCCCATATTCTCTCACAACAAACGCAAAAGGCTTCTCTAATGGCTGCTCGTTTTTATTTGCAGTTTACAGTGGTTTCCACGTCAATTGCCTCTAACGACGAAAAACGAGCAAATTAAGAAAACCCCGGAAAATCTTGATTTTCCGGGGTTTTTGAGCATTCTTGATTGTAAATGCGCCACCAATTATCTCTTGGAGAACTGAGGTGCGCGACGGGCTGCCTTGAGACCGTATTTCTTTCTTTCCTTCATTCTGGAATCTCTCGTGAGGAAGCCTGCTTTCTTTACAGCATCTCTCAATTCAGGTTCTGCTACGATTAATGCGCGTGCAATGCCATGACGAATTGCACCTGCCTGGCCAGTATAACCACCGCCAACCACATTGACAACTACGTCGTATGCGCCGACTCTCTCTGTTACTTCAAAGGGAGAACGAACCAACATTTTAAGCGTATCAAAGCCGAAATACTCTTCAATATCTCTTCCATTTATCGTAATGTTGCCCGTACCCTGCATCAGGCGTACTCTTGCAACAGAACTTTTTCTTCTTCCGGTTCCGAGGAACTGCTCTTTTGCCATAATTTATACCTCCCGCTGATCAAAACTCCAGCGCTTTAGGGCACTGTGCCTGATGCTTATGCTCAGGACCTGTGTAGACATGCAGCTTCTTGATCATCTGCTTACCGATGGTATTCTTGGGCAGCATTCTCTCTACTGCGCGATAAAATGCGAAATCGCTCTTGGTTGCCATCAGGTCTCTATACTTAGTAGCTTTCAGACCACCCGGATAACCAGTATGGCGATAATAGAACTTCTTATCCAATTTCTTACCGCTCAAAACGATCTTGTCGGTATTAACTACAATCACATAATCGCCGGTATCCACATTGGGCGTATACTCTGGCTTATGCTTACCGATTAAAATTGCAGCAACCTGGCTTGCAAGACGACCGAGGGTCTTTCCCTCTGCATCAACTACATACCACTGTTTCTGGAGGCTGCTGTCAGCCATATATGTTTTCATGAGGCTTTCCTCCCAAGTTATATTTTGTAAAATGCGCCGACGCGCGATATGGTAGAATGCACGGTTTTGCGGGGCTTTGCAGAATCCATGCACAGTATATTCTATATAAATTTCCAGGCACTGTCAAGGCTTTTCCGCATTCTAAAAGGCTTTTTTATAATTTTCCAACCTCTTCTGTTCTGTAAAATACCTCGCACATTGCTAACCCCTTCGCCGGCGCTGTCGCACCGGCACGCGCTCGCTCTTTGGAATCCAGAATACTCTGCATTTCCTGCACCGGAATCTTCCCCTTACCTACTTCTATCAGCGTGCCAGCAATAATACGCACCATATTATAAAGAAATCCGTTTCCCCAAATATCTATATGGATATGCTGCCCCTGCTGCTGTACCTCCAATCGGTATACCGTTCGCACAGTCCCTACAATATTACTGCCTACCGTCCGAAAAGCAGAAAAATCGTGCTCTCCTATCAACACCTGTGCAGCCTGCTGCATTTTTTTCACATCCAATTGCTGCGGCACATGCACACTGCTGTTCCTCTCCAATGCACTGGCATGCGGTGCCTGATAGATTGTATAGCGATAGTGCTTTCCTATCGCATCCCGCCGCGCATGAAAATTCTCTGCCGCCTGCCACGACTGTACAATACGGATATCATCCGGCAGTTTTTGATTGAGAATATAAGAAAAGCGATCTGCAGGAATTTTTGTTTCAATATCCAAATGTGCTACCTGGCCATAAGCATGTACGCCGGCATCTGTTCTTCCCGCTCCTATCACCCGACAGGAACAGCCCAATGCCCGCTCCAATGCTTCTTCTATCGTCTGTTGAATGCTGGGGGCGTTCTTCTGCCTCTGCCATCCGCCATAAGCCGTTCCATCATATTCGATTTTCAGTCCAATGCGCATGTTCAGTAACCCAATGCAATAAAGACAATTTGCGCCGCAATGATGATCATGGCAATATAATCAATACCGCCCAGCTTAAATACTTTCAACCGCGTCCGATTTTCTCCGCCATGATAACATCTGGCTTCCATGGCCAGTGCAAGTTCTTCTGCCCGCTTGAATGCGCTGATAAACAGCGGGATCAAAACCGGCAGCATATCCTTCATCCGCGAAATCAGACTTCCCGAATCAAAAGACGCGCCTCTGGCTGTCTGCGCTTTCATAATACGATCCGTTTCCTCCACCAAAGTAGGAATAAATCGCAATGCAATACTCATCATCAATGCCATTTCATGTACGGGAAATTTTATTTTTGCCAATGGACGAAACAGGCTTTCGATAGCATCAGTAATCTCTTTAGCAGAAGTTGTAAAGGTGAGCATTGTGGAAATCAGCACTAACAAAATCAGACGTACCGCCATTTCCGTAGCCCGCAATATGCTTTCCGTATAAATATGAATAAAACTCCATTGAAAAAGCGTTGTTTCCCCTTTTACAAAAAAGGCATTCAGTATAAAGGCAATCAAAATCACCAGCCACATGGATTTAATACTTTTCAGCACAAATTTAAACGAAACTTTACTGGAGATGATCATCAGCATTAACAAAACTGTCACCGAAACGTATCCCCATACCGAATGAATAAAGAAGATCAATACGATAAGCGTAATGGTCAATACCAGTTTCAATCGTGCATCCAGCCGATGCATGAAGGAGTTTCCGGGGAAATATTGGCCAATGGTCACATTCTGTATCATTGTTGTTTTCCCTCCTTCAATTTTTGCAGCAGAATTGTTTTTAGCTGTTCATACTGAATAATATCCTTCGGGAGATCAAAACCTTTATCCCGCAGCAAATCAGCAAATTGAGCTACCTCCGGTAAATCCAAACTGGCTGCCTTCAATTTCTCATAATCGGAAAAAATTTCTGCGGGAGTTCCCTCCATCAACAGCTCGCCTTCATTCATTACCAGTACTTTCTTGGTATACTCCGCTAAGTTATCCATATTATGAGAGACCATCAGGATGGTGATGCCGCATTCATTCAGGCTTTTAGTCAATTGCATAAAATTTTCTCGCCCCATAGGATCAAGCCCGGCAATCGGCTCATCCATAATAAGAATTTTGGGCTCCATCGCAAGAACTCCAGCAATCGCCACCTTTCTCTTTTGCCCTCCCGAAAGAGAAAATGGTGATTTGTCGCGGAATAGATCATAATCCAAATCTACCAAATCCATGGCAGCTTTCACTCTGCGCTCGACTTCTTTCGGTTCAATCCCCATTTTAGTCGGCCCATAGGCGATATCTTTTTCCACGCTTTCTTCAAAAAGCTGATATTCCGGATATTGAAAGACAACACCAACCAGCTTGCGCAGTTCTCTCTTATCCTGCTTTTTATCAGAAAAATCAATGCCGTTGATGTAAACTTTTCCTTCGTAGCCTTTCAGCAATCCGCTGATGATTTGCATCAAAGTAGACTTTCCGCTGCCTGTATGCCCAACAATTCCAACAAACTCCTGATCCTGTATTTCAAAAGAGACATCTTTTAAGGCCTGATGTTCAAAAGGTGTCCCAGGCATATAGGTATAGGAGAGATGCTCTACTTTAATCGACATAATTCCTCCGCCAAAACCTGTGTATTCAAAGTGGGCTGTATGTCTATTCCGGCCTCTGCCAACTCTCTGGAAAGCAGCGCCGTAAAGGGCGCAATCAGACCCGCTGTTTCCAACAGTTCTTTATCAAAAAAGATTTCAGAAGGGTTTCCTTCGCGCAGTACAAATCCATCTTTCATCACAATCAATCTGTCTGCATCCACCGCTTCATCCATATAATGTGTAATCAAAATAATAGTGATATGCTCTTCTTTGTTCAGTTTTTTAATGATGGAGAGAATATCTTTCCTGCCTTTGGGATCCAGCATTGCAGTTGATTCATCAAATAAAATCAATTGCGGCTTCATTGCCAAAACACCGGCAATGGCAATTCGCTGCTTCTGGCCACCCGAAAGCATATGCGGTGCATGATGACGGTATTCCTCCATATGCACAGTTTTTAATGCATAGTCAATCCGCTCATAAATTTCTTCCCGGGGCAATCCGAGATTTTCCGGTCCAAAAGCAATATCTTCTTCTACAATCGTCGCCACCAGTTGGTTGTCCGGATTCTGAAAAACCATTCCTGCCGTTTTACGGATATCCAGCATATTTGCTTCCTGGGCAGTATCCATACCTGCCACAACCATCTTACCACTGGTTGGAAGATTCAAAGCATTGACCAGTTTTGCAAAAGTGGATTTTCCGCTGCCATTCCTGCCCAATACCACTACAAATTCCCCTTGCTCAACCTGGATATCTACTCCATTCAAAGCAAATGTATAATTTCCTTCTTCGGAAACGTAAGCAAATTTGAGTGCACTGGCATCAACCATTTTTCTTACTTCCATCCTTTTGCTCCCTTTATTTAACAAAACGAGGCTTAAGCGTTTGCTAAAGCCTCGTTTCTCTTATGCCAGTATTAAACAAGTTCCAATACTACCATCTCAGCAGCATCGCCGCGTCTCGGGCCCATTTTGATGATACGGGTATATCCACCGCCCTGACCCAAAGCTTCCGCTCTTGTAGCGTATCTGGGAGCAAGCTCTCTGAAAAGCTTTTCCACTACCGGGAATCTATTTTCCTTTGTACGCTCTTTATACTGAGATTTGCTCTCTTTTTCAAGTTTCTCCGGCCTTACGTTATAGAGTTCTGCGATCAGCTGACGTCTGACAGCAAGTTTTGCAGGTGCATCTAC
>QANA01000080.1 GCA_003149735.1 Clostridiales bacterium | reverse complement strand
CCTCCTGAGAAATTCCGGGTTGACGGCAAACATGTAAAATATAAACACAATGACTGGCTTTAAGCCCCAACGGCGCCAGGCGCGCTGAACGATATTGCTCTGTACAGCGTGCAATCACATTAATATCTTTTGTAAAAGCAGGCATACATTTCTCCTTCCTGATTAGTTGCATCCGCAACCAATTATATCAGAAGATAGTTGCATACGCAACTTTTTAGGGGCGATATTTTGCATTTCTCTATCAATCACTGTTTTGTCTTCCTAATACCCGATTAGCACCCAAACATTTCATAACGAAAGATAACTTGCTTCTTTCATTGCAAAACCTATAGCGACATGCTAAAATGAACTTAACTGGCAATCGTTTGCCAGGAAATTTATCGGGAGGATGAATTCAGTTATGATCAAAGAATATGCAGGCACGATTCTGGATGAGATCAGCCTGGCTCTAAAGGACATGGATTATGATGTTCTTTGGAAAATGGTTGCTGAAATCCATGGAGCCAACCGCATTTTCTTCCACTCTGTGGGAAGACCCGCTATTAACATGAAGAACTTTGCCATGTATCTCAAACATTTTGGTTACCGTCACCATATTATCGGTGATGCCACCTGTCCGGCCATTAAGCCCGGCGATGTGCTGTTTATCGTTTCCGGTACGGGTGAAACAGAAACAAGCATCCGCATGGCGCAAAAATGCAAGGAAATTGGAGATATTAAAATTCTTTTGGCTACGGCTGCAGAAAAATCTACACTCGGAGATCTTGCCGACCTTACCGTTCGTTTTGATTGTCCGCTTCCCGGCGTGGAAAGCAGCGTAGAATCTGTACAGCCGATTGGATCGCTTTTCGATCAATGCGTTATCTATGGCCTTGACTGGGCACTTCGCGCTTGCATCCAGCAGCGGCTGGGTAGAAAGAATGGCGCAGGCCCCATGCACTCCAATCTCGAATAATTTTATTTTCACCCCTTATTATTTATCAGGAGAACAATTATGAATATAAAAGAAATCACTGCTAAAATCATGAACGAAATCGATGAAGCAACTCAGAAAGTAGATGAAGATGTACTGATTAAGGTGTTTTCCACCATTCACAACGGAAATCGCATCTTTTTCCATGCCAATGGCCGCAGCATGCTCACCATCAAATATTTTGCACAGCGCCTGATGCATCAAGGCTATCGTGTATTCATTGTAGGCGATGTTGCTACGCCCGCTATTAAACCCGGCGATGTACTGGTGATGGTTTCGGCCTGTGGCGAAGAAGCCAATCTGATTGCCGCCGCAGAAACTGTCCAAAAAATCGGAGACATCAAACTGATCTTGGTCACTGCAAATGAGGCTTCTACTCTTGCTAAGAAGGCAGATGTCGTCGTCAAACTGAATACCCCCATTCCCGGTTCTGCAGAAGATACTTCGATCCAGCCCATTGGTTCGCAGTTCGAGCAGGCAGTTCTTTATGTCATGGATGTCGGTATGTCCCACTATTTCATGGATCGCCTGGGAATCACTTTGACTCCGGGTGAAAATCCGTTGCACGCCAACCTCCAGTAGTTTTGGGCAATAAAGGAGAATGATTATATGATAAAAGAATATTGCGCTACAGCAATAGGCGGCGTGCGCCAAATATTGGATGCGCTGGATTATACCGTAATTGAAAAGATTGCAGATCGTATTCTGGATGCTGATAACGTATTTGTCGTTGCCGATGTTGGCCGGCCGGGTCTGGCACTGATGTGTCTGGCACAGCGTCTGCGCCAATTGGGCATCCGTTCTTATCGTCTTGAAGAATCTCCACCTACTCCTTCTGTCCACGAAGGAGACGTCGTATTGATCGGTTCTGTTGATGGAGAAGATAAAACATCCATCACCTTTATGAAGAAGGGTAAGGAACTGCATATTGCATATGACCTTTTTACAATGACCAAAGGCTCTACCTTAGAAAAGGATGCTTCCGAAGTGCTGCAGTTTGACTGTTCGGATGCAGATGGGCTGATTGCAGAAGAATATTTCGAGTTGGCACTGTTTGTAGTATGCGAAGCCATTGTACTTTATGCACAAGATAAGATCGGCAGAAGTAAAGCTCGCATGCAGCAGGAACTCCCCAATATCTTTTAATCGGCAAGAGAGGAGTGATATTATAATGAGCACAAAACCTGAATCTGTGCAGGCGCCTGCACATCTCACCTATCGCGCAAGAGAAAAATTTCACGAGGAGCGTATTCGCTGCATGCGAATTGTCGCCGAAGGCATGAACGATGAAATGCTGGTAAAAATTGCCGATAAAATCGATCAAGCCAATAACGTTTTTGTAGCTGCTTTGGGAAGATCCCGTCTCAATATTATGGCATTTGCTACCCGTTTGATGCAGATGGGCATCAGCGCTCATGTTGTCGGTGATAACTCTACCCCCTCCATCCACAGAGGCGACCTTTTCATTATCGGTTCTTCTTCCGGTAAAACTTCTTCCCTGGTCGAGTTTGCTAAAAAGGCAAAAGCCGTTAATGCAGAAATCGTCCTCTTTACCGAAGCTGAGACTTCCCCGATCGGCGATCTCTCTTCTCTGGTATATCGTATGGAAGCTGATGAAAGCCGCTTACCTGACCAGCTGGGCTGGTATTCCGAATACGGCATCAACCTTTGCTATGAATGCATTGTCATGTATCTCATGAAGAAGCGCGGCCTCTCCAAAGAAAAAATGGAGAGCGAACTGGCTAATCTGTATTGAGAAAAGGAGTTACAAATCATGGAAAAGAAATCACTTTGGATGTCGCAGACTCCTGCAAAAGATAATTTCAAATTCAGAATGGCCGTCGAAGCATTGAAAGATGTAAAAGAGCGTTTCGATTATGATAAATTGCAGGAAATTGCAGATATTATTGATGACGCAAATAATGTCTTTGTTGCCGGAAGAGGCAGATCCCGCCAAACGGCTATGAATTTTGGAGCACGCCTGGCACAATTAGGCAAAAACGTCTATGTAGTAGGTATGCCTACCGCACCTTCCATTAAAGCAGGAGATGTTTTGGTACTTTCTTCCGGTTCAGGCAGTACCCCTACTCTGGTTGACTTTGCACAGACCGCCAAAGACGTTGGTGCAAAATGCGTTTTGCTCTCCTATAACAAAGACGCTGCCGTTTCCAAGATTAATACGGCCACTTTCCTTGTTTCTGATGTGGATCGCGCCGCAAAAGACAGTTCCAACCCCGAAAGTGCTGGCCTGGATGCGGAAATCTACAAGCAAATCTATGCCTACTATGATTATCCTACCAATCTGGCCTTTGACACTATCCTGACTTATATTATGCTCAAGCACAATATGAGCAGAGAGCAGGTTGAAGCCGAAAAGGCAAATCTCCATTAATCTTCGGATAAAAAAAGGCAGGAAAGTTTCCTGCCTTTTTTCTTGCTCTTTCTTGCTATATTTATATAAGAGGTTTCTCCTATGTGGATTTTATTTGCATTTCTTTCTGCATTTTTTGCAGGTATCACTTCCATTCTTGCCAAGATCGGTATTCAGGATACGGATTCCGACCTCGCTACCGCATTGCGCACCGGCGTGGTATTGATTTTTTCCTGGCTGATGGTCTTTCTTACAGGCAACATTTCCGGCTTTGCCGCACTTACTTGGAAAAATCTGCTTTTCCTGATCCTTTCCGGACTGGCAACCGGCGCCTCCTGGCTTTGTTATTTTAAAGCTTTACAATTGGGAGATATCAATAAAGTTGTTCCGATTGACAAATCCAGCGTTATTCTCACCATGTTGCTGGCGTGGATTTTTTTGGGAGAAACGCTTTATTGGAATGGCATTCTCGGTTTATTGCTTATTGCGGCAGGAACATTGCTGATGATTCAAAAAAAGCAAAATGCGCATAGTACAGAAAATAAAAGCTATTTCTTATGGGCTATCCTCTCTGCCATTTTTGCTGCCGCAACTTCCATTCTTGGAAAGTTGGGCACACAGGATATCCCCTCCAATTTGGCCACAGCACTGCGTACATGCGTTGTACTCATTATGGCATGGTTGCTGGTATTCTTGCAAAAAAAGCAGACACAATTACCCTCTATATCTAAAAAGAGCATATGGTTTATCATTTTATCCGGCATTGCCACTGGGCTATCCTGGCTTTGCTATTACCATGCGCTGCAAAACGGAAAAGCTTCTGTTGTTGCTCCGATTGACAAGCTGAGCATTCTATTCAGCATTCTTTTTGCACGCATCTGGCTTAGAGAGCGCCTTTCCAAAAAAGCATTGCTCGGTTTAGGCATACTGACAGCGGGCACTCTGCTATTGCTTGTAAAATTTTAATGTTTATGTGCCGGGTCGATAAAAAAGCGAGCCGGCACATAAAATGGCTGAAAATCGGGCAGACTCATGATATTCTCAAAAAAGGAGTTTTTTCATGAATCTGCTTTTTATCGCATTAAGTGCAATTTTTTCCTTTGCAGCTCTCTTTCTGTTAACAAAATGGATGGGGCATCGGCAAATCTCTGAAATGAGCATGTTTGATTATATTACAGGTATTACCATCGGTTCCATTGCCGCTGAGCTTTCAATTACCGATTATCATAAGTCTGCTTTTGGGGAAATATTGATTGCCATTATCATTTATGCTGTACTGACCATCCTGCTTTCTTTTATTACAGATAAATCCCTTCGTGCACGAAAATGGATCAGTGGTTTGCCCTGTATTCTGTTTCACAACGGAAATTTCCATTATGAAAATCTGAAAAAAGCCCGCATTGATGCTTCTGAATTTATTTCTCAATGCCGAATCAACGGATATTTTGATTTATCACAAATTCAGACGGCTCTGATGGAACCAAATGGAAAAATCAGCTTTCTACCAGTTTCTGATGAACGTCCGTTGACTCCCAGAGATATGCAATTAAAACCAAAGCAGGAACCATTACCCTATGCAATCATCATGGACGGTCAGATCATCGAAGCTAATTTGCAGCGAACCGGCAAAGATCGCAGTTGGCTGCATCGTCAGCTGAAAGCACAGGGAATTGATGAACTCTCTGAAGTTTTTCTTGCCATGGCCGATTCGGAAAATACCTGTCACATTTTTCCAAAACAAAAAAATACCTGAATTCCTATGAAAAGGGTCTTCTTGTGAAGGCTCTTTTCAAGCAAAAATTCTGTGATCGTTTTTGTATCAATACTTTCTCTTTCATATAGTAGCTGTACGCATGGTATATCCCTTTCATCAGTTGCATTACTCCGCTTCTGAAATATCCTCTTCCAAGAAAATCATAAATTCCAGATACCCATTTATCATCGGGCATTCCTCCACCGTTTGCTGCACGATCAGCACAGCCGGCTCGCTAAAGTAGTTCCCACACTTGCTCGCTGATATAGGCAATGGGCATCGTCTATTCGATATACTCCAGCATCTCCGACATTTCTTTTGCCTGATTCAGAGCCGTATTAGGCGGTCAAAAGTGTGTTCTCTTCCCGCTTCCAGCGTGCCGTAATGTACTTCCCTCGATTGTAAAATCAGAACTACCCATCGGAATCAATCCCTTCTCGTTTGTAAACCGCACTAAATGCGCCCTTACGTTTCACGATATTTTTTCCATTTGCTTTACTTTTAGATTTTATATATCATTAGATATCACCAAAATAAAAAATTCGCCTTCTTATCATTTCAGCTTTATTTTGGTACAAAAAAAGAGCATAGCCGCTATGCTCTTTTTTAAAAACTTTATTCCTCTATTTCTTTTGCCTTTTGCTTCCGCTTCTTTACAGTTTTTATAATCAAAGCTGCCAAAACCCAAACACCGCTTATCACACAAGCAACAAGCAATGCCGGTATGCCATAAGCAAGCAAAAAAGGGACGCCTGCAGCCGCATATATCCGTTGGTTTCTCTTTTTCATTTTTTCTCCTTATTTATTTTTTCTACAGTATAACAAAAAAGAAGGCAATTTTCAATTGCAGGGAGTCTTGAAAACTTCTCCTTTAACATATAAAATAGAAAAGAAAGTATGATAAAGGAGAATTCGGAATGTATACTTACAAAACCAAGGGCACCTGCTCTGCCCTGATCAATATTGAAATGGATGAAAATCATATCATTCAAGACCTCAATTTCGTCGGCGGCTGCAATGGAAATTTACAGGGAATTTCTCAATTAGTAGTCGGCATGAAGGCTGAAGATGTTATAGGCAGATTGGAAGGTATCCACTGTGGATTTAAGCCTACTTCCTGCCCGGATCAGCTGGCACATGCCCTGCGCGAACTCCTGGCTCAGGAAAATCATTAAACATCTTTAAATTCAAAAAATCAAAACCGCATTTTCATCTGAAAAAGATGCGGTTTTTTCGTTGTGTTGACTTTTCTTTCTGTTTCTCTTATAATGAAAATGAGATTTAAGAATTGGTGAAAGGTTTCTTTCATTAAAAATTCTGCATCTGCAGGACATTTATTATTTTAATGATACCAGGGGAGGTATTTTATTATGCAGGAAAATTATTTAGGTGCCAGCATTCCCAAACTCGGTTTTGGATTAATGCGTTTGCCACAACTTGCCGATGGAAGCATTGATATCGAGCAAGTCAAAACAATGGTAGATGCTTTTATGGAAGCAGGTTTTACTTATTTCGATACCGCTTACGTCTATGGCAATGGCGCTTCCGAATTAGCTGCCAAAGCGGCTTTGATTGACCGTTACCCAAGAGAATCCTATCAACTTGCCACAAAATTACCTGCTTGGGAACATACTACTCCGGAAGATATGCGCAAAATGTTTGAGACTTCCATGGAGCGTACACAGGCTGGATATTTCGATTTCTATCTGATGCATAATGTCAATCGCAACAATATTGCTGATTTTGATCGTCTGAACGCTTGGGATTATGTACAGGACCTCAAAAAACAGGGCTTAGTTAAAAATGCCGGATTCTCTTTCCATGATACGGCAGATATGTTGGATGAGTTGTTAACCAAACATCCTTACGTGGATTTTGTACAGTTGCAGCTCAATTACATTGACTGGGAGAGCGACAGTGTGCAATCCCGCAAATGCTATGAAGTCGCCCGGAAACACGGCAAACCGGTGATTGTAATGGAACCGGTAAAGGGCGGTGCACTTGCTGGACTTTCTGAAGAAATTCAGGCGATGTACAAGGCTGTCAATCCCAACCTTTCCATTCCCTCCTGGGCAGTGCGGTTTGTCGCTTCTCTGGATGGACTGGTAACAGTGTTGAGCGGCATGTCTTCCCTGGAGCAAATGCAGGATAACCTCAGTTATATGAAGGATTTCCATCCGCTCAATGAGACAGAGCGTGCGACTATCGCTAAAGCAGTGGAAATTCTAAACAATACGCCGACTGTTCCTTGCACTGCTTGTAAATACTGTGTGGATGATTGTCCGCAAAAAATCAATATTCCCGATATTTTTAAGGCATTAAACGGTTATCGGGTATATCAGAACGCAGCGAAGGAAACTCCCCGTTACCAGGAAGCTACGAAGGATGGCGGTGCGGCCAAAGATTGTCTGGAATGCGGATTATGCGAAAGCCATTGTCCTCAGCATTTGGAAATCCGCGAACTGCTCAAAGAGGCATCTTCCATTTTTGATGCTTAATTACCAATGATCAATAGGCAAAAAGCCCCGGCTATACAGCCGGGGCTTTTTTATTTTCGCTTAATGATGGAACAGGCGCATTCCTGTAAAGGCCATGACCATATTATATTTATCACATACCTCGATTACATTATCATCTCTGACCGAACCACCCGGCTGTGCCACATAACTTACACCGCTACGACGGGCACGTTCGATATTATCGCCAAACGGGAAGAAAGCATCGCTTCCCAATGCCACGCCGCTAATCGTAGCCAGATAAGCTTTCTGCTCCTCTTTTGTGAAGGGCTGCGGCCGCTCTGAAAAAAGAGCCTGCCATTTTCCATCTGCCAATACATCTTCGCTTTCATCGCCGAGATAGACATCAATTGCATTATCCCGATCGGGGCGGCCTACCGATTTCAGGAAAGGAAGTTCCAATACCTTCGGATGCTGGCGCAGGTGCCAGAAATCTGCCTTATTACCGGCCAATCTCGTGCAGTGGATACGGGATTGTTGCCCTGCTCCCACACCAATTGCCTGACCGTCCACCGCATAGCATACGGAATTAGACTGTGTATATTTCAGCGTAATCAATGCTACAATCAAATCGCGTTTTGCGCTTTCCGGAAGTTCTTTATTCTGTGTGACAATCTTTTCCAACAGTTCTGCATTGATTTTGAAATTATTTCTGCCTTGTTCAAAGGTAATACCAAAAACCTGTTTGCGCTCTATCGGATCCGGCACAAAATTGGGATCAATTTTGACAATATTGTAGGAACCATTGCGTTTCTTTCCTAAAATTTCCAATGCTTCGGGCGTATAATCCGGCGCAATAATGCCATCGGAAACCTCTCTGCGAATCAGCTTTGCGGTAGTCGCATCGCAAGTATCGCTCAACGCAATCCAGTCCCCGAAGGAGGACATGCGGTCTGTCCCACGAGCACGAGCATAAGCACATGCCATCGGAGAATCATCCAACCCCTTTACATCCTGTACAAAGCAAGCCTTTTTCAATGCATCGCTTAAAGGCAAAGCCAGAGCAGCAGAGGTAGGGCTGACGTGTTTGAAAGAAGTAGCTGCGGGAATTCCCAATGCTTCTTTTAACTCTTTGACCAGCTGCCAGCTATTAAAAGCATCCAAAAAATTGATATAACCCGGGCGTCCGCTAAGGATTTCAATGGGAAGCTCGCTATTGTCATGCATATAAATGCGAGCGGGTTTCTGGTTGGGGTTGCAACCATATTTCAATTCAAATTCCTTCATCGTTTTATTATCCTCTTATTGATTTTTATTGAGCAATCTGCTCTCTGTTTCTCCGGTTTCCAGATCCACAAATCTGGTATAAAGCGAAATCTTATTTTGCGCATTCAACGAATTCCAAATATCTTCCGTGAACGCATCGAGATCCGACTGGATCGCCACACGCCGGGGTTCCCCTGTAAAGGTAGGAATCGGATTGCCATCACAATTATAGGTATGAATAAAATGCCCAACGCCTGCCAAGGCCGCATAGGAATACGTATAACGGTTACAAGCACTGCCATTGGCATCTGCACTTTTCAGGATGCTCATTTTATAAGAGAAATCTCCTGCCTCAAAAGTCAACATACCACTGATGCGCGGGGTAAAATTGGGACCATCCGGCTCAAATTCTCTTGTTTCCAAAGCCTGTTCAAAGCTGCGCCCTTCCGCCAATGCTGAGTAGATCGTATCTGTCTGATTGCCATTGGTGACGATCAGCTGATTTTCCCATACACGCACCGGAGAATAAATAATCAGCGACGGATCCTCAACTTTAGATTCGTCAAAAGGATAAATCGTCACTTCTTTCCCCTGCTCTACAAATACGCGGTTGCGGCTATTTTCGCTTCTGCCCATAATAAAGTAGGCAATTGCCGCGTTTTTACCATTTTCGGTCTTGCCGATGACAATACCTCTACCCGGATAAGCGTTATCCCGCAACAGGGCGCCAAGATCCTTTCGTTCGTAAATATTCATACCTGTCTCCTCTCACACACCATTGTTTACCGCATCTATAAAAAAAGAGCAATCTAATTTTTCCCAAAAAGATTGCCCAGACGGTCGACCTGTTATGCCTTCTGCTCCCCCATGGTATCCCATGCTTCCGTCAGTCACAGAAAGTTTTCTTTGATTTTATTGTAAAAGAAAGACATATTTTAGTCAAGCATTTGCGGGGAAAATCTTATATTTGTTCCAAGAGGGCATAAAGCGCTTTCAGCCCCTCCAGAATCTTTTCAAATTCTTCTGAAGCCTCCTGTCGGAAAGCAGCACTGTGTTTCTGCTCAATCTGTTCGAAAATATCGTTGACAATGCGCTTTCCAGCATCAGTAATCTGCAGCAATACCATACGTTCATCTTCTGCGCTGCGCTTTCTCATAATCAGACCGCGCTCTTCCAATCGTTTGCTAACACCGGCCATATTTCCCTTGAGAATTCCAACCATATGGCTCAATTCGCCTACCGTATACGCTTGCCCTTTATTCAATTCCAGCAGAATATGTAATTGATTCATCGTCAACTCATACTGTAAACATCCTACAGCAAAAAGCGCATCTACACTGGCATGAGAAATTCGTTCCAGATCCAGCATCATCGCAGCAAATTCCGGCGCTCCAAACATATTTTCCTCCACATTATATACTTTTAATAATTTATTCATATTTTATTCCTTTTTGTGATGCAAGTCAATTTGTTTTACCTTGCTTTCATTATGGAACCGTTTCTTTTCGTATTGCCTTTTTCAGGCAAAGTATAGTATACTGAATACAGAAGAAATTTGATTGGAGGTTTTATCCAACATGTATAATCAACCGTGGAAACTTGTGCAAAACAGAATTCGGGGTGCCGGCGGTAGAGAAATTGATAAATTCCGCGGCATTACGCCCCCTATCGATGATGAAACCGGTTCCGAAGCATGGATTGGCTCGGTAACCAGAGTTGAAAAACCGCCGGTTGGCAAGCCTAATTACGGCTGCAGCGAAGTCATTCTGCCCAACGGCAAACAATGTTTCCTCTTCGAGGCAATCGAAGCCGCCCCCGAAGAAATACTCGGGCAAACTCATATGCAGAAGAACGGCACCGGCCTCGGCATGTTAATCAAATATCTGGATGCGCAGCGGCAATATGGCCTGCAATGCCATCCTACACGCCCCTGGGCCAAGAAAATGTGGAACAGCGATTACGGCAAAGAAGAAAGCTGGTTTGTAATCGGCACGCGTGACGACACCGCTGAACCCGCTTACATTTTGTTGGGCTTTAAAGAAGGTGTCACCAGAGAAGAATGGGAAAAATACTATTATCAGGGTGATTTGAAGGCTCTGGAAAATCTTTGCCACAAAATTCCCGTTCAGGTTGGCGAGACCTATTTTGTAGGCGGCGGCTGCCCCCATGCTTTGGGAGAAGGCTGCTTTGTCATTGAAGTGCAGGAACCGAGCGATATTACACTTGGCGCATTGCCCATGCGGGAAACAGCCAAATTGTGGCATATTGATTACGGCGAAATTACACCCGAAGCCGAAGCTGAGTATAACGAGCGTCTGCTTGGTGCTTATGTCTATGATGGCTGTACTTATGAAGAAAACCTGAAACGCTGGCGCATTCCGCGTAAAATTTTCCGCGAAGGTGCATGGGGTACTGAATCTATCGTCATCGGCCCGGAACAGACCTCCTTTTTCTCTTTTACAGAATTGACTGTTAAAGGCGAAGCTCCGATTCGCAACACCGGTTTCCCGCAAGTGGCTATCGTGCTGGAAGGATCCGGAAAGTTGGTTTACGATGGCGGAGAAATGGAAATTTCCAAGGCGGATGAGTTATTCTTCCCCTATCACATCCCCAATCATCGCGTAGAGGGAGATGTGAAATTAATTCTTTGCCACCCCGAAGGTGTTACCTATTAAAAACAAAAAGCGGTAAAGGGGCACAGCCCCTTATATACAACGCGGCGCAAAACAGCCCGGACAC
>QANA01000009.1 GCA_003149735.1 Clostridiales bacterium | reverse complement strand
AGAGGCATTGAATTTACTGAATATTAAAATTTTGCAAATACAGGGATATGAAGCGGATGATATTATAGGAACGATGACCGCGCGGGCAGATGCAGAGGGCATGGATTCGTATATTTATACGGGGGATCGGGATTCCCTGCAGCTGATTTCTGAGCATACCAAAGTTATGTTGACTAAAAAAGGAGTCAGCGAGATCGAAGTGTACGATCGCGAGCATCTGCAGGAAATGCTGGGATTGGAACCATGGCAAATTGTCGATATGAAGGGATTGATGGGTGACGCTTCGGATAATATTCCTGGAATTGCCGGCATAGGAGAGAAGACGGCGCTGAAATTGCTGCATCAATTTGGGAGTGTCGAGCAGATTTACGAACAGATAGATGAATTACCCAAAAATAAAATGCGGGAAAAAGTTGAAAACGGTAAAGAAAGCGCATTTTTTTCAAAACAACTGGCAACGATCGACCGCAATGTGCCGTTGCATGTTGATATGCAGGAGCTGCGTTTTGAAGGGCTGGATTCCCAGCGCCTTTATGAGGTGCTGGATTCTTTTGGCTTTCAATCTATGATTAAACGATTGGGCTTGAAACGGGAGCGAGCACAGAAGGCCAAGCAGATGGAAATCAGGCAAGCGGAAGACTTGGCAGAAGCTGCTGTACAGATTAGAAAAGCAAGAAAAATGGCGCTTTGCTTCGATAAAGAAAGGTTTTTGTTTTCGGCAGAGGAGAATGTTGCATATTCAGTTGATATGCAGCAAAATCTGTTTGGTGATACACTCTCCTGGCAGCAGGCGCTGCAGTTGATGAAAGATGTTCTGGAAGATGAGATAATAGAAAAAACGGTATATGATGCCAAAGGGCTGAGGCATGTCTGTGCAGAATTACAGATTGCACCCAAAGGGATTGCTTTTGATGTTATGCTGGCAGAATACGTATTGAATCCTACCTTGCGGGATTTTTCGCTGGCAAAACTGCAGGACACTTATGATGCAGAGGAAAATGCGGCAGCGTTGTTTGTTATACGCAGAGCACAGGAGCAGGCAATTGAAAAACAGGATTTGGGAATAGTTTTTTATGAGATTGAAATGCCTTTATGTGAAGTGCTGTTTCAGATGGAAGAAGAAGGTTTTGAAATTGATACAGAATTGCTGAAAAGGCTTTCACAGCAATATGCGGATAATATTGAGATATTAAAAGAACAGATTTATGAGTTGGCAGGCACAAGAGATTTTAATATTGCATCCACGAAACAATTAGGAAGTATTCTGTTTGAAAAATTGGGGCTCCCTGTGGTGAAAAAGACAAAGACTGGTTATTCCACCAATGCTGAGGTGTTGGAAAAACTGAGCGGTATGCACCCGATTATAGATAAAATCAGTGAATACAGGCTGCTTACTAAATTGAAAAGTACATATCTTGATGGCTTGGGAATTCTGGCAGATCCACAAACGCATAAGGTGCATACTACATTTAGCCAGACTGCAACGGCAACGGGCAGAATTTCCAGCATAGAGCCCAATTTGCAGAATATTCCGGTGCGTTCAGAGTTTACTTCACATATTCGTGAATTGTTTATTCCTTCCAGGCCTGATGGCTTGATCATAGCAGCGGACTATTCGCAAATCGAACTGCGGGTATTGGCTCATATTTCACAGGATGCGCATATGTGCGATGCCTTTATTCATGATGAGGATATCCATGCGCGAACTGCTTCGGAAATTTTCGGGGTGCCGTTGCAGGAAGTAACGCCGGAGATGCGCAGCAGTTCTAAAGCGGTCAATTTTGGCATCGTATATGGTATCAGTGATTTTGGGTTGGCAAAGAATTTGGGAATTCCCAGATTCAAGGCTGAGGAATATATTAATCGTTATCTGGAAGAATTTACGGGAGTACGCCGGTATATGCATCAGGTTGTACAGCAGGCTCGGCAGGATGGCTATGTAAAGACTTTATATGGACGTATTCGTTATGTGCCGGAATTGGCCTCTTCCAATTATAATATGCGTTCGTTTGGAGAACGCGTAGCCCTGAACACGCCTATTCAGGGGACGGCAGCAGATATTATAAAAATTGCGATGATCAACGTCGCTCAGGCTTTCAAAAAGCAGAAGTTAAACTCGAAATTGATTTCGCAGGTACATGACGAGTTGATTGTGGATGCAGTACCGGAAGAAGCAGAAACGGTCAAGGAAATATTGAAACAAACGATGGAATCGGTTATCCAGTTAGAAGTGCCGCTTAAATCCAATGTTGCCAGCGGTAAAAATTGGGCGGAGGCGAAATAACATGTATGTGATTGGATTGACCGGCATGATAGCCAGCGGAAAATCAACAGTTTCTGGATTTTTGCGGCAAAAGGGAATTAGGATTCTGGATGCGGATAAAATCTCGCATCAGGTAATTCTAAAGGGGCAGCCGGCCTTTGAAGAAATCGTAGCTTATTTTGGCACGGATTGTCTCGCTTATGACGGACAGATAGATCGGCGAAAATTAGGAACGATTGTGTTTTCGGAGAGGGAAAAATTGGAAGCCCTCAATCGAATTGTGCACCCAAGGGTAACGGAAGAGATACTGCATTGCCTGAAAGAGCAAAAAGGTTTGATGGTAATCGATGCACCGCTGTTAGTGCAAGCAGGATTAGATCGTTTATGTGATGAAATATGGAACGTTTGTGCAGAACAATCGCTTCGAATTGCGCGCATTATTGCGAGAGATCATTTGGAAGAGGAACAAGCTTTGGCTCGGGTACGCAGCCAACAGATGCATATGCCGGAGGATAAACCAGTATACACGATAGAAAATTCGGGGAGTTATGAGAACTTGATTGAGCAGGTGAACAATCAACTCGCAAGAATCGAAAAGTATGAAGAGACATAAAAAGAAGCGCTGGATTGTTGCAATTTGTATCGTATTATTTCTGGTAGTATCATTGATCGGGACGTATGGTTACTGCAGGATGCGTTTCCCGTTGAAATATGAAGTGTTTGTGCAGGAATATGCACAGGAATATCAGTTGGATCCCTACTTGGTTTTGGCTGTGATTTGGGCAGAAAGTTCTTTCAGGCCGGAAATACATTCCCGTGTAGGAGCGATGGGGTTGATGCAGATTATGCCTTCTACCGGAGAATGGATTGCCGGAAAATTGGGTATAGAGGATTTTGAAGCAGAGATGCTGTTGGAACCTCAGACAAATATCCGCATTGGATGCTGGTATTTGCATTATTTAGAGCAACAATTCGGAAAAAACGAAGTTAAAATATTGGCCGGATATAATGCAGGCCCCAATAATGTAAAAAAATGGCAGCAGGAATGGGGAGAGGAATACCTTCCGGAGGCGAAAGATATTCCATATCCGGAAACGGAAGAATATGTAAAACGGGTGTGTAATGCAAAAGCGATTTATAAATGGTTATATCAGTTGGATTAGACGAACTGTATGCTTTTTGTTATGTATGCTGCTGACTTTAAGTGGTTGCGCAAAAGAGCAGGAAGCAGTGGATATTTTTCAGGAGACTTCTCAGATACCAAGTGCACAGCAGATGCCGTTGCCGTCGGGCGGCGGGGCGGGAAGTGAAACGGTGCTGCATATGAATCTGCCGGAAATATCTTCTTTGCATCCATTGGCTAAGGTTTCTGAAGAAGTGGCTAATCTTTTTTCTCTGTTATATGATCCTGCAATCAAAGTAAATGAAGATGGAAGTTATAGTGCAAATGTCATTGAAGACTGGGAGATCAGCGAAGATGAACTGGAATATATCTTTCATATTCGTAGAAATGTTGCTTTTCATGAACAGACATTGGGATGTGTAGATGCAGAAGATATTTTGTATTGCCTGGATTTCATTATAAATCAGGAAAGCGCGGCGCTGCATCAGTATGCCGATGTGATCGAAAGCTACGAAAAAATTGATGAATTTACAATTAAAGTTCGCACAACAACAAAAAGAAATTTGCTGTTCTTATTCAGTTTTTATGTTGTGCCTAAAGAATATTATGCTTCTAAAAACAGTAAGACGATGGCAGATCCGATAGGAACGGGCGCTTATTCTCTGCAATTATATGAAGAAAATGAGCGTATGGTTCTGGTGCGTAATGAAAATTGGTGGAAAACAGCTCCTGTATATCGAACAATTGAGCTGACGCCGGTTGCACAGGAAGAACTTGCATTGGGCAGTAGCGTGTTCGAGTCGTATGAAATACTTTTCACGGATTCTGTGACGGCAGGGAGCTTGGGAATTACCGGAAAAACGAATGTTAACCAGATTCGTACACCTTACCTTAGCTGCCTGGTTCCTAATGTATATAATAGTGCGATGAGCGATGCAAATTTGCGCAAGGCAATTGCCTATGGGATTAATCGTACTGAGATGATTTCGGCGGCTTTGATGGGGCTTGGTGAAGCGACATTGACTCCCCTTAATGATAATTTTTGGGCCGTATCTGCAATGGCTCGTGAAACTTCTGCGCATGACCAAAAGCTGGCGCTGCAGTACTTGCAACAGGCAGGATATGAGAGAGCCGAAGATGGACGGCAATATAAAATCAATAGTGACGGAACACGCGGTTATTTGAATATTCGTTTGTTGTATACACCAAGCAGCGGCGGGTATGATTTGAACAAAGCAGTAGCGCAGTCAATTAAAAAGAGTCTGGAAGCAATTGGAATTGGAGTGACGCTGGTCAGACAAGATGCGGAAACGTATTTAAAAACGTTGGAAGACGGCAGTTTTCAGATTGCTCTTTGTCAGTTTTATACTTGTCAGGATCAGGATATCAGTTTTTTATTTAATGAAAATTGTAATTATGGAAATTTTTATGACAGTACATTGCGGCAGGCTTTGAATGCCTGCAAGGAAGCAGTGGGCAGAGAAGCTATATTGCAAGCATATACACAGCTGCAAAGCGAATTACAGGAGAAAATGCCTGTGATTGGGCTTTACTATAAAGAACATTGCTTGATTACAGCGGATTCTGTTTCGATTTCTTCCAAACTGTCGTTTTCTAAAATTTTTCAAAATATAAACGAATGGAAGGAAAAGGAAAGCGAGCAGGATAAATAAAATCGAAAAAATCGCACATACTACCTGCAAAACGATTAAGGAGGTAGTTACGATGTCTGGAAAATGCACACCTAATTATAATATTCGGTGCCATGTAACAAGCTGCGCGAACCATTGTGGTCAGGAAGAGTATTGTGCTCTGGATTGTATTTGTGTCGGGACGCATGAAAGTGATCCCAAAGTACAGGAATGCACGGATTGCCAGTCCTTTATCAAAAAATAAGAATAGGGATCAAAAAAGTGGGAGATGCAGCTATGGCATCTCCCATTTTTTTTGAAATATGTAAATATTGGTCGGAATTTCTGCGACTTTACTGTAAGAGCGATGCGCAAATTATAAAAATGTGATAATATAAACATATTTATTGATAAATATGGGGTTTTCTGTAAAACAGGAAGGAAAATTGGAATGTTGTGGATGGTGAGCGGAATAGGCAGCGTGCTTCTGCTGTTTTTCCTATTATGGATACTGGCGATTATACCGCAAAGCAGAGAATGTAAACAGATGCATTTATTTAAAGGGATCTATTATGCACATCGAGGATTGCATGACGAAGCTGCGGGAATTCCGGAAAATTCATTACCTGCCTTTCAAAGAGCTGTGGAGGAAGGTTTTGGAATCGAGCTGGATGTGCACCTTTCAAAAGATGGAGAAGCAGTGATTTTTCATGATGATAATTTGAAACGAATTTGTGGAGTCGAAGCAACGATTTCAGATATGCCGGCAGAGGAATTGAAAAAAATGCATTTACGTGATACACTGTATACAATCCCTTTATTAAAGAAAGTTTTGCAGTTAGTATTGGGAAAAGTCCCGCTTGTGATTGAATTGAAATTCGAAAGAGATTATCGGTTGTTGTGCGAAAAGGTAGATGAATTGCTGAAAGGGTATGCCGGGGATTACTGCATCGAATCATTTGATCCCCGATGCGTATGGTGGTTCCGCAGGCATCGCAAGGAGATTGTGCGCGGCCAACTGGCGGAGTGTTTTCGCAGGCATGGGATGAAAATGAATATTGTATTGGATTTTTTTTGAAAAATCTGCTATTGAACTTCCTGTCACGTCCGGATTTTATAGCATATAATTTGGAAGATGTTCATCGTGCCTGCAGTTTTCGTTTATGCAGTTATCTGTATCGTGTACAGAAGGTATTATGGGTTGTACGCAGCCCTGAGCAAGCGGCGATTGCCAGAAAACAAAATGCCGTCATGATTTTTGAAGGATTTGATCCGCGGGAAGGATAAGATGGGAAAAACACTGCAGGAAATGACATTGGAAGAACTCTGGCAGCTGTTTCCGATAAGGCTTGAGCCTCATAAACAATGCTATAGTACATGGTATGAGCAGGAAGCAAGGGTTTTGAAGGAATTGCTGGGCAGAGAGAATGTTGTACGAATGAACCACATTGGGAGTACAGCAGTGGAGGGGCTGACAGCTAAGGCGATTATAGATATTCTTATGGAAATAGCCACAGAAGTTGATGAACTGTGGCTGCGGCAGCAGCTTCAGAAAAATAACTGGATCTGTATGAGCGAGCAAGTTCAGCCGCAATGGAGAATGGTCTGGAATAAGGGATATACGCCGGAAGGCTTTGCACAAAAGGTGTTTCATCTGCATGTGCGTCATCTGGGAGATTGGGATGAACTTTACTTTCGGGATTATCTGATCGGGCATCCTGAGGTTTGTGTGGAGTATGCACAGTTAAAAGAAAAGTTGGCAATTCCCTATCGCAATGATCGGGATGGATATACACGAGAAAAAACAGAGTTTGTACGAAAATATACGATGTTGGCCAGAGAAGAGTTTGGCGGAAGATATATATGGCATCAAGGAAAACAAAAAGAGGAGCCGAAGAATCGGTAAAAAAAGACAGGCAATGAACTTATCTCCGGCCTGTCTTTTTTGTATGCTTTTCAAGTTAAATTAACTAAGCGGTTCTGCCCAATGAGCAGCGCGAGAAACAGCTTTATTCCAATAGAAAAGAAGTTTGTTGCGCTGATCTTCCTGCATTTTGGGAATGAAGATAGCTTCGACTTCGCTATGAGAGGCTATGTCAGCAGGCGAATTTAAAATTCCGCTGGAAAGACCTGCTAAAAAGGCGGCGCCAAGAGCGGTAGCTTCCGGGTTTTTCGGGCGTATAATTTGTTTGTTGAGAATATCCGCCTGAAATTGCATAAGCAAATTATTGGCGCAGGCACCGCCATCAACTTCCAACGCTTCCAGTATACAGCCGGAATCCTCCTGCATGGCTTGTAATACTGCATGTACTTGAAATGCAATGGATTCCAATACAGCACGGGTAATATGTGTACGATTGGTATTGCGGGTGATGCCAATCATCAACCCACGGGCATACATATCCCAATAAGGAGCACCTAAACCGGAAAAAGCAGGGACAATATACACTCCGTCCGTATCAGGGACAGAAGCAGCCAAGGCTTCAGATTGAGCAGAAGAATCCAGAATTTTGAGCTCGTCCCGCAGCCATTGCACCGTACTGCCAGCGTTAAAGATACTGCCTTCCAATGCATAATAGGAAGTGCCATCCAGGTTAAAAGCAATGGTAGTTAACAATCCTTTTTGAGAAATAATTGGGGTAGTCCCCGTATTCATCAGCAAAAAGCAACCTGTTCCATAAGTGTTTTTGGCCATGCCGGGTGCCAAACAACCATGACCCAGTAGAGCGGCATGCTGATCTCCGGCAATGCCTCCGATGGGGATAGAGCAACCGTCAAAAAGGGAGGGCTGTGTATAACCAAAAATACTGTTACTGGGTAACACTTCGGGCAAAAGGGAAGCAGGAATATGCAGCAATTCCAGTAAATCGTCATCAAAACGGCCGGAATGAATATTGAAAAGCATAGTACGCGCTGCATTGGTATAATCTGTTTTATGTGCACCACCGCTAAGGCGATAGAGCAGCCAGCTATCCACTGTACCAAACATCAAGTCTCCTTTTTCTGCTTTTTCGCGTGCACCCGGAATGTGATCCAATAACCACATGATTTTGGTTGCGGAAAAATAAGAATCGGGTATTAGACCAGTTTTTTGCCGAATGATTTCGGTATAGCCCTCTTCCTTTAAACGAGTGCAGTAATCGGAAGTACGACGGCACATCCAGACAATAGCATTATAGATAGGTTTTCCGGTTTTTCGATCCCAGAGGATAGTGGTTTCCCGCTGATTGGTAATGCCAATAGAGGCAATTTCCTGTGGACGAATACTGGCGTAACGAATCGCTCGCAGAGCTGCATAATATTGACTTTTCCAAATTTCTTCAGGGTCATGCTCTACCCAGCTGTCATTGGCGTAGATCTGAGGAAATTCCTGCTGAGCAAATCCCTTGATATGAAAATCGGAGTCAAAAACGACAGCGCGAGAGCTGGAAGTTCCCTGGTCTAATGCTAAAATATACTGTTTCATTGAAATCTTATCCTCTCCTTTTGGATTACTACATCAGGTAGATTGCTGCCGAAGTGCTAACATCAGATCTAACATGCGGCCATAACTTTGTAAACCATCGCTGACTCCGTTGGAATCCAGATAGCTTTCGTAAATTTTATCGCTGACTTCTGAGATTTTTGTATCAAAAGTTTCCCAATATTGGGAGTGTGCAGCAAAATCGCGTTTTACGCCTTCGCCGATATCTGCAGCAACTTGAGCATAAGCTTGTGAATCGGCTTTATACAAAGCATTGAGGGTGTAATGTAAAGCATTCAGATTTCCTGAATAGGCCAAATCTGCTTCTTCACTTTGAGAAAGGAGATACCAGGAAATAAAATTTGCTTCATCCTCCCGGGCGAATCCTTGCAGATGAGCATATTCATGCGCAGCAGTAGCGGCAAAATAGAGATCCGGCATTTGCATATTGATATTCGCCTCAAAGGTAAAAGGGGAATAAATACCGGAAGTTTCTGTATAAGAAAGCAAATTGGGTGTCGCGACTCCTTTGACGACCGATTGTCCGGCCAGATTCATCCATGCAGGGGCATAGGTATTATATAGGTTGTACATACTTTCCATGACAGCCTGTTTGGTATGAGAGAGGCGATAAACTCCCTGTTCATCTTCTTCCACTTGATCTCGCAGTGTATTGCATTCTTCAATGAGATACTGACATAGTGCTTGTAAATCGGAAACGGTATAGCCGGCTTCGGTAGAAAGCTCCATAGAATCTGCTAAGGGCATGCGCGCATAGTTGATCCCCCAAAAAAGAATGAACATGGTATACAGGGAACAAAGTAAAGAGATAAAAGAAAGCAGCCGTTTCCCGATGTGAATCAGTTTTTCTCCACGTGGTTTAAAAAAAGCAGAAAAGATATAGCCAATAAAAAATAATATGCTAATTAAAAAAAGATATAGCAAAACTTCTGCCAGACTGAACGGCAAAGCTGCCGAGAGGCGACCAATGGTTTTGGTGAAAAAAGGATAAATACTCCGAGAATAAACGACTTCGACAATCTGGGGAAATTTAAAAGCCATTTGATATATAAAATATGTAATACCGGCACCTAAAAGGGCGAATGTCAATTTAAATAATTTACCTATCATGATTGTTTGCTCCATTCTGTTATCTCTATTGTATAATGTAGAAGCGGAATACGCAAATACCAATTGTAAAGTTTAAAACTCCGGCATATATTTTTCAATTAGGGAGCGCAGCCAATAAGAATCAGGTTCTTCTGTTGTATAATGAATTTCATCACTTTTTTGGGGCTGCAGTCGGATAACAGGTCCATATGTCTGTGTATCTGGGTAAATTCCCGTACAAAGGTATGCGGTTGGGGCATACCCCTCGGCATATGCCAGTAACAGCAGTTCTCCCCAAGGTTTTTCCTGCAGCTGAGTATATCGGGTATCTTTAATAACGGGCAC
>QANA01000084.1 GCA_003149735.1 Clostridiales bacterium | reverse complement strand
TTCGGGGCGGCAGCCAACTCGGGCATGCGCATCGAGGCACTGCCTGAAGATAAGCGGCCTTCTGCCTGCATCGGGTGCGGCGCCTGTGCGCAGATTTGCCCGCAGCAGATCGACATCCCTGCGGCTATCGCCGAACTGGACGGAGTGCTGGCCAAAATGCCCAGCTGGGCGGAAATCTGCCGCCAGCGGGAGGAAGCGGCCAAACGCAGCCGCGCACAGACCAAGGGTTGACGGAAAAGCCGATTGGCCAAAAGAACTGAAGAAAACGGGAACGAAAAACGGAGCGAACTTCGCTCCGTTTTTTTGATGACTCGAGAAAGTTGTGGTAACAGATATGCGGGAAATTATGATTTCTGTAAATCGGATTTATAAACGGCGCGCAATAATTCTTCTGCCAGCGCCAGCGCAGCAGGCGAGAATTCCTGTAAAAGTTCGGAAATCGGATCGGAAAAATGACTGCCGGATGCACTTCCAAGCAAAATATAGTCGGACGAAAGATGAAAACGGGTACAGATCTTAAATAAAGTTTCTGCGGACATACCCTTTTTTCCATTTTCGATCTCGGCAAGAAACTGCGGAGAAATTTTTACCTGTTCGGCAAATTGCTCGCGCGTGAGGCCGATATCTTCACGACAGCGGCGGATGCGCAGACCGACGGCATCGAATGACAATTCCTTCAAAAGCGCACCTCCTTAAAACTTTTTCAACAATAGTATTGTAATAATTGCTGACAGCGTATAAAATAAGCTATAGTATATAAAATGCGCTAATAGCGTAGAAATTATGTGAAAAAGGAGAAACGGAAGATGAAAAGAAGAATTGTTGTATTCCTGGGTGCGATATGGATGTTGACTATGGTATTAGCGGGTTGCGCAATGCAAATCCCGGACAATCAGGAAACGGCGAAT
This sequence comes from Clostridiales bacterium, assembly GCA_003149735.1. The sequence goes on along the minus strand of QANA01000084.1, from coordinate 5,807 downwards.
ACACAAGAGGAAGTCGTAATTTCTTCAGAGGCAGAGGAGAGTTCCTCTGAAATTGAGGCGGAATCTTCGGAGATAGTGGAACAGGAAACGGAAAAAACAGATCCTTACGGATTGGGCGTCAGTTACTATGAAGAAGGCCAGTATAAGGTGGGAATGGATATCCCGGCAGGGAAATATGTGGCGTGGTGTATCGATAATCGGTATGGTGGGTATTTTTGTGTTTCCAGTGATGCGAATCAGGATGATATCCTTTTTAATGAGATTTTTGATGTGAATTCCTTGCTGGAGATCCGCGAAGGAGAGTATGTGGAGGCAAATAGATGCCTGCTGATTCCGATGGATGAATTTTATGCGGAATATACGATTAAGACGGATATCACTGGGACGATGCTGCGCGTGGGCTATGATATCCAGGCGGGAGAATACAAGCTGCAGGCAGAAGAAGGCGAAAGCGGGTATTACTGCATTTATGGAGAATTGCGCCAGGAAGACATTTTGGCAAATGATATTTTTGAAAAAACGACTTATGTGACGATCAAAGAGGGGCAATATCTGATTTTGCATGACTGCACAATTGTGCAGTGATAACCTGAGCAGACGCTTGACGGCAGAGTAAATAAAGAAAAACGGAGCGAAGTTCGCTCCGTTTTTTTGATGCGGCAGGGCAGTTGAAAAATGCCGGTTAGCGATATTTCTTTTCCAGCCTGGGGATATCCTCCCGGTCGATCCACGCTTCGGAATAGCCGCAGCCGCAGCAGACATACCGATGCACCAGCACCGCCGAAAAGACGGTGCGCCCGGCGAGCATGTGATTGCCGGTGCCATAGGCGTTGGCACTGCCCGGGATGCGCAGCACATCGGTGCATCCGCATTTGGGGCAAACGTTTGTGTTTTTCATAGAGGATCCTCTTTCCTTTTTGCGGATGGATGTGCCCGGCCGCAGCGGGCAGCCTCACGCCGCGCTGCGGGAAGCGGCAGGGCAAGCCGCAGAGAATGACAGCCTCACGCCACGTTGCCGAAAGCGGCAGCGCACCCTGCCCTCACAGGTGATAGGAATTAACAGTACCACACTGCATTTCCAAAGGTGGCAGCGCAAGCCTCCCTCACAGGTGATAGGAACTAACAGTACCACACTGTATTGCCAAAGGTGGCAGCGCACCCCGCCCTCACAGGTGATAGGAATTAACAGTACCACACTGTATTGCAAAAGGTGGCAGCGCACCCCGCATAATAAAAATCAGCGGGGCCAACGATCCTCCTTGCTCATGAGGGGCGCGAAGGGGGTGTGGGGCTCGGCCTGATACCAGTAGGCCACGCTGGCGACGTCATCCTGCCGCTCGAACAGCCCCCGGTAGCAGACGCCGATCTGCTGCACCGTCACCCGCAAATCGCGGTCGAAGCAGATGGGGTCTTGTATGTGCCAGCGGTAAAAGCCGCGCATGGGCGGGCAGTCGTCGTTGTGATAGGGGTTGTGAATCAGTTCGTCGTGGGCAGAATAGTAGGGGTAGCCCAGGTAGGGGGTGCAGTAATTCTGCTCCACCGTTTTGCCGTTTACCTGATGGGCGAAACTCCAGGAGCCGCCAAAGTAATCCTCCATGCCCGTGCCGCAGATGGTGGGATACTCCCCGTCGCCGTCGAGATAAAATTTCACTTCGCCTTCGCCCCACCAGTAGCGCTCCAGCGTGGTCAGGGCGATATAGGTGCCCACATAGTGCCCCTTGCCGCGGACGCCATCCAGAATGACGTAGTCCTTCTGTTTTTCGGTGATGCGCTGCCGCCGCCACTGGGCGTGGAAATAGGCGATATCCTCGGGCAGGGCATCATACAGGCGGTAGTCCACCTGATAGAAGAAGGCGGGGATGGGGTTGGCATGCTGATTTTCCAGCGTGATTTTCGCCTTTTTGCGGAACGGCATGGGGAAATAGAAGTTGAAGCCGCGATTGGGCACCACGGCCACAGGCAGGGAATTGACCAGGCACTCCCGCGCGAAGCCGCAGCAGAAGAGATCGCCCAGCGGGCTTTCTACCGAGGGCGTCTGCTCGTCATCCCAGTAGATGCGCAGCACCAGGTCGCGCAGCACATAGCAGTCGGCATCGGTCGTCTTGTTATCCACGGTGATCCAGATGTGGTTGATCTCCCCCGGGCCTTCCATTTCGGCCAGTGTCACGGTAGCGCCGGAGGGAATATCCTTCAGGCAGGGGCTTCCCTTGCGGGAGGGGCCCAGATGGCTGGCAGCCATGCCGCCTTTTCCCTTTTCGCCATGAGGGTTTTCTGCATTGATGGAGCGGCAGCGGCCGTATTTGGGCAGAGCCAGACCGCCCAGACCGCCGGTAAAGGATGAATACATTGCTTGCCTCCTGATCATGGAATGCGGCGGCAAAGCCGGCCGCTTTTTTTGTAACAGACATTGCCGCGCAGCGCGGACCAATGCCGTATGCATTTAGTATAAAAGGAAAAAAGGCGGAAGACAAGAGGCGGGCAGGCAAAGGAGGGGCGAAAGTCCGGAAGCAGGCGGCGACCTGCCCAGACGAAGTAAGACACAAAACGACAGACAACGACAAAAAAAGGAAAACATTGCCGGTGCCGCAGAAGGACACAAGGGGCCAGACCCTTCCCAAGCGGGTTCGACGAAAGACAAAACAGGAAAATCATGGCGGAGCCCGGCAGAGAAATGCGGAGGGCGGATAAAACGAAAAAATCCCTGCACACCGGGCGGTGTGAGGGATTTTTTCTGTTTCCGCGGCAGAAGCGGCGTGCTTACCCCGCGGATTGCATGGCCTGGCGCAAACCGCCTTACTCGATTTCCACCAGCAGCTCGATTTCGCAGGCGGCATTGCCGGGCAGGGAGTTGGTGCCAATGGCGCTGCGCGCAGGCACGCCCTTTTGCTCGCCGAACAATTCCCGGAACAGGTTGGAGGCGCCGTTGATGACGGCGGGCTGGAAGGCAAACTGATCCGAGCAGTTGACAAAGCCCAGCATTTTGACCAGCCGCTTGATGCGGTTGAGGTCTCCCAGCTGCTCCTGCAGATTGGCCAGCAGGTTGAGGGCACACAGATAGGCGGCATGCTGCCCCTCTTCCAACGTCAGGTCGATGCCCACCTTGCCGACCACACTTTCCTCGCCCACCGTGCTGGCGCAGCCCGAGCAATACAGCAGGTGATCGCCAAATGCCTGCACAGGCGTATAGACGCCGCCTTTGGGCGGAGGCGGGGGCAGCGTGATTTCCAATTCTTTCAGCTTTTCATATACATTCATACGATACTCCTTGATTTTTCTGGGATAAGAGTCCCTGATTTAGTAAGTGAGCTTGCGGATACGGGCGGTGATGGGCCAGCAGTCGGTCAGGCGGCCGGACTGCACCACCAGCGCTTCGGGATACAAGGCCACCGTGGGGCAGACATGGTTGGGGATGACAAACAATTCATCGCCCACTTTGGGGCACTGCCCTTCGTAGCCGGGCTTCATGCGGAAAACCCAATGCTCCTCGCTCTGGGCGACGGGATCCGCAATCTGCTCCATGCCCACGATCTCGCCGCGCTCGGCATGGTCGGGGGAAATGCCTTTGTAGCCCAGATCCAGCGTAAACAGGCCGGGCTGGGGGCAGCTGACAACGCGGGTGAGCAGCGCAGCCGCCGGCGCAAAGGGCAGGTCGCGATAGGTATTGCCATAGCCGCAGTCGTTGATAAACAGCGTGCCCGGCGAAAGGAAGACATCCGGATAAGGCAGGTAGCAGGGGAAAGAAGGCGTGCCGCCCATGATCAGCACGCTGCAGTCGAAGCCATCGGCCGTGAGGCGGTCGCGCAGGGCGAAAATCTGCTCGCGGATAGGCTGTGCCAGCTGCAGGCGCTCCTGCAGGTTGGCCTCGGTGCGATGGCCGTCATAGCAATGCAGGCCGCACAGAGCCAGGCCGGGCAGCTTTGCGGCCGAGCGGTAGAAGGCTTCCAGCCCGTCCAGCGGGACGCCGGTGCGGTGCATACCGAGGTCTGCATCGATGAGCAGGCGGGTGCGGATGCCGGTGGCCAGAGAAGCCTCGCCCAGATCCTTCAGCTGGCCGAGGTCATCCCCGATGGCCCAGAAGCGCTGGCCGGGGAAGGCGATCTGCAGGCTGAGGAAGCGGGCGATGTTGGACCCGATCAGCGGATAGGCCAACAGAATATCGCTGTAGCCCGCCTGTGCGGCCACTTCTGCTTCGGCGATCGTGGCGCATTTGCAGCGGGAGATGCCCAGCTCCCGCAGCAGCTTCAGCACCTGCGGGCATTTATGCGTCTTCATATGGGGCCAGAGGCGCTCGGCACTGCCAGCCATGGCGATGGCGCGGCGGGTATTTTCCAGAATCTGATCCGGATAAAAAACGAGTGCAGGCGTGATGCACTGCTCCGAACCGGAAAACTGATATTGCATGGGAAAAATCCTCCTGAACATGATTCTTTTTCTATTATACCTCTCCCGGGTGCGATTTTCAACGGGCGGGCCCGGCGCCGAGCGGGCGAAGGGCAAAAGCGGGGAAAGACAAAAACAAATGAATTTCGACAAAAAACGAAAACCCGGCTCCCGGGCAGGCGGGAGAAACGCGAACGACAGGAAACGACAGTTGTCGATAAAAAACGAAGCAGGCGGCAAATGCCTTTGGGAAGGGAAAATTGCGGTCCATAAAGGAAAAACAGGAAGAATTTACCTCTATCTGCGGGGCGGATAAAAAAGGTAGTATATCTCTTAGGCGAAGGGATTCGCAAGGAACAGACGGGAGGGTATGATGAAACAATCGGAATACGAAGCCGGCTGGCAGCTTATACGGAGCAGCTGCGCCTGGCAGAGCGCAGGGAAGCCACCATACGGCAGTATGAGCGGGCGCTGGCATATTTTTTTCGCTGGCTGGGCAGCAGGCCGCTGGATCAACAGGCGGTGATTGCCTATCAGGAGGCGCTGAGCCGGCAATATTGCGCGGGCAGCGTCAACACCAGGCTGGCGCCGCTCAATGGATTTCTGGATTTTACGGGTCGGGGCGCCTTGCGCGTCAGGCAGCTGCCGCCATCAAAAAAAGCCCGGGAACAAAGGGCGGGGGTCGTAAAACAGTTTCAGTCCCGGCAGTAATGTCTGCCGGAACTGTTTTTGCATCTATTGAAGCCGTATGATATGATTAAACAGACCGATAAACTTGAATTTGTAGGTGAAAATATGAAGAACTTATATATAATCGGCGGAACAATGGGAGTTGGAAAAACTGCTGTCAGTCAGCAACTAAAATTGGCTTTACCCAATAGTGTATTTCTTGATGGTGACTGGTGTTGGGATGCAAGCCCGTTCCAAGTAACCGATGAAACCAAAGCAATGGTTACGGATAATATTTGTTACCTACTCAATAATTTCTTGCATTGCTCGGCTTATGAGAATGTGATTTTCTGCTGGGTAATGCATCAACAATCTATCATTGATTCCATTATGGAAAAATTAGACACACAAAATTGTGCTGTTAAATGTATTTCGCTTATTGCCGATGCAACCAATTTACGCAAGAGATTAACCGAGGATGTGGAAAGAGGTCTTCGTTCTGAAGATGTCATTGAGAGAAGCATAGCCAGAATACCGCTATATCAAACACTCAGCACGATTAAAATCGATACCAATGAAAAGACAGTGGCTATGATTGCCAAAGAAATCAAGCGGTTGTAATGCTGTCAAATTTCAGTTTGTCGAATTGATACTAAGAGCGCACTTCTATACACCTTTCGGTGTACTGTGCGATCTGCGATTTTGTGCAGCACCAAAGCCTCCCTTGTGTAAAGGGAGGTGGCACGGCGTAAGCCGTG
>QANA01000023.1 GCA_003149735.1 Clostridiales bacterium | reverse complement strand
CGGAGCCTCTTTGCTATGAAAAAACAATAAACCAATCGCAACAATTCCTAACAGCAAAGCCGCTGCTGCCCAGATATATTTAAAACCCGTTTCTGTAAATCCATGCGCCAAGGCCAAAATATCTTCTGCAGCAAACGCACCGAAACTGGCAGCAAGAATCAACCCGCAAATTCCCAGAATGACAATCAGAAATAAAGAAAAAACAATTCTTGTTCCAACGCTCATTTTCATTTGTACATCCTCCGACTTAATATACGCCAAAAGGGGCGAGTGCGATTGCACTCTACCCTTTTCGGCAGCTGTAAAGGTCTCAGTAAACGACTCAGTCGTCTGCCTTATCGGCAGCCTCACTGGGTGCCGCTTCTTTGATCTTCACACCCTGCACATATACATTCACAGCGGTAGTTTTCAAGCCAGTCATCGTTTCAATAGCATTATAGACGCTTTCCTGAATTGCCTGGCACACTTCATGTACTTTGACACCATATTCGACAATAATCTGCACATCAATCGTCAAAGTATCTTCCGTCTTGGTTACCTTCACCCCTTTGGCCGGACGTTTTTTCCCAATCAAATCATTCCAGCCGTCCTTTACCAGGCTTCCGCTCATATTCGCGATCCCGGGCACATCAGCTACTGCAATACCCGCAATCGTCTCCAATACTTCATTTGCAAATGTAACTGTACCATTCGGCTGTACATTCATTAACTCTTCACCCATAAACGGAGTACCTCCTCAATAGATATTGGCTTTATTGTATCACAAAGCACCTTACAATACAATAAAGGAAATTATCTGCCACTTTATGCTTTTGGCATAATTTTTATACTTTCCGCCTCCGCTTGTGTATGCGACTTAATAATATCAGCAATTTGCGTAACTTCGGTTTCCGAAAGTTCTTCTTTATCTACCACAACATTGACTGCTTCACTGCTGATAGTCACCACTGCTTCCATTCCCAAGCCGGTTTGAATCAGGCCTTCTGTGAGTAATTCATTTTCCATATTGGCTGTCAAAGTCAGTTTTTGTGCCTGAGCATTTGCCTTAGTCTGGTCGTCTGTTTCTGCGCTTTCCACAACTGATTCAATATATTTCAGTTCCTGCATGCGTGTAGTTTCCCGCTCTTCTTTGAAAACGCTAAATGCGTTTTCTTGCTGTACTATCTGTTGTTCTTCCTGCTGTCCTCCTTTTTTTGCGGCAGTAATCGCATAGTTGGCATACCCGGCAGCAAGTACCGCCAGGAAAAGCCCGGTCAACAGCAAAGCCTTTTTGTTTCTGAAATTCATGATACCCTCCCTTATGATTTTGTATGATTCATTTTTAATACTTCCACTTTTTCTGCACTCACATCAAGAAAAGTCTGCACCGCTTCCAGCAATTGCAATCGTACTCCAATATCTCCTGCTCCTTCCGCCACAATAATTACGCCCCGCACAACCGGCTGAATTTCCTTAATAATCAGCGCTGAAGTATCTCCGCCTTCTTTTATCGTTGCAATATCCCTGTTTTCATTTTTCGTTTCAGAAGAGGTCGTTTCGCTTTGATTGGATGAGGTATTACTTTGTTCACTCATGGCAGGCACCAGTTCCGAACTGGATTCGTAATTGATTACCACATCTACTTCTCCCGCACCGTCCACTTTACTTAGAATTACCTTCAACTTATCTTCGATTTCTGCCGTTGTCTGCTCCGCCTGTACCTGCTCTCTCTGTTGCTGTTTTTCCCCGTCAGAAGTCAATGTAGAAAAATACAGCAGCAACACAACTGCCATAATCAGCGCAATTGCCAGGTATTGTATTTTTTTCTTTGCCGGAGCTTTGTTTAATGCTGCCAATGTTTCTTTTATTTTCATATTGCAACCCTATTTATTCTTATTTTCAAGTTCCGCATTATATACATCCCAAATGATCGCTTCATAACTTTTATTCTCTTCTGTATATTCTACTTGCTCTTCCTGCGCATTTAACTGTGAAAATTGAATTTCCTCCCATTTCATTGGCGCTGCCAATAGTATCAGTACCAATATCAGGCTCACTGTAAATCTGCAAAATTTGCGGGTACTTCCTGCCGGCAACATACATAAACAGAACTCCCCCGCTAATGCTCCAATGGCCGCAATCGCAGCATTTTGTAAAAAATTTTCCATTTCTTTCACCTCATCATCATACTGGCATCCGCTGCTCCCATTACCACAGCAATAAAAATAAATGCCATCACCATCATGCTGAGCAGTGCCGCAAATAACAGAGTGACACATTCCCCAAGTTTCTCCAGCAGAGTTTTTGCAGCATGCGCATCAAAGATTCCCGCGACAGCGGAAGTCAATTTCAACATAAACAGATTTGCGATCAAACCGCATAATGGAGCGCCCATCATGGCACAAATGGCGATCAGGCCAATAATCCCCACTGCATTTTTTACAATCAGACTGCACGCCATCAAGGTATCCAGAGTATCAGAAAACATTCCGCCAATAATAGGCACCATTTTATCCACTGTAAACTTTGCAGTTTTAAAATAGACGCCATCTATGGAAGCCCCTGCTATTCCCTTCAATGCTGTAACACCTAAAAATATTACAAACAAAATACCCAACATCCATTTCACCCCGCTGGACAGCAATTTTGAAACCCCCTCCAATCGCAGCATACTCGAAGCACCGGAAGCTAAATCCAAAATACATTTTGCAATAATCGCAGGAATCACCACCAGACTTATTATCTGAAAAATACCGCCCGTCAAAGCTGCCATCAATGGGCTGAGCACTGACGACGCATTCAGATTTCCCATCGCCGTAAGCAGCAGTGTCAGAATCGGCGTCAGCGTTTCCAACGCTCCACTAAGCATATCTGCTGCACCTTTTACTTCCCGAATGCAGCCGGCCAGCATCCAGGCTGCCAACACGCAACAGATCGCATACGCTGCCCACTCTGCCATGGTATTCGCATCGCCCTGCAAGCCATTTTCCTGGAGATTCGCTAATAATCCGCTCATCAGTACAATTACCAAAATTTGCACTGTGTAATGCCAATTTGCAGCAAAACCCTGCTTTATCCCAGTCCATACTGCCTGCAGCAATTTCTGCGTATCCAGTTCCTGTAAGCCTTCTCGAGTCAGTTTCTCTATTGCCTCCTGCAAATCGACTCCTTCAAAAAACGCTTCTGCCCATCCATAAAGTTCTTCCAATTCCGCAAGATCCAGTTCACTTAAAATCGAATCGATCTGCTGTTCAAGCAATTGTTCCGTCTGCTCCTGACTTTGCATTTGCTGTTCCTCCTGCTGTAATTCTGAAGCAAAGGCTTTTCCTGTCATTAACAGCAAAAACAAAGGTAAAAAAAGAATCCATTTCCGTTTCTTTGGTATCATATTTTAAAGCAACCCCATCACCGCCTCTGCAAACTGGGAAAGCAGCGGCAGTGTAAATCCCAATATAATCACTTTGCCAGCCAGTTCCACTTTACTTCCAATTGCCCCCTGCCCGGCATCCTTCAACATCTGCGCAGTAAATTCACTGATATAGGCAATCCCCACCACCTTTAAAATCAAAGTTACTGCCTGGTAAACCTGAGTGTACTGCTGCGTAAAATCCTTTACTGCACTGATTACACAGGCCAAATCCTCCAATAGCAGCAACGCGATTAATGCACTGGCTGCCAGGCTTACCTGCAGGGCGATTTCAGGTGCCTGTTTCTTGACGGCGATTGCCAGCATCGCTCCCAGCAATCCAATTCCGACAATCTTCACTATATCCATATCAATATAGGCCAAATACGTTTTTCACATTTTCAAACAATTGCCCTACCAGATCCACAACCATCAAAAGCACAATGACCAGCCCGGCAATCGACACCATGGTTGCAATATCTTCTCGCCCTGTGCGCACCAGCAATTGATATAGTACGGCTACCAAAATGCCGATTGCCGCAATTTTAAACACCAGATCTATGCTTACATTCATATCCCCTTCCCGTCCTTTATACCAAAATCACCGCAATTGCCAAGCCAATAGAAAGGCTCATAGCCTTTACCACTTTTGTACGATTCTGCTGTTCCTGCTGCAATTGCTCCAAATATAACTCCATCTGCTGCAAAAACATGAGCCTTGCATCCCGAATCTGCGCAGCTGTCAACGCTGATGCCACACGCCTGATAAAATCCAAAAAAATCTCCTGCTCTGTTTCCGCCAGCAATTGTGCGCCTGCCATTTCGGTTAAACTCTCTTCGGCCAATTCTCTGATATCTTTATTAGGAAATTCTCGCAAACGCCGGGCCATCACCGAAAAGACCTCTGCCTCTGTCGCCTTTTCTGCCGCCATCAATGCCTGCGGCATAGTCATCGCTTGCGTCTCCATTGCTTCAGCAAAAATCCTGCTGCCTTCTGCCAGCTTTTTCAATGCCGAAATATACTGTCCCCGTTCTCCAAGCAAGACATTTCCTATTCCTGTGCTGCAAAAAATGATAATTCCAATTAAAAACAACTTATACAACATGCTGTTTTCCCTCCTCAACCGATTGCAGTCGCAGTGGCTGATGAATCAGTGGCAAGCCATTCGCATCCAGAATTTGTTCCACGGTACCCCTTCCTCTTGAATCAGACAAAACCACAAAGCGATCAATCACTTTATGCCGATACATTTCATCAAATAGTGGTTTACAACGCAAGTCCGACAAAGAGTTTCCATGCGCAGTTGCCAGTATTCGCACTCCTGCAGTTGCCGCTTGAAAAACGGCCGAAAAATCCGCCGGATCCCCCAATTCGTCTGTAGCTATACATTCCGGGGACAGTGTGCGCAAAGCCATGGAAATTCCACTCTTCTTATTACAGCGAAGAATATCTGTACGCAATCCCAGAGAAAACGCTTCTCCCCACAACTCCTCCCGTTCGTCAATGACAGTACATTTTTGCCCAAAGCACCCTTCTCCCTGAGCTGTACAGCGGATAATATCCCGCAGCAAAGTCGTTTTTCCCTGCTGCGGCGGTGAAATGAGTAAAGTGCTCATGGTTTGACCTCGATTTGTTATATATGGCATTAATCGTACTGCCAGGCCGCGCAATTCTCTTGGAAAACGAATATTCAGCGAAGTAAAGTCATCCATCAGACAAATTTCTCCATGTCGAGTTACTGCTCTTCCTCCCAAGCCAACACGTATTCCGTTTCGCAGTGTGAAAAACCCTTGTCGGATTTGTTCCATATAAGCATGCAGAGAATGTTCTGCCAACGCTGCAACTATCTTGCTAATATCCGACCGTTCCGGAATATAGGGCAGCACTTGCTCTCGATTGCTATAGAGTGCCATTGCCTGTTGTCCGCATCGCAGGCGAAGTTCTTCAATTGTCGTCCAATCTATGGAGCTTTTCCAAAGTTCTGTCGGCAAGCATCCCACGATAAATTCTCTCATACGCTGTTCTCCTCAGTTTGTTGGTTCATTATATGTTGTGTATACCTGCATTATTCTGTTTCTACAAAACTAAAATAAGCTGTGCTATTGCGCACAGCTTATTAAAAATCACACCAAGAACAGCATACCCTCTTTTGTTCTAGCTAATTTTGAGCCCTGTTTCAAATTCAGTCTCTTTTCCAATTGTGTTTATCCCACGCAATGATTTTCATCGCCTTTGCGGCTTTTCTCAATTGCGTAACATGACAAAGGTTATGCCTGATATGTATGTTAAGGGGTTGAATCAATCGCCACCATCCCTTGTAGGTACCACTCCATAACAGCAGTGAGATTCTCTTCGTTCACACAATCCTTATTATATTGCAAAAGATGTAACATCTGCTCATCCTCCTCCGAGCGTTCTTTTTTCGAAGACAAGCCCTCAGCAAGCATATTTATCATAAATTTATAAATTCCACGGAGTTTGGTTTTGTCCATTCCACCTTGCATAGTGAAAAGAGGGATTTCCTCAGGGATTGCGTTTATCTTGCGCACTTCTGCGGCAGCTGTTCCCGTTTCACAAAGGCCAACCGCACAAACGGCAGAAATTTTATAGTGTTTTTTTGCCTTTTTATATCCCTTAATGCTGTTGGCAAAAAGCCAACCGAGATATATAATTTCCGTTTCCCTTGACAATTGCTTAATTGCTTCTTTCAAAGTGTATATGGGCAAATGAGTTTTCTCACTCAGCATTTTTGCGTATGCGGCAGTATGTCCGGTATTAGATGTATATACAATGGCTTTCATTTTGATCTCCTCTTTTTTTGATTTGGCAAACCATGATTCATTGCCTCAAATTTTTCTCTAAACAGCATTTCTTCCATGCAATCATGAAGTAGTTGTGCATTACGACGAAAATGAGCCGCATCGAAAAATGCGGCTCTTGTCTGTTTACATATCCTCGCTATCACGGAATTGCTGATGATACAACCGTGCATAAATACCATTTTGTTCCATCAGTGCTGCATGACTGCCTTGTTCTGCAATACGGCCCTCTGAAATTACCGCAATCTCATCAGCATTCTTAATCGTCGAAAGACGATGCGCTACCACCAGTGTCGTTCTGCCTTTACAAAGTTCATCCAACGCTTGCTGAATCAAAATCTCAGTCGTATTGTCCAAAGCACTTGTTGCTTCATCCAAAATCAAAATCGGAGGATTTTTCAAAAAAACTCTGGCAATGGATAAACGCTGCTTCTGCCCACCCGACAGCCGCACTCCCCGTTCTCCGATTTGTGTATCATAACCATGCTCCATCTGCATGATGTAGTCGTGAATATTGGCCCGTTTTGCGGCCTCAATCACTTCTTCCTCTGTTGCATCCAGGCGCCCATATAAAATATTATCCCGAATGCTGGCATTGAACAGATAAATATCCTGCTGCACAATGCCAATTTGCCTGCGCAATGATTCCCTGGTGACGGATGAAATATCCCGCCCATCAATCAGTATCTTTCCTTCCTTTATATCATAAAAATGAGGAATCAAATGACAAATCGTCGTTTTTCCGCCCCCGCTGGGGCCTACCAGTGCAAAAGTCTTACCCTGCGGAATATCCAAATTGATATTTCGCAAAACGGATTTGCCCGCATCATAGCTATAAGTCACATTTTGCAATTGAATATGGCCCTCAACTTTTTCCAGGGCTACCGCTCCCGGAGCATCTTTTTCAGAAGGTTCCTCCATGATTTCCAAAAACCGTTCGAATCCGGTAACACCATTTTGGAACTGTTCCATAAAATTAATTAATGTAGTCACCGGGGAAAGAAAGAGATTAACGGAAACAATAAATGTAGAATAATCTCCAAAACTGATTGTCCCCTGATAAAGGAAAAGTCCTCCGGCGATCAATACAATAACGTTGAAAATATCTGTCACAAAAGAAGTTGTGGAATGGAATTGCCCCATCGATCGATATGCTTCCCGCCGCGCTTCCACAAATTCACGATTTCCTTCTTCAAATTTCTCTTCTTCTTTACAGGCATTGGTAAATGCTTTGGTTACCCGGATGCCCGATATACTGCTCTCCAGTGATGCATTAATCTGCGCTATTGATACTCTGCTCTTTAAAAATGCGTACCGCATCTTTTTCCGCAATGCCAATGAAACCAAAACCAGTAACGGCACACAGGCAAAAACCACCAGTGTCAGCCAAAAATGAATTGTGGACAGATAGATAAATGAAATCAAAATGGAAATAGAGCAAATCAATAAATTTTCCGGACCGTGGTGCGCCAATTCGCTGATGTCCATCAAATCATTGGTCATACGGCTCATCAATTTTCCCGTTTCATGAGAATCAAAAAAACTATACGGCAATGTTTCCAAATGTCGGAACAGATCACTGCGCATCTGAGCCTGCATTTTTACTCCCATCATGTGCCCCTGATATTGAATAAAATAATTGAGCAGCATGCGTATGACATAAATCAACAGCAAAGCCAGGCCGAATACAAGAATTAATCGATAATTCCGATTGGGAATCAAATCATTCAGCATTGTGCGCGTAATCATCGGATAGACAATACTGATCAGCGCTACAATCAAAGAAGCTCCCATATCCAGCGCAAATAATTTTTTATGCGGCTTATAATAATGTAGAAATCGTTTTAACATAGTTGTTCTTCCTCCTCTCAGCTTTTTCCCTTCAATGTTTCATCAAATTCCGGCATCTTCCCCTGCAAATCCCCTACGGCAGCAGTTCTTTCCGTTCCAGCAAATCCTTCGGTTTCTATCTTATCTTCCATCCTCCGCCCTCCTCGGTGCGGCAGCAGGAGAAAAACATTATTTCTGGCCGACCGCAGCAATAATCGCAATACTGCAATCATTAATTTGCGGTTTTCCTCATTCATATTCTTGAGCGATCGTGCCATAATAACTGCATTTTTATACCAATTTTCCGTCAGTTCCCGCAAAGTCTGTGCATTGGTCTGCCTCAGAATATAAAATAATCCATCAAAAAACTTTTCCCGTTCTTCCGGCGACATAGACGAGATCCACTCTTTTAATGATCGATCCACCATACGGCTGGCATTGGTCGCCGCCTGTAAGCGGCAAAGCGAAGTTCGCTCCAGCTCCCAGGAATAGATATCATGTTGATATAGACCTGTCTGCGTGCTATGTATAATAGTATATTGTTCTTCATGCTCCAGCAGCATACCAATAATTGATGACTGCGGTACAAACGTATATATTCTGCTGCAAACAGCCTGGTAACCGCTCTGATTAAGTACAGTTTCTCCAAAGCCGGGTCCATCAAAATTATATACTCCGCAAATTCTCTGCTGAATCGCTTTGCGGCAAAAGGCCGAGGCATAAACCGCCAGATTTCCTCCCTTGGAATGTCCACACAAGATTAATGGCCCTGCTATCTGCTCTGCTGCCTGTGTCAAATAGAGCACTGCTTGTTTTTGCGCGGGAACAGCCTCCATAAAGCTCATATTGAAATCCTCTTTCCAGCCAATCAGCGTATTATCTGTTCCACGGAAGGCAATGCATACTTGCCGCTGCCCTTCTTCCCGGGGCAACAGAAAAGTAATTGCCGCAAACTGCATCTCCCGCTCTGCATCCCGCAAATTACAATAACCGCATACCTGTACTTCCGAAAAACGAGAACTCTCTGCCACCTCTTTCAATAGAACCAGATCTTGCGACATCAACACTTTTTCGGCAGCTTCCGGCCTCTCCAGCAATTCCCGTGCCACTTCTCCCAGTTTACGCGGGCGTAAAAAATTTTCCACTCCCATCTCTTCAAAAGGAATATAGGAAAGCCGCGCAAAAATCAGGCTGTCCACTTCATTAAAACCGCTCTGGAAAAAACGAAGGTCCCCTCGCCAGCGCAGATAGGTAAATAAATCTCCCATTTCTGTTCCTCCTATTCCCTGTGAGATGAAATCCGCCCCTATGGGGCGGATTTCATCTGAATCTATTGTTCTACTTTATTTGCTCATAAATAAAATGCCAAGCGTATTAGGGCCACAATGGCAAGCAATAGTACTGCTGGCGGTAGTCACATGTACTTCCCGGAAAGGAGCAATATCCAGCACTGCTTTCTTTATCACTTCCACATAGGAGGGATCATCCAATGAAGAATAGGTAATAAAGATACGGGAAAGATCCAAATCGCTGACATTATTCAAAGTATCCTCAACGTATTTGACCAATACTTTTTTCAAATTGCCGCGATACTTTTTACCTACATCCATGCCGCCACTATGATTATCTACCATAATGCATGGTTTGATATTAAGCATGTTTGCCAAAAAAGCAGTAACCCCAGAACATCTGCCGCCGGCATGCATAAATTTAAGCGTATCCAAAATAAAACTGGCATGCACTTTTCCACGCATTGCTTCTACTTCTTCTTTGACTTCTGCCGCACCTGCTCCCTGAGCAATCAGCTCTGCTGCTTTGATCACCAACAACCCTGTTCCGGTGGAAAGACTATATGAGTCCACAGGATAAACATTCCCCAATTCATGTGCAGCGGTGCAGCAATTTTTATGCGAAGCAGAAAGTGCTCCTCCGAGATTAAAATGCACTACTTCTTTCCCGGCGTCTACCCATTTTCTAAAGTAATCCGCATACTCAAATTGATTGATTGCAGAAGTTTGCGGCAATATCTTTTTGTCGTAATAAGCCTGAAAAATTTCTCCGGAAGTGATGTTAACATTATCCAGATAATCTTTTCCATCCAAAATAATATGATAAGGATAACAATTGACAGCATATTTTTCCCGCAACTCGGGAGTCAGATCACAAGTACTATCCGCGCTTAAAATTACTTCTTTCATAATATTTCTCCTCTTTATTTTCGAAAAGGCAAAATACTTCTATTCTAATAGTGAATCTTTTCTTTTAATTTTAAAACAATTATCCACACTTGTAAAGCAGTGCTCCAAAAGGATATTGACAATTTCTTACTTTTAATTTTATCATAAATATCATAAACGCAATTGATTTTTTTCAAACCAGGGAGGTTATTTATGGGTCGATTGACTGTGGGGCAAAAATTCCCCGATTTTGAAGTTGAAACTCTTTATGGCGGCAAACAGCATATTTCCACCATGCTCGGCAATGATAAAACAGTCTTCTGGTGCCTGCGTTATATCGGTTGTACTGTCTGCCGTTATGATGTTCATCTGCTTTCTCAGCGTTACCATGAGGTAGAGGCAAAAGGCGCCAAAGTATATTTCATGATGCAAAGTGATAAGGAAGTACTGGCTGCAGAATTAAAAGATCAGGCTCTGCCTTTTGATATCATCTGCGATCCTTCTATGGAAATCTATCAGGCATTGGATATACAACCGGCTGAATCCATGGAAGCATTGGTGGGTAATGGCTTGAAAAAATTACAGACCAAAGGAGCTGCCGCTGCAGAAGCAGGTTTTTCCCATGGAAAATATGAGGGAAATGAACAGCAGTTACCCGCGCTGTTTATCGTTGACGCTCAGAGCCAAGTATTGACTGCTCATTATGCTAAAAATATCATGGATATGCCAACCATTGACGACCTGTTGGCAATGCTCTGATTACAAAAATAAAAGCAGACTTAAAAAAGTCTGCTTTTGTTTTGCTTCGAATTCCCTGAGACCCTTCCTGCAGTTGCTTTTTCCCAGGCCACGATACCCAGCAAGGCAGCATAAAACACGGGAAAGCCAGATTCCGGCAAATTAAACCGTCTGAATTCTGTCCAATTACAGCACAGTACCAAATATGCAGGATATTTCCAAATATTCACCTATCCCATTATTTAATTTTCAAGAACCTTAAATCAAGGAGAGGATAAGAAAAAACCTGATCGCAATCAAAAGCGGTCAGGTTTTTCACTTTTAAAATCCGTTGTTGTATTTATCTGTTGCTGCGAATCAACTGGTTTTTCAAATCATACAATTTCTGTGAAAGATCCACTTTATAAATATGCGGATTCGTAAAACGCTTATATTCATCCCAAAGCGTATTCAACTGTTCCTGGGCATAAGCCTGAATCTCCATCAGCGAAGGCGATTGATAGACTTGCTTTCCTTCCACAAAAATAGGCTGCATCAAATCCTTGATATAATAATTGGTCAACGTCATCGTCTTCCAGGTAGCAGTAGGGCTGAAAATGGTCAACGGCTTGCTTTCGTCAATTTTTTCATCATCCAGCATAATCAGATCAGCCAACGCCTTATTCTCCAATTTACTATAGATGCGCACTACTTTTTTATATCCCGGATTGGTAATTTTCCAGATGTTTTCGCTCAGCTTAATGCGCGGTTCCAGTGAACCGTCCGCTTCCTCCATCGCAGAAAGTTTATATACGCCGCCAAGCGCAGGGTAATCTTCGCTGGTAATCAGCTTAGTTCCCACACCCCAGCTGTCGATACGAGCTCCCTGCAGCCGCAGGTCAAGAATCAGCCGTTCATCCAGATCCCCTGATGCACAGACAATTGCATTCGGAAAACCTGCTTCATCCATCATTTTGCGCGCCTGTTTGGAAAGATAAGCAAGGTCGCCGCTGTCAATGCGAATACCAAGCGGCTCATGGCCCTTTTCCCGCAGCTCTTTAAACACCGTAATCGCATTCGGCATACCACTGCCTAAAACATCATAGGTATCTACCAGCAACATGCATGCATCCGGAAAGACTTCAGCATAAGCCCGGAAGGCTTCCAATTCAGATTCAAAGCTCATAATCCAGCTATGAGCATGCGTTCCTGCCGGTTTGCCACCAAAATATTGAGTAGCCAGCACGTTGGAAGTAGAACTACATCCACCAATCACTGCGGCCCGCGCTCCATAAAGACCTGCATCCGGGCCCTGTGCTCTGCGCAAACCAAATTCCATTACATTGCCGCCGCCTGCCGCACAAACAATGCGGCTGGCCTTGGTGGCAATCAACGTCTGGTGATTGATAATATTGAGCAGAGCCGTTTCTATCAACTGAGCCTGAGCAATTTCAGCCTTGACCCGCACCAGCGGCTCTCCCGGGAAAACGATCGTTCCTTCCGGAATAGCGTAGACCTCTCCTGTAAAATGAAAATCTGCCAGATATTTTAAAAACGTTTCATCAAACAAGTTCAACGAACGCAGATATTCAATATCTTCCGGACCAAAATGCAGATTGCTAATCAACTCAATCAGCTGTTCCAAACCGGCCATCACCGCATAGGAGGATTCTCCCACCGGCTTGCGGAAGAACATATCAAATACCGCATTTTTTTTATGCATTCCCTTTTTAAAATACCCATACATCATTGTCAATTCATATAGGTCGGTCAACATTGTAAGATTTCTCATTTTTCTTCTTTATCCTCCGGCTGCATAGGCTGCTTTCCGGAGATTTTTTCCTCCTGTGCCTCTTTTTTCTGCATCTTCAATTCTTTTTGCATTTCCCGATATGCAATACTGTATTTTCCTTCATATGCCGCATATGCCTTTGGTTCCTTTTTATGCATATACAACAGATAAATGATTCCTGCCACAACCAACAACAAGCTCAATGCCTGTGATACCCGCACAACGTCCTTGATCAACCAAAGACTATCCGTCCGCATTCCTTCAATAAAGGCACGCCCCACACCATAGAGCACCAGATACATCACAAATACATTGCCTTTATGTTTTGCCCGTTTAAAATACCAAAGCAGTACTACAAATACAATTAAATTCCACATACTTTCGTAAAAGAATGTGGCCTGGTGCCATTCCCCTAGCTTATCGATATATACACCATAAGGGAACCATTGCAGCGCCTCATTGGTAATCAAATTGCCGAAAGCTTCCTGATTGACAAAGTTGCCCCAGCGGCCAATTGCCTGCCCTATGATCAGTCCGGGCCCACCAATATCCAAAATATCACCAAATGAAATTTTTGAATACTTGCTGAACAAGAAACCGCCGATAACCGAGCCAATCACCGCGCCATAGATGGCAATTCCGCCTTGCCATATAGCAAAAATCGACCACAAGTCGTCCTTATAGCTATCCCATTCAAAAGCCACATAATATAACCGAGCACAAATGATTGCCAGCGGAATGCACACCAGCAGTAAATCAATAGGCATATCCGTATTATAACCGCGCTTTTTCGTTAGGACAAAAGCCGTTCCTAATCCGGCACAAATCCCCACACAGATGATCACAGCATACCAACGTATATCCAATCCCTGAATGCCAAACAGATCACGCACAAAATAAGGATCCATGACACATCCTCCTTTTTATTTAAACACAATCATTATAGGTTTCTTCCGGTAACTCGTCAAGAGAGTCAATCCTGCTTGCCCTTTCGGGCTATGCCTGTTAGAATTTTGATATTTGATTAAATCATTATCTGGAGGTTTTCATGGCTGCATCCTTACACTCTTTATTTTCGCTTCGTCCCTTTCGTTCCGAAGATTTGGTTGAGCTGATTACTCTTTTTCGCCAGACTGTTTGGAATGTCAATTGTCGTGACTATTCTCCTGCACAATTAGCCGCCTGGGCACCCGAAAATATCGATGCCTCACGCTGGCTTCCTTCTTTATTAGAACATGAAACGGTTATCGCACAAACAAGCGATGGAATCATCGTAGGTTTCGGAGACATCTCTGAGCAGGGCTATCTGGATCGCCTCTATGTCCACAAAGATCACCAAGGCCAAGGAGTTGCCACGCTCATTTTATCATATCTGGAATCCTATGCCCGCTCCTGCGGATGTAGCCAAATCGAAACGCACGCTTCCATTACTGCCCAGCCTTTTTTTATCTCCAAAGGCTTTTCTGTTTTTAAAGAACAGCAGGTTGAACGCTTCGGGCAATTGCTTACCAATTATATCATGTACAAGCCTCTTTTATGATGGATATATTTCTCCTTCTTAATTTGGCGCTTTTTTTGGAAATCTGCCGGTGCTCGAAAATATATGAAAAATTACAAACTAAAAAAGCGAAGTGAATACTCACTTCGCCTGGTGCGCCTCCGGGGGCTCGAACCCCGGACACCCTGATTAAGAGTCAGGTGCTCTACCAACTGAGCTAGAGGCGCATATTTTGATTGGAGCGGGTGATGGGAATCGAACCCACGTAGCCAGCTTGGAAGGCTGGAACTCTACCATTGAGCTACACCCGCGTGCCGAATACCTCTCATATTTTCAATATTTTGAGGAACGTACCTTATTATATAAGCACGCTTGAAAAATGTCAATAGGTAGACTGCCTTTTTTTCCATTTCGGCCTAAAGCCATCAAAATAAAAAACCGTTACAAAAGAACGGTTATGGTGACCCGCCGGAGATTCGAACTCCGGACCCTTTGATTAAAAGTCAAATGCTCTACCGACTGAGCTAGCGGATCATAAATTTGGCTGGGGTGGCAGGGCTCGAACCTACGAATGCGGGAGTCAAAGTCCCGTGCCTTACCACTTGGCTACACCCCACCATCCAAAGGCAATTCCTACAATGGGGTGGATAGTGGGGCTCGAACCCACGACCTCCAGGGCCACAACCTGGCACTCTGACCAACTGAGCTATATCCACCATATAAGTGGCGTGCCTGCGGGGATTCGAACCCAGGACCCTCGGCTTAGAAGGCCGATGCTCTATCCAGCTGAGCTACAGACACAAAGTTGTAAGCACTGCCTCTGTGCGCAAAATTGATTATATAGTAATCA
>QANA01000061.1 GCA_003149735.1 Clostridiales bacterium | reverse complement strand
ATCGTGCCTACGTTTACATGCGGCTTCGTTCTGCTAAATACTTGCTTTGCCATGTTTGCCTCCTAAGAAAATTTACCTCTCAACATTTAAATAAGTTGTGTTATTTTGCATGCCGGCGGTAGCTTTGCACTGGCAAATACCATTGCCGCATACCAGGTGGAGCGAGTGATGGGAATCGAACCCACGTTACCAGCTTGGGAAGCTGGAGCTCTACCATTAAACTACACTCGCATAGCCAAGCATGCAAGATTAATTTTATAGGCGAGACGCATATTTGTCAATAGATTCTGCAAAAAATCCCCTTTTCAAAACGCATCTTGCCATTATCCCTGCTTTTTTATGCTTCCGCCCCTTCCGTTTGCTGCCCTTCTGCCCCAGCATCCGTTGTCTGTTCTCCTTCAGGCGTTTCTGTGCCTTCCAGTTCTTGTGTCTCTTCCACAGCCGGGCCTACGATTTGTACACCTGCCAAAGCCGGATATTCGGATTCTCCGATGTAAATCTTACTGCCGATTTGTGCGCCGGTCGTTTTATCTTTGCGCACTTTCCAGACATCTACTTTAACCAAATTTTTTCTGGGCTTACTCCATTCCGCAAAGCCTGCTTCCTTCGTTTCATCCACCACCACTTCCGCTTTGGCTAAAGGTTCTGCATCCATAATTTTATCTGTCGAAATTTCTACAGTATATTCTAATGGAGCTCCATAAACTTCCACCGTCACCATTTCTTCTTTGGAACCGTCACAATTTACCAGAATATACAGTATGCTTTCATAAGGATTGGTAAAGATCAAATCCATATTTTCAGGCTTGGATATGCGGACGTCCAAACCGGCGGTAATATAATCGGGCGCCCATGTATGGTGCTGCAGAGTATCTATCTGCACTTCTGCCTGCAGCAGCGCAGCATACAGTGTAGAAGCTACTCGCGAAGCTCCACCGCCGATTTCTTCTGTCATATTGTCAGCCCCGATGACATTACTCACCTGCCATCCGGCCTCTTCCGTCATCTCTCCCATCAACGCAAGGAAAGAAACCGATTCACCCGGCTTGAGCTGAAGGCCGGAAAGTTGACCGCTCGCCTTCCATACATTTTGCAGAGCAGCAGCATCTATGTCAGACAAACCGGTGCTATAAGATCCGATCAACTGGCAGTTGGCCATAAGCCCCTCTTTATCCACCGATTGCGGCTGCGTTTCCTGCCAGGTAGCTGTAATCGTCCGCCCCGTACAATCCTGTTCTACCGCCGCAACAATGGAATCAATCAGCGCTTTAATATCCACAGCTCTGCCGACTACCGAATCTGCTGCGTAAATCCGGCTTTGCACATTCAGCGTGCTGGCCGTTTTAGAAATATCCACAATCATCTGCGCATCTTGCACCGTACTGTTAAAGGTCGTGCTCATTTCCTTAATCGTGCTTTCCAACACGCTTTCATCCAGCACTACATCCAATTCAAAAGCAATCCCTTCTTTTTCGGATTTATGTTTGGTTTTCAGATCACTCAGCAGGCTTCCATCCCGTCCGCACAGCATTGCCTGCTCCATCACCGCTTCATAATCAATCAAAGTTCCCAGCTGAGAACCGGTCAAGCGGTAAACCGTATCACCGACGCGAAAGCGTACTACTGTTTTCTTCAACAGTTTACGCGCTTGTGCAATCACATCTTCTTTTGCCTCTGCCATCGTTTTTCCGGAAACATCCACTCCCTCAATACGGATACCTTTTATAAAGGTGCCTTCTGCCAACAATTTCTCACGATAGGCATTGCTCATACCCCAATTGACAACAAAAACAAGCAGAAAAACCAAACCTAATCCGGCAATCGCGACAGCGCAAAGCCGTACCCACTTATTATTGATGATTCGCTGCAGTAACTTCATATTATTGATTCTCCAAAATGTCATAGTTTCCTATATATCGCGGCACGTCTTTCATAGCCTTGCCATTTATTTTCGCTAATCATTGTACTTGTTTGCATCAAAAAAGGCAAGCGCAGCGTCCACTCAACCTTCGCTTTGCTTCACAACTTCAACAATTGTTTACAGAATCGCAAAAAACAATGATTGTCTTTCCACTTTTTGGCACTGATTTCCGTAACTCTACAGCCATAAAAATTCATTTTTCATTTACTGCCGGGCATGCTATAATAAAAACAATATATTGCAACATTTTAATTTTCAGCAAAAAAGCGAGGTTTGGTTAAATCTGTATGAGAATATGGGTTACGCTGCATAAAGGTCATAAAATTATTGCCCGTTCCGATGCTTCCAGCGATTTGGAAGATTCTGCCGAAGCGCTCATGGATTGCCTTGAACAGGTCTATAAACAGTTGGATTTAGCTGAGCCAGTATGGGTCAGCAAACACGCTAAAGAGCTTTCCGTCTTTGGCAGGACCAAATTCCTTCCTTCCGATTTTCTGGAACCAATTAAATTCGATTGGATGGAAGTGGAATATGTTTCTCAAAATGATGCATAAAAATATGTTTAATTTGCAAAAACATGGATAGACTACACTCCGAAAGGAGTTGATAGTTTGAATATTACAGCGCTCATTTTAGTCATTATCGGTGCGCTCAACTGGCTGCTCATCGGTTTATTCCAGTTTGATGTCGTTGCCGCAATTTTTGGCAGCCAGGCAGCACTAGTCAGCCGAATTATTTACACATTAGTCGGTTTAGCCGGTCTGTGGAGTTTTTCCTTTTTCGGCAAAGTTTCCCACGACCACGAGGACTAACGCCCGTTATACGGCAATTAAAGGCGCGGAACTATCTCCTGCGCCTTTTCTTTTATATCGAATTTACCCATAATTTCACGGAGGAATTTATGAAAAACGTTGCACAGAGTGAACTGTTTGTCCAATTGGAAAAACATCTTTCCGGCAAGGGTTGCTTTTTGGTCACCGGAAAAGACCAGCCCAATTTTATGACTATCGGCTGGGCCACAGCCGGCATTATGTGGGGAAAACCGGTCGCCATGGTTGCCGTACGTCTTTCCCGCTATACCCATGAAAAATTGGATGCTTGCAAAGAGTTTACCATTTGCATTCCCAAGGATGGCGAACTGACAAAGGAACTGGCTTTTGCCGGCGTTAAATCCGGCCGTGCGTTCGACAAAGCAGCAGAATTGAACTTCCGCTACCTGCCTGCTGAAAAAACCGCCGTTCCTCTGCTGGATCGTTGTTCTGCCGCTTATGAATGCCGCGTTATCTACGAAACAGAAATGCATGAAGCACATCTCGATCCGGAAATCGTCAAACGTTTCTACCGAGAAGGGGATTATCATACATTGTACTTTGGTGAAATTCTGGCTTGCCATCAGTTTTAACAGGGTCGGGAAAGGAGTTTTCAATGCACGGTAGTTTATCTCCGTTAGATGCCCAGGATGCGCAACTCATTGCTGCCGATCGCGCTGCTATTCGCCGCGGCTACGATGCCGTTTCCTATCGCCATACAGTAGGCGCAGCAGTTTTTTGCGGCAGCGGCGCTGTATATACCGGCGTCAACGTCTATTCCCTGCACGGTGCCTGTGCGGAGCAAGTAGCAATAGGTGCTGCCGCCGCCCATGGAGAGCACTCTTTTTTACGCATTGTCGCCGTACGTGGAGTAGAAGGCGAGGAAATTTTGCCGCCTTGCGGCAACTGCCGGCAAATGTTAGCAGACTACGCGCCGGATTGTCAGGTAATTTTAGCAAACGGCAAAATAAAGGCAGAAAACCTGCTTCCTTTTGCCTATCAAGTTCTGTAATTCAGCTGCAATGACACCTTATTGTAACAAACGTCACAAATTTTTGTCGCGTCGCGGATCATCTATCATCTGTACGCTAAAATCGCTTAATCAGCGCTGTCCTGCGCATCAGAAACACCAGCTGTAACAACAGGATTAAAATCAAAAAAGGAAGCATTTCAACTGCATATGCTTCCTTTTTTACTCTTTTTATTCTGAATGTTGATTAGTTTTCCTGTTCTTGCCGCACTTGTGCGATGCACGCATCCAGCAAACCGGGTAACCAATCGTGCAAATTGCTGAATGTATAGCCCAATGCTTCCGCTTTTTGCGTATCAATGCTATAAGCTGTTTCTCCATTATAAGGAGCAGGATCTCCTTCCGGGCTCAACACAGCTTTCTTTCCCGTCTTCTTATCCACATAATCCAATATTTCTCCAACCGAGGCAGTGCCGTGTGCGCTGCCGTTAATTGGACCGGTAAAAGTCTGCTCTGCCAGAAAAGCTAAAAAATCTCCTGCTTCATCCGAACGAATAAAGCCCAGCTGCTCATGCAGATTATCGATATACATCGCTTTTCCTTCCATAACGTGCCGTACATAAAAGAGCATACGCCCGGAATAATCGTCTTCTCCAATTACAAAGGGATAGCGCACCATCACCGACGGCATCTCGCCATATACCTGTACCAATGCCGCTTCTGCCTGCCGTTTGGTTTCTCCATAGTCATAATCGCCGCGAGAACACCAGCAAAGTTTTTGCTTTGCAGGATCGTATGCTTCTTCCGGCGTCTGCATCCGCTTATGGGGATATACGGAAGTCGTGGACATCTGTATATATCGATCACAAGTCACTTGGTCCAGAACGGGGCGAATATCGTTGGAGCCATAGGCAATTTTATCACAAATTACATCAAAATGCCGGCCGCCGATCGCTGCTTTTACGCTCTGTGCATCCGTACGATCCAATTTCACCCGCTGCACCCGATCTCCAAAAGTATCTGCGGCATTTCCCCTGGTAGCAATCGTCACCAAATGCCCTGCCTTCAACAGAGCTTCAATCGTATATTTTCCAAAATAGCGCGTTCCACCAATTACCAAAACCTTCATGATCCGTTTCCTTTCATTTTTAATATATATTATTTCAATTTCTCGTAAATTTCCTGCAGATATTCGATTTCCTGCCGCTTGGTACAGGGATGCCAATGCCCAGGCACATAAATCTCAAAATCCAATTCCTGCAACAGGCGTATGTATTTTCCCAATCGGTCTTTATCATATTGCCCGCCACCTTCATATACATCTTCTCCGTCGGCATCTCCGCCAAAAAGAACTCCTTCTTCCATAACCTGAATCAACATGGCATCCCGGCTATGGGGTGAATCTACCGGCAATAACCGACAGGTAATTCCTCCCAAATCCAGTAATTTTTCGCCGGAAATCACCACATCCGCCATTTTCACACGGATTTCCGAGAGGTTGGGATATTCCTTCCGGATATGCGTATCACAAAATTCTATTTCTTCTCCACTTGCCAACCGTTTTTTCATGTCTGCATCCGTCCAAACCCACCGGCGAATACTGCGCAGTTTTGCGTCCGTCTGCCTGGTTACTATCGTCTGAGCCCGCAACGCCCACATACCAAATGTATGATCCCAATGCCAATGCGTAATCGCCGTATAAGATGGCGGCATGGCGGCTTGCGCCTGCAGCGCCTGCATATATTGTTGCACATGGGCAGCAGAATTCCCTGCATCCACCATCAGCGCCTGCTTTTTCCCGAAAATATAACCCAGATTGGGTCGATCCGTCTGTTGTTGAAATTCCAGATAGCTGACGTGCGGCATCAATTGGATCCATTTTCCCTGCTTCATAGCCTTCCTTCCCTTTTTCGTTTATGTGCCAAAAGCATCTCCCCAAAGCGGTATTCTTTAATCCTGCATAGCTTCGCATAAAATTCTCTGTTATATAAAAATATTTTATCACAGTTCTCTCAGAATGACTTGAAATTTGTGAAAATATCTGCTAAAATTCTTTTTGCACCACATAAGTGGAGAAGTATCGAAGTGGTCATAACGGGACTGACTCGAAATCAGTTGTACCTTATCGGTACCGTGGGTTCGAATCCCACCTTCTCCGCCATTTTTGTTGTTAATGTATGGGGGCTTAGCTCAGCTGGGAGAGCACTTGCTTCACACGCAAGGGGTCGCTGGTTCGAGTCCAGTAGTTCCCACCATACTGAATCAATCCGAATCTGGTTTTCATTGGAAACAGATTCGGATTTTTATTTGATTTAGGCATATTCTCTACTCTCAAAAAAGGCCTCTACCCTGGTTACTTTTTCATGAGCCGGTAACCCTAAACTGCATTGATTTTTTTACCGGCTTTATCTGCCCGATCCCTCAGTCCGCCTCCGCAACAGTCTATCACAGCGTATTATCCCAAAAAATTTCCACTTGCTTTTTTTAAAAAATTATGCTGTAATGGACAGCAATTGAACAGTGCTACGCTACGAGACAAAAGTTTTTTCGACTTTGACACGATACAGAAGCTACTAACCTTTTGTATCGTTTTGAGCGCATACCGAAAGGTATGCGCTTTTTTTGTGCCGTTAGCACAGCACTGGATCAACGAGTGTCAGACTCAAAGAAACAACAAACGGAGGTAAACATGGTAAAAAAAGTCATTGGTTGCTTGCGGCAATATAAAAAAGTCACGATAGCAACTATTGTATTGACCGCAATTGAAACACTGCTTGAAATCGTCGTTCGCTTCCTGCAGGCGACCATGATCGACGAAGGTATTTATGCAGGAAACCGCCAAATATTGGTCAGCAGGGCGTGGCATATGATCGCTTGCATTGCCATTGCCCTAATATGCGGTTTGCTCTCCAGCCAAACGGCTTCCATAGCCGCTTCGGGATTGGCAAGAAATATGCGAACCGATATGTACAACAATATTCAGGACTTTTCATTTGTAAATATTGATAAGTTCTCAACCGCAGGATTGGTCACCAGACTGACAACAGACGTTATAAACATTCAAAGTGCATTTATGATGATCATCCGCGTAGCCGTAAGAGCTCCTTTTATGATTATCTTTGCCTTGGTAATGGCATTTACAATCAACAGCCGCATTGCAGAAGTGCTGGATGAAAAAAGCTCTCTCGTGGAAAAACCGCAGGCGATTGACGTGGTCAAAAACGGCGAAATCGTATTTGATGGCGTTTCCTTCAACTATTTCAGAGATAAAACCGGAGAATGCATACATAATATCAACCTGACCATACCTTCGGGAGCTACCGTCGGGGTTATTGGTGCAACAGGCTCCGGCAAAAGCAGTCTGGTGCAATTAATTCCGAGGCTTTATGACGTTACCGTCGGCAAAGTTTTAGTCGGAGGAATTGATGTACGGGATTACAAACTTGATACCATCCGCAATTCGGTTTCCATGGTACTGCAAAAGAACTTGTTGTTTTCCGGTACCATTAAAGAAAATCTGCGCTGGGGGGATGAAAATGCAACAGACGAGGAATTGATCCATGCCTGCCAGCTTGCTCAGGCTGATGAATTTATCAGTCAATTCCCCAAAGGTTACGACACTTATATCGAGCAGGGAGGCACCAACGTTTCAGGCGGACAAAAGCAAAGGCTGTGCATCGCCAGAGCCCTTTTGAAAAAGCCGAAAATTCTGATTCTGGATGACTCCACCAGTGCTGTCGACACCAAAACAGACGCACTGATTCGCAAAGCCTTCCGGGAAGAAATTCCGGATACGACCAAATTGATCATTGCACAACGTATTTCTTCCGTACAGGATGCGGATTTCACAGTTGTGCTGAAAGATGGTTATATCGACGGCGTGGGCAATCACGAATATTTACTCGAACATAACGAACTCTACAAAAATATTTATACTTTACAGCAGCAAGGAGGTAACGCAGATGAACAAAACAAGTAATAAAGGCACTTTCAGACGCTTACTCTCTTATATTATCCGCAATTCCAAATGGAAATTTGGCGTTGTATGCGTGGCAGTGGTGATTTCAACAGCAGCAGGCGTTCTTGGTTCCATGTTTACACAGGCAGTCATAGACGATTACATTACGCCGCTGCTCGCCAATATCAATCCGGACTATTCGGGGCTTTTACGTGCAATTTTAAGCATGGCCTGCATTTATGTCATCGGCGTCATATGTACCATTATCTATAACCGCCTGATGGTAACAATTTCACAGACCTGCCTCAAGCATATCCGTGACGACATGTTTTACCACATGCAGAGCTTGCCCATCTCCTATTTTGATACTCACACACACGGCGACGTCATGAGCCACTATACCAATGATACGGATACACTTCGCCAATTTATCAGCAATGCCTTAGCGCAGTTAATCTCCTGCATCATTACGGCTGTTGCCTCCTTTGTTGTAATGGTTTATTACAGCCGGCCGCTTGCATTAATCGTAGTAGCGGTCACAATCATCGACGCAATCATCACTCTAATCGCCTCAAAAAGAAGTATATCATGCTTCAGCCAGCAGCAGGCCGCAATGGGCGGTTTGAACGGTTACATCGAGGAAATGCTGAACGGACAGAAAGTCATCAAAATATTCTGTCATGAAAAACAGGCAAAGCAGGGCTTTGAAGATAAAAACACCGATTTGTACAATGCTTCTGAGCAAGCCAATACGCTTTCCAATCTTATCATGCCGCTGCTGGGGCAGGTAGGCAATCTGTTAACGGTGTTAATTGCCTTCATCGGAGGCATTTTGATTCTGAATGGGGATACCACTCTAACAGCAGGTATCGTAGTCGCATTTCTTTCACTATCCAAATCTTTTGCTAACCCCATTCAGCAGGTAGGTCAGCAGATCAGTCTGATTACCATGGCTATGGCTGGCGCAAAACGGATCTTCTCGCTTCTCGATGAAACACCCGAAGTTGATGA
Source organism: Clostridiales bacterium (assembly GCA_003149735.1). The sequence continues at coordinate 6,106 of QANA01000061.1, read as the reverse complement.
GGGATATGTAACACTTGTCAATGCCACAAGAAATGCCGATAACAGTTTGAGCGAATGCAAAGAACGCACGGGTATTTTCGCATGGAAGCATCCGCACGGCGATGGCAGTACTACCTATACGGAACTGAAAGGTGACATTCGTTTACACAATGTCGATTTTGGTTATGTGCCCGATAAAGTTGTATTGCACGATATATCGCTTTACGCAGAACCCGGGCAGAAGCTGGCTTTTGTTGGTGCTACCGGAGCGGGTAAAACAACAATTACCAATTTGCTCAACCGATTCTATGACATTGCCGATGGTAAAATCCGTTATGATGGCATCAATATCAATCAAATTCGCAAAAGCGACCTTCGCCGTTCCATCGGTCTCGTATTGCAGGACACTAATCTCTTTACCGATACGGTATTAGAAAATATTCGTTATGGTCCTCTTGAAGCAACCGACGAAGAATGCATCCGGGCAGCAAAGCTTGCAGGTGCCGACTCATTTATATCCAATTTGCCTTACGGATATAATACGGTATTGTTAAATGCCGGCGCTGCACTCAGCCAGGGGCAACGGCAGCTTTTGAACATCGCCCGTGCAATAGCAGCCAATCCACCGTGCATGGTGCTCGATGAAGCAACATCTTCCATTGATACACAGACAGAGCGCATTGTTCAGGAGGGTATGGATGCCCTAATGAAAGGAAGAACTTCGTTTGTAATCGCGCACAGACTTTCTACAATACGCAATTCCGATGTCATCATGGTGCTCGATCACGGCAGAATTATCGAACGGGGATCGCATGATAAGCTGATTGCAGACAAAGGCACCTATTATCAGCTCTATACAGGCGCATTCGAATTGGAATAAGTCAGACAAAATTTAGTATAAATTATCGTTTCTCCATTAGACAAATCAAATATCCATTTACTAATTTACAAACAGCAGCAGGCAATAATCCTGCTGCTTTCATTTATCAAAAACAACTTGTCTTTTCTATTAGTAAAAAAGTAAATCGCATGAAATAATATGGCAAATCCGAACAACAGATTACTTTATGCAATATGCATCCGGCAAAATTAATTTCCGACATTGCATAGGAAGCCTAACTTTCCCACAACGCATATTATCTCTGATAACCAACGGCTTCCGCAGGTCGATTATAATAAATTCAGGCCTTAAATATTACCAGGTTCATGGTATAATAAGAAAAAATGTCATCTAAAATAAATCGATTGGGAGCAGCTTATGAAATACATCATGGTAACAGGCGCCTACGGAGGAATGGGGCGAAAAACTGTAGAACTCTTGCAAAAGCAGGGATTTTGCGTAATTGCCGTTGATAAGACAATCGACGCTGCAGAGAATCATGTAATTCCGCTGCAAGTCGATATCACCGATGCCAAAAGCGTAAACCGTGCCTTCGAAAAGGTAAAAACAATTACTGATGAATTGTATGCCATCGTACATTTTGCAGGAATCTATCTGTTGGATTCTCTTGTAGAAATCGAAAGCGACCATTTTGCCCATGCGTTTAAAGTTAACTTATTCGGTGCATTTCTTATCAATAAAACCTTTCTCCCTTTACTTAAAAACGGCAGCAGAATTGTGATGACGACCAGTGAGCTCGCTCCGCTGGATCCCCTGCCTTTTACAGGGATTTATGCCGTGACAAAAGGTGCTTTAGATAAATATGCGTACTCCCTGCGTATGGAACTGCAGCTGCTGGGCATTTATGTCTCTGTCCTTCGCGCAGGAGCCGTAAATACGGGTATGCTCGGTGTTTCTACTGATTCGCTTGACCGGTTTTGCGCAAATACAAAACTTTATTCCTGCAATGCGGAACGGTTCAAAAATATCGTAAAGAGCGTAGAGGCAAAATGCGTTCCGCCCGAAAAAATTGCACAGAAAATGCAAAAAATATTGAAACAAAAGAATCCAAAATTTGCTTACAATATTAATCGAAACCCGCTCTTATTACTTTTGAACGCTTTGCCGAAGAAATTCCAATTTCGAATCATTAAACAGATACTCAAATAAGGATTATTGTTAGCTATAATATTTTTCTTTTTGCTTCCGCTTACCTTGTCAGGTATTTTGCATATTCTTTTTGCATCATCTAACAGTGGTATTTTGTACACCAGACGCCATCTGCCAAACCGATAAACTTGTGATTACACATATTAAAACTCCTTTTTGGGGTATTAAAAAAGCACTGTAATATAGTGATATGCGCCCCAAAAGTTAGACACTTTTGGAGGTGCATATTTTTTATGGCAAAAAAGGGACAAAAACAGAAAAAGTAAAAAAGATACCGATAAGTATGCTTGTGAAAAACAGGTAATACAATCTGTTTATGACAAGCACAAGGGCAGATATGGGTATCGTAGGATATGTGTAGCGTTGCGTAATCAAGGGTATGCAATAAACCACAAAACCGTACAAAAGTTAATGAAAAGCCTTGGCTTGAAAGGAAAACAGCGTAAAAATGACAGATACTACTCTTACAAAGGTAAAGTTGGTACTGTTGCAGATAATATTTTGAACAGAGACTTCAATGCTGTCAAACCATTTGAAAAACTGACTACTGATGTTACACAGTTTAAGATTGGTGATGAAAAGGTATATCTTTCTCCTGTAATGGATTTGTACAACAGAGAAATTGTATCCTATTCTATATCTACAAGTCCTCTTTACGCAAATCAACATTTTGAAAAAAATATCACATGAAAAATAAAAAACCCGCTTATAAAGCGAGTTTTTGTGGTCGGGGTAACAGGATTTGAACCTGCGACCTCTTCGTCCCGAACGAAGCGCGCTACCAAGCTGCGCTATACCCCGATCATAATTAAAAAACTGGAGCCAGCGGGGGGGCTCGAACCCCCGACCTGCTGATTACGAATCAGCTGCGCTACCATCTGTGCCACGCTGGCAACCCAATTCTTCCAAAACATTCTTTGGACACAAGCGATTATACTATATTCCAACGCGCTTGTCAATCTTCCTTCTTTCTAAAATATTGATACAAATAACAGCGAATATTTCCATTATACAACTTTCTGCGTTTATCCTCTTTTTTGCCAAACAATTTGGAAAACTCTTCATCGGCGCAGATGAAATAATAGCGAAAATCGCTCCATGCCTGGCTGGCTCTCCCCAAATCGCGATACAATCTGGCCACTTCCTCCTTCTCTCCCAACCGCATCGCATAAGGGGGATTGGAAATCAACGTCCCGCACGTGGTTGCCGGCACAAACTTAGTTGCATCCTGCCTGGAAATCTCTATAATATCCTCTACCCCTGCTTTTTTTGCATGGAAAGAAGTCAATTCAACCATCTCCGGGTCTATATCCGAAGCAAATATTTGGATATCCGGATGCTTTACAAAAAGATCTCGTGCTCTCTCCCTCTGTTGCGCAAACGCTTCCGCAAAGGTATCCGACCATTTTTCTGCCGTAAAAGTGCGGTACAGCCCCGGAGCACGATGCTGTGCTTTCAGTGCTGCTTCGATGGCAATAGTTCCAGATCCGCACATAATATCGTAAAACGGGCGATCATACCAACGGGAAAGACGGATAATGCCCGCAGCCAACGTCTCCCGAATCGGTGCTTTGCTATTGCGGGTGCGATATCCGCGCCGATTCAGTCCTACTCCGCTGGAATTCAGAGATACTGTCACCTGATTGGCCAGATTATTGATGTAAACAGGATACTCCCAGCCGCTTTCTTTGAAAAAAGAAAGTCCGTATTCCGCTTTCATCCGTTCTACAATTGCCTTTTTAGCAATCGACTGAATATCAGAAACGCTCATCAGCTCAGCGCGCACCGCATCACCGCTTACAGGAAAAGAGGCATCTTTCGGCAAATACTGCTGCCAGGGAATCGCTCGTACTCCTTCAAATAGTTCATCAAAGGTGTGCGCCTGAAATTCTCCCAACACGATATAAACTCTGTCAGCGGCAGAAAGCCAAAGATTTGCAGCCGCCAACTGCTGTGCATCGGCATCAAAATAGACTCGTGCATCTCGCGATACCACGTTTTCCATCCCTAATTCTTTTAATTCTCGAGCCACTACTGCTTCCAAGCCAAAGGAACAGGAGGCATAACAACGCATTTTATTCTGATTCATGTTCGCCTTTCAAATAATCGTAGAGCGGATCGCCGGAAAAATCCATATCCTCAATTTCTTCTCCGCTCAATTCCTCTATCGCATTTTTCACTTCTTTAAATTCATAGTACTGTATTTCTGGTCGGTAAAGCAATTCTTTCAGCGCTTCTACTGCCCGTGCATCCCCCAATCGTCCCAGACAGTTTGCTAAAAAAGCAATATCCGCCCCCGGCCTGTTCAGCTCATCCACCAGCAGGTCATACGCCTCCTCTGCTCCTTTCATGCGGGAAAAGAGGTCCAGAATGGCCAATTTTGCATAGCCCGTCGCATTATCATATGCTTCTTTCAACTGCGGCATATAGGCAGTGCATACTTCCATCAGTGCTTCTGTCAGTTCCTCAGCCAGCGCCGTATCATCTTGCTGTTCCTGCAGCAGCTGAATATAGCGGATATAGGGATGCGGTTTGTGCATTTCTCCAAGCAATGGGATAATCTGCGCCCTTACCTCCAATAATTCCTCTTCGCTGATATCCTCCTGCGAGCAGGACTGTTCCATCAAAATATTGAGGAAAATCGGGTATACTGCATCCTTCTCCTGCACCAGGCGCTCTATCAGCGGATCCGGCACTTCCATCTCCTGCAGAATATATTCCATAAATGCCGAAACCAGCATTGGCGCTTCCCGCATATCCGCAAAATAACTGCGAGGGCTGGCTCCGTTTAACCAATCTTTTGGCTGATCCAACCATTCTGCATACATCTCATAGTAAAGATCATCCGTATCCGCCTCATCCTGCGCCAGCTGCTGTTGATGCTGTAAACACCACTGCATATATTCTTCCGTAAACTTTGCATGAAAGTCGATTAAATTCCATTCTTTTTTCTGCATTTTAAGATTTCTCCGCCATTTTTCTGCGAATCAGCCCCATACAGCGGTTGATGGATCGCACTTGAATATCCAGCAGTTCTGCTGCCTGTTCCGGCCGCACCTGCACTCCTTCTTCCTGCAGTGCAAGAACCGCCAACGCTCCCGCCCACGCTTTACAATTGCGCAAAGCAGGCGGCTTGGTATATGTACTCAAATATTCCGAAAACAGTCCCACCGCCTGTGGCAGCATTTTTTTCTGCTGCAGCCTCGTCAACAATTCCAATAGTTGGCGCAAAATTTCGTCATAAGAATCTGGCACTTTTCCCAACGACGGTTCGGTCGCTCCCAGGCGCACTTCTGTCATTTTCCCCGATACATAGGCAATATACGGCTGCTTTGCGCCAATATAATGCAGCGCAAAAAAGAGCATATTCTTAGCCTCGTCGCTTTCCTCCCGCTTCAACAGCTGTCTGCGCATAATTTCCTCTGCACGGGCATCTCCAATGCGTACAAGCACACCGATGATCATTTTCCGGGCTGCCGGGCCACCTGCTTCCATACCCCACAGTACCAATGCCGAAAACTCTGCATCCTGTTGCCACAATTCCCGCAATGCTTCATCCGGCAACGCAAACTGTGTATTGAGATATAACAGGCGGCGCGCAATCTCTTCCTCCGGCACCTGGCAAGTATAAGGAATTTTCAGTACACTTCCCGTATCGCGGCAGCGCTGCATTTTCTGCTTATAATAAGATACAACCGTATTCTGCGGCCAAAGTTTGAGTATTTCCGCAAAATATTGCTGCGCTTCCGCATATTTTCCCAAATTCTGCGCGCAGGCAGCCGCAAAATACAGCACCTGCCCATCATAGGGGAGTTCTTCCAAAGCTCTTCGAAAAAGCGGATATGCTTTTTCTTCTTCGCCCAATTCGCAATAAGTAAGCGCCACTTTTATATCGTCATCCGCTTCCCGGCAATCTGCTTTATCCAAAAGCGGCCGATATGTCTCTACCAGTTCCTTCTTACCCGCTCCGTTGGCAAACAACAGCAGATTACAGATGGCATGCGGATTATATCGTTCCTGCATCAAGACCTGCCTGGATAATGCAATGGCTTTATCCGTTTCCCCTGCGCAGTAAAG
>QANA01000031.1 GCA_003149735.1 Clostridiales bacterium | reverse complement strand
CGCATATCATTATGGGAAAAAGCGGCTCCGGCAAATCTACCCTGCTGCATATTCTGGGCGGGTTGGAAAAACCGACCGAGGGCAAAGTGCTCTATGAGGGGGAGGATATTTACCGGAATCTGGATATGGAAGCGTTGAGGCGAGAGCATTTCGGGTTTATCTTTCAGGCATACAATCTGATACCCGAGATCAACGTGCGGGATAACATACTGATGCCTGCGTATATCGCAGGGAAAAAGCAACGGGAGCGGTTTGACGAACTGGTTGATGCGCTGGATATCCGGAACAAGCTGAAGCAGATGCCGGAGACGCTCTCGGGCGGGGAACAGCAGCGGGTGGCGATTGCCCGTGCGCTGATCAATTCGCCGCGCATCATCTTTGCCGATGAGCCGACCGGCAATCTGGATGAGGAGAACAGGGAGGCGGTGATGGAAATGCTGGCGGAAAGCTGCCGCCGTTATGGGGCGACGCTGATTATGGTCACGCACGACAGCGATCAGCTGAAGTATGCCGAGCACAGCTACTATATGAAAGACGGTGTGATTCAAAAGCAATGATGGGATTTCCGCTTGAAAAGAGCCTTCGCAAGAAGGCTCTTTTTCTATTGTGTTTTTTCGGAAATATGCTGCCATATCGCACGCTTTGCACGGCCGGGCATACTATGGCAATAGAGCAGAGTATATTCCTGCTCAGGATGCATAGCGTTTTGGGCAATAAGGAGGATATAGCATTGAATTTGATAAAGAAAAAGCGGAAAATCAGCGTGTGGTTGGCGCTGCTGCTGTGTATGAGTATGTTTTTAATGCCGGTTTCTGCGCTGGAAGCAGCACAAGGCAGGCAATACAGCGGGATTGACGTCAGCCGTTATCAGGAGGAAATTGATTTTGCGCAGGTCAGGCAAGCGGGTGTGGAAATCGTATATATCCGGGCCGGAGAAGGCGCAGATTATGAGGATCCCTATTTTCGGGAAAATGCCAAAAAAGCGAGGGAAGCAGGCCTGCATTATGGCTTTTATCTGTTTGTGACGGCAAAGACAGAGGCAGAAGCGCGTCAGCAGGCACAGTTTTTCTATGAATTAATTTGTACCGAAGAGGCTGATTGCCGTCCGGCTATGGATTTTGAACGTTTGCGCGGAATGTCCCATGCGCAAATCAACAAAGTTGGGCAGGCATTTATGGAGGAATTGGAGCATCTCCAGGGAGCGCGTCCGATCATTTATACGGATGCTTATGCAGCCAGCCATGTCTGGACAACAGAAATGGGATATTACGGATTGTGGGTGGCAAACTATGGAGTAGAAGATCCTGATGTGCCGCAAGGTCCCTGGAATGCATGGGTGGGATTCCAGTATAGCGACAGTGGCCGCGTTGCAGGAATTTCCGACGATGTGGATTTGGATCGTTTTACGCAGGGTGTTCTGCTCTATGGGGAAGAGAATCCGCCGGAACAGTTTATCCGCTATACGGTGCGCCGCGGAGATACACTTTATCGCCTGGCGCAACAGTTTAATACTACCGTACAGGCAATTACTCAGCTGAATGTACTTGCTGACCCCAATCGTATCTATGTCGGACAGATATTAAAAATTCCCGCACAAAGGGCAGATGATTATCTTTTCTATATGGTTCGGCGTGGAGATACACTGTCAGCGTTAGCACAGCGTTATCATACCACTGTCTATCAGTTGGTGCGGTTGAACGATATTGTGAACGCCGATCGCATTTATGTGGGGCAGGTGCTGCGTATTCCTATTATATAAATAGGAAAATACTTTCATTTTCAGGTGGAAAGATAAAAGGATTTGTGTAGGTAAGAGGAAGGGGCAGATTGCTACCCCTTCTGCAAAAGAAAGCTTGTGCAACTGAGGCAAATATGGTAAAATAAAATTAGTTAGTATACACTAACCATTAAATGAAAATCAAGAAAGGAATGTACCTATGAAAGATGCAATTGTTTGGGCTGCGATAGGGACAGGTTTTACTTTTTTAATGACTATGCTGGGATCGGCGATGGTATTTCTTTTTCATAAACGTTCAAGTGCTAAGATCCAGCGGATTTTTCTCGGATTTGCAGCAGGCGTGATGATTGCGGCTTCGGTTTGGAGCTTATTGATTCCGGCAATCGAGCAGGCTGAGGAACAGGGCTTGGCCGGATGGCTGCCTGCCGCCGGCGGAATGGTGATGGGCATCTTTTTCATCATGCTTCTGGATTTTCTGCTGCCGCATTTGCATCCGGGTGAAAAAGAGGCAGAAGGGTTGCCCTCCTCCTGGCGGCGATCAACGCTGATGATGTTGGCGGTGACTCTGCATAATATTCCGGAAGGCATGGCAGTGGGGCTTTCGTTTGCGCTGGCTGCTCAGACGGGAATGCAGGATGCTGCCTTCTATACTTCGGCATTGGCATTAGCTTTAGGGATCGGAATTCAGAATTTCCCGGAAGGAGCAGCCATCTCGCTTCCGTTGCGACAGGAAGGCATGCCGGTGGGAAAGGCATTTCTGCGCGGAAGTATTTCCGGCGTAGTGGAGCCGTTGTTTGGCATTCTTACAGTGCTGATTGCCGGCAAAATCGGATCGTTTATGCCCTGGCTGCTTGCTTTTGCGGCAGGTGCCATGTTGTATGTCGTGGTAGAAGAATTGATTCCGGCGGCGCATTTGGGTGAACATTCCAATATTGGAACTTTGGGCGTCATGGCGGGGTTTCTGGTGATGATGATCCTGGATGTAGCATTGGGTTGATGGAGAGAAGCTTCTATGTGGAAAGCCTTCCTATTGGCGGCAGTCGTTTTTGGGCTGACGCAGTCAGTTAGGCGGATTCGCAGGAGAATCCTGAGACGAATAGCACCGGCGCGATAAGGCTGCGCCGGTGTTTTTGATTGCAACTTTCAGGGGAATGCGTTATGCTTTAGAGGTGGGTTTTGTGGTCTTTTTCTTTTTGGCGGCACTTCGCTGTGATTGGCAGTAAGAGACGAGGATATCCAGAAGTTCTCCGGTTGTGGGTTTACAAAGAAATTCATAGCCGGCGATTTTCTGAAGAAAGAGAAGATTTCCGCGTTCCCATATGACCTGAGCGGCAGTGCGCATATCGCGATCTACGCAGCTGGGCGAGGTATGATAATGCGCCGCGATTTCAGGATAGAGCCGTCGGGTCAGGCCAAACAGATAATCTTCATCCTTCAGGATGAGGCGGACGGCAAGCGAAAAATAATGATAGCCTTTGAGCTTTGCATCTAAACCGAGTTTACGGAGAATAAAATTAACATCGACCATATCGCAATTCCTTTATGCAATCAATTGACGGCTTTATGATACAATAAAAAAACGGCAAGATGAAAACTTATGACAATAAAAGACATTTTTCGATAAAAAAGGAGGCGTTATGGGGCGATATTTGAGCTTTCATGAAGAAATGCAGAAGCAATTTGGCAGAAAAGTATATAAGCTTTCGTTGGATGCTGGCATGACTTGCCCCAATCGGGATGGCCGGTCAGGATATGGCGGATGCATTTTCTGCGATGGCGGTTCCGGCGCTTTTGCTGCACGCAGGGAAATCAGTCTACAGCAGCAGATAGAGCAGGCAAAGGCACGCATCCGTAAAAAAGCCGGGCCATGCCCGGCCTATATGGCCTATTTTCAAAGTTATACCAATACTTATGCACCGGTTGAGCGTCTGGAAGAATTGTTTATACCGGTTGCCGCGCGTGAAGATATTTGTGCACTTTCCATTGCCACCAGGCCGGATTGTTTGCCTGTAGCGGTTTTGGATTTGCTGACTCGCCTGAATTCAATGAAGCCGGTGTTTGTAGAACTTGGTTTGCAGACGATTCACGAAAAAACTGCGGAATATATTCGCAGAGGTTATCCGCTGGAAGTCTTTGATCGGGCAGTTGCGGAATTGAAGCAGCGGCAGATCCCGGTTGTTGTACATATGATATTGGGGCTGCCCGGTGAAACTCCGGAAATGATCCGCCAGACGGCAGCCTATATCGGAGCGAGCGGTGTACAGGGAATTAAACTGCAGCTGCTGCATGTGCTGAAAGGTACGGATCTGGCGGCGGATTATGCGGCAGGAAAATTCAGCGCGATGGAGATGGAAACGTATATTCAGCGATTGGAAGATTGCCTGCGGTTGTTGCCGCCACAAATGGTGGTGCATCGTCTGACCGGCGATGGGGAACGCGCAAAGCTGATTGCCCCGCTGTGGAGTGCAGATAAAAAGCGGGTGCTCAATGCCATATGGGCTGCGCTGGAGCGGGATGATGTGCGGCAGGGGCAATGGTATGCGGCGCGGCCGGAAAATGCCTGAACAGGATTGGATAATTTTCAAAACGAATTTAGTGGCAGAAACATCAGGAGGTAAGATGAAATGAAATACACATTCGATACAACCTTGGATCATCGCTATAATGGGTCTGTTCGCTGGGCGCAGCCTGAAGGCCGGCAGGATATACTCGGTATGGGGACTGCGGATCTGGATTATTTCTGTGCCCCGTGTATCAGAGAGGCGACCGCAAAGGTATGTGAAGAAAATACTTTCAATTATCGCAGCAGACCTCGGGAAAATATACGGAGGCAATCGTCGGCTGGTTTCATAGAAAATATGCTCTGTCGATCGAGGGCGCATGGCTGCGGGATCTTCCCAGCACCATCGCGGCGATTCGCCTGACGATCGGCGCCTATTGTAAGCCAGGAGACTATATTATAATGCAGAGCCCGTATTTTACGCCCTTGGTAGAAGCAATTGAAGGCGCGGGGTGCCATCTGCTGGAAAACCGGATGCTCTTAAAAGAGGAAGGCTATGAAATAGATTTTGAGGATTTTGAAAGAAAGATAAAGCAGTTTAAACCGGCTATGTTTATACTGGTCAGTCCACAGAACCCGACCGGAAGAGTTTTCAGCAAGGAAGAACTGGAAAAAATGGTGGATATTTGTGAGGAAAATCATGTTATCATTCTCTCGGATGAGGTGCATGCGCTGATTACCTATGATGGACGCCGGCATTATCCTGTTTTGGCGGTTTCCGAAAAAGCCAGAAGCATATCGATCATGGTTTTCAGTTTCAGCAAAGGGTTTAATATGATGAGCCTGCCGCATGCTATGATTCTGATTCCGAATATAGAATTAAGAAAACGCTGGGATGCCTATTTGCGCCCCTTTGATTTCCATTATGCATCCAACTCCTTCAGCATTGCGGCAGTTACGGCGATTGCTTCCGGGCAGGCGGATGAATGGCTGGAGCAGGCGACGGCTTATTTACAGCAGAATCGAGATCTATTTCTGGCGCTGGTGCGTGAGAAACAATTTCCAATTCGGCCGTTGGTCCCGGAAGCCAGCTATCTTTTCTGGATCGATTGCAAAAAGATGGAGGCTGATCCGGAAGCCCTGGATCAGGTATTTATGGAGCAGGCAGGCATCAGCCTGAATAATGGCCTGTATCACGGAGAGGCCGGCCGCGGTTTTGTGCGATTGAATTTTGGTGTGACGAAAAATACGTTACGGGAAGCAGTCGTTCGAATGGAAAAAATGTTTGGTCAAATGAAATAAGCATAATAAAAGAGAGGCTTGCCTCTCTTTTTAGTGTCTATAGCAGGCGGAAATCCTGCAGCAGCCAGCTGATGGCGCGGGCATGCCGCTCGGGGATTTCATAAAAATGGTTGCCGTTGTTCCAGGCAAAGCAAACGTTTGTATCTCCCAGAACTTCGCTCAGCAAAACGGCTGTTTGTTCGGTACAGGGCTGATTCTCCCGCAACAGAGGAGAACGGGTTTTTACTTCTGCTTTACCGAGAGAAAGATAAATCTTTCCGGGCAAAGCCTGATGATAACTTTGTTTTAAATAGGGAATCCATTCCGGATACCATAAGGAACCGGAGACGCTGGCACAAAGCCTGAAAAAAGGATGCGCAAGATAAGCATAAAGCGCTGCTACACCGGCCAGAGAGTAGCCGATAAAACCGATGGCTTCCCGTGCATCCGAACAGCCGTAATGCGTTTTCAAATAAGGATGTACCCGGGTATGTAAAAAGGAAAAGTAATCGTCTGCCATCCCGGAAAAACTGCGTTCGCCCATCGCCGCCGGCCAGGGCGAATAGGCGGCATCCCACTGCGCTGGAGAAACGGAAGCCAATGCAAAAGGAGGCAGAGCATTGCGGCAGAGCTGGGGCTCCAATATTTGCATGATTTGCAGCAGTTGCTGCTTGCTCTGTGCAGGCTGTTCCTGTCCGGCGATATACAGACAGGGCAGGGGATCCGACCATTCCGTCTGCGGAGGAAGATATAAATGGACGGCCGCGCCATCTATGGTTTGTGTATGTATATTTCCTTGCATAGCATTGCTCCTCATTGTAATTTCAATTTTATGGTAGCAATTTCCCGTAAGAATGTCAAAGCCTCTTGACTTTTGATAGAAATATTGTATAATACTAGACAAAGGGAGTAGCTGATATCCGAAAAGGGATTTCGAAACCGTCAACCGGCAGTTCACAACTGCCCGTATCGAATGAGACAGCAAGACTTTTATTGTGGCAGGTGAGCCGCGGTAGAGGTCTTTTTTTATACCTTCCACAATATCTGAGCAAAGGAGGTTTGTATTACGCGGCGAAACATAGTATACTGTAATAGGAAAAAGAAAAGGATTGCAAAAAAATATAATAATTTAGAAGGGAAAGTACAATTATGGGAACAACAATTGCGATTGTGGCGGGATCAATTCTCTTATTGATCATCATCTGCATGGGTTATGTCAAAGCGCCGCCGGATCAGGCCTATATTATTTCTGGTCTGCGCAAGCATGCCAGAGTGGTCATAGGCCGTGCCAGTGTAAAGGTGCCTTTTCTGGAGCGACTGGATAAGCTCAATCTGCGCCTGATGCCTGTTGATATTAAGACGTCCAATGCCGTACCGACGGCCGACTATATCAATATCAACGTGGATGCGGCAGTCAATGTCAAAATCAGCAACGAGCCGGATAAACTGCAGCTTGCGGCACAGAACTTTCTGAACCAGCCTACCGAGTATATCGCGGGCGTGGCAAGAGAGGTACTGGAAGGCAATATGCGTGAGATCGTTGGCCGCATGAATCTGCAGGAGATGGTCGGAGACCGCCAGAAATTTGCAGAGCTGGTCAAGGAAAATGCCGGCCCTGACCTGGCAGCCATGGGTTTGGATGTTGTCAGCTTCAATGTGCAGAACTTTACTGACTCCAATGGTATCATTGATGACCTTGGTATCGATAACGTGACCAAGATCAAGAAGAATGCTGCCATTGCCAAAGCCGAAAGCGAACGTGATATCGGCATTGCGCAGGCTGCTGCCAATAAGGAGGCCAATGATGCCAGAGTTAAGGCAGAGACGGAAATTGCCATTAAGAACAATGAAATGACCATCCGCAAGGCGGAACTGAAAAAAGTTGCCGATATCAAGATGGCAGAAGCAGACGCCGCTTATGAAATTCAGCAGCAGGAGCAGAGAAAGACGATCGAAATTACTTCTGCAAATGCTGATATTGCCAGAAGAGAGAAGGAAGCCGAACTGGCAGAGAGAGAAATCGAACTGGCAGAGCGCAAGCTGGATGCAGAGGTCAAAAAGACGGCGGATGCCGAAAAGTATAAAGCAGAAAAGATGGCGGAAGCAGAGTTGATTTCCCGCCAGAGAGAAGCTGATGCCAAGCGCTATGAGGCTGAGCAAGCGGCTGTGGCGCGTAAAATGGAAGCAGATGCTTTGAAATACGCGATGGAGCAGGAGGCACAGGGTATCAGGGCAAAGGGTCTGGCAGAAGCAGAAGCGATTGAAAAAAAGGCGGAAGCGCAGAAAATCATGGGCGAAGCTTCTATTTTGGAAATGTATCTGCAGGCATTGCCGGAAGTGGTCAAAAATGCTGCGCTGCCGTTGGCGCAGACGGATAAGATCATCATGTATGGAGAAGGCAATGCTGCGAAAGTGGCAGCTGACGTCATGAAGACGACTTCTCAAATTACGGAAGGCATCAAGGAAGCAACAGGAATTGACATCTCGGCGGTACTGTCGGGAATTGTCGGCGGAAAGGTCGCGGTGGCTGCCGAACAACAGGCAGATCAGCAGGCACCTCAGGCATAACGGCGAGCGGCATGGTTTAGACCATGCCGCTTTTTTATATCATTT
>QANA01000062.1 GCA_003149735.1 Clostridiales bacterium | reverse complement strand
CATTGTGTTCTCCGGCTGCGGCTTTTGAAAAGCCACGCGCTTTTTTATATTGCCGGCCCGCTTCCTCCGGCAGGGGCAGGCAATTCAGTTTTGCTCCAATCGGAAGCGAATGGTCACGCGGTTTTTGCCGCCAACCGTGCAGGTAAATAAAGTCAAATCCCATTCTCCGCTTTCCATTGCTTCCGCCGAGGTTTTGGAAAGCGTCTCCTGCCCCACCATTTTATAGGTAAATACATTGCCGTCCGTATCCGTAAAGAAGGCAAGGTCTCCCACCGTCAGGTGCTTCAGGTTGCCAAAATGCGAGCGGTAATTATGGCCGCAGATGATCAGGTTATTCAGATAGGCCGACCCGCCATACCTGCAGGGAGCTATTTTCAGGTTGGGGTAGCTCCACTCGCTGATAACCGGCAGTTCCAGTTCCAAAGCCGGGATCGTCAAAATGCCAATGTAGTCGACTCCCTCGATGGTTTTGACCGGCATCTCCATATCCGGGCACAGCATATAATCCGGGAGCATCTCCTCCTGATCTTCGGAAACATCCGCAGCCGCCTGCGCCGTTACCGCCTCCTGCAGCTGTTCAGCCATCTGCCGGGCCGCTTTGCCTGCGCGCTGCCCATCCTGCCAATTATAAATCACAAGGAAAAAGGCTGCCAAAATCAGCAGCAGCCCTGTCCCCATAAAAAATAACCCTTTGCTCTTTTTGCCGCGCCGCTTTTCGTTATTCATGCCTGATACCTCTGCGGCGCATCAGCCCGATGACCACCAGCAGCAGGCCGGCAGCCAGCAGCACCGGCACCGGCCACCAAAGCTGGCCGGTCTGCGGCAGGTTGGGTTTGCCGGGTGTATCGGGGTTACTGCCACGGTAAGTATTGGTCACCACAAAAGCAGTTCCCTCCCGCGTGATCTTTACCGTATATCCCTTGCATTCCTTTTCCGCCACTGTCCAGGTATAGCGGTTATCCAGTTGCTCCCAGGTATATCGCCAGTTGTTTCCCGCATTCAGGGTTACGGTATCATATACTATCCCGTCGCGCAAAAGCTGAATGATCACTTCCTGCGGGCGTGCACTTTGATGCCCCGCATCCTTCCAGATTTTCAGGACCTTCCGGCTGATGAAACGATCCGGTATGGCAGAGCAATCGTATTTTGCATTGATGGATACGTCATAATTCCAGAGGTTATTTTCCAAATCCTGCCCCGGCAGCATGACCATGCACGGCGCCGGATCATAATAGCAGTAGTTTTGTGTATGCCGTTCTCCCAACACCAGATACAGGCCGGCCGTCAGGCGCCTTTCATCGGTGGGGAAAGAGAGGCTCCCCTGCGCATCGATGGTTCCGCTGTCTGCAGGTGCAATTGCATCCCGCAGCACATATCCTTCCAGAGTGGAGGCCAAAGTCTTCCAGGCTTCCGCATTGCTTCCCCGGATATCCACATTGAATTGGGAAAAATCGTCAGTCCCGGTCAGTTCGCCAAACGCGTCCACCGTTGCAACCAGGTAAAGGTTGAATTTTGCCCCGGTCAGCGGCGTGCTCCCATCCCGGCAGGAAATCGTCAGGCTGACTTCACGGTTCAAATCAATGCTGCCCGCCGCAAATACATGCATCGGAAGCAGCAGCAAGGCCACCAGCAGACTGAGCAGTGCAGCACTCCGGCGCTTATACTTTTTCATCGGGTTCACCTCCTCGTTTTTGGGGCCGCTTCGGAAGCAGCAGAATGATCAACAAAACAAACAAAATGGGAATTGCCACAATGGGCGCCACCAGCAGCGGCTCAATCTGTATGGCGTCAGCCGTCACATAAACAGTCGCCGCCTCCACATTTTCGATCCGGTGCCCGCGCACCAGAAGCCGGTGGGTATTGATGCCGTAGGGCGTACAGGTCACCAGCGTACAGTAATCTTTTCCTGCCTCAATTTCCAAATCGGTTAACTCTGTAGGCAATACAATCCGGATCTGGTCGACCTCATAAGTCAGCGTCTCATCCAGCACCCGCAGCATGAAAAGGTCGCCCTCCTCCAACTGATCCAGATCGGTAAACAGCCGCGCAGAGGGCAGCCCCCGATGGCCGGAGAGAACGCAGTGCGTGCCTTCCCCGCCTACCGGGAGGGAGCTCCCCTCAATGTGCCCGACCGCGATCTGCAAGACGGATGGATTCGTGCCATGGTAAATCGGCAGCGAGCACTTGATTTCCGGGATCTCGATATAGCCAATGATCCCGTTTCCCGAGACGTTCAGCAGACTTTCATATACTTCCCGTTCCGCTTCTGTCATAAAATAGCGTTCACTCTTGCCAATCAGCGCCCGGTTATAAGCCGCGGCCTCGTCTCTCAACTGTTCGCAGCTTTCTTCCTCCAGCCCGGCCACCTGCTCCGCATAAGTGGCAATCACCCGGGACTGATGAAAAGAGTTCCAATAATCGCTTACTGTAGGGTACAGCAGCAAGGACAGCCCTGCAAGAAGAATCAAAACCAATAATATTGTGATGAAATTTCCTTTTTTCTTTTTCATGGAGGGCTCTCCTTGCCGCTGTAAACCGGGAAGGGCAATGCCTTCCCGGCTTTCTCAGCGGATTGCCGCATATATTTGCAAAATGCCTGCGTGCATCAGCCTCTGTTGCGCATGCGCTTTCTGGTGACCAGCAGCACTACCGCTGCCAGAACCAGTGCACCGCCCAGCACATAGAAAATCGTAGTGCCTATACCGCCGGTAGAGGGCAGCTCGGTGCCTGCGTTGTTTTCAATCGTGACCTTCACCAGGCCGCCGATGACCACAGCGCCCTCTACACCGCTTACCGTCCAGCTGCAATCTGTGGAAGAGGCAGCAGGCGCGCTCCAGTCAATGCGGATGACGATAGGCGTTTTCAGCAGATTATAGCCTGCGGGTGCCTTGACCTCGGTGATGGTATATTCTCCGGCAGAGAGGCCTTCCACGCGCAGGATACCGTCGGAACCAACTACGCCGGTCGCCGTCACACTTTCCCGGGTCTGAATCGTCTCAGCTTTGATTTCCTTGCTGTATCGATCGGTGATGCTCTCGTAATCAGCCTTTGTCTCTTCGGTAGGCTCGGTGGTCGTATAGGTGCCGTTTTTCAGCTTCCAGTAATCGCCCTCCTCCGCCTTGGTAAAGACATCTTTACGGAGCAGTACGATGTTTGTTTTCTGGCCGGTCACGGTAAACTCCGCATCCGTCAGGCGATTGCCCTCGGGATCCACCTTGATCAGCTCTATCGCCGTCACATAAGTGCGGGTCTCATCCTCAGGCGTCTCTCCGACCGGGCTACCCTCGGTGGGCTTATCGGGCTGGTCGGTTGTGCCGCTATCGCTGATATTGGGGTTGTTGGAGTAGGTCAGCGTAACTGCGTTGGGGTTGCCTGCCACACCAATCACTGCCTGCCCATTTACCGTAGCGGAATAGGTAATGGTGATATTCCGCTTTTCCGCATTTTTATACTGAATGAAGTTTTTAAATACGATTTCCACAGAAGTGGTGCCGTCCGCATTCTCGGTTGCGGTCACGGTATAATCTGTGTCTTTCGTCAGTGTCGTATCTCCAAGGGTGATTGTCACATCGCCATTGAAGCTCAGCCCTTTAGACAGCGTATCGTTGACTACGAAATAGTATTTCGTATAGCCCGTCATATCCGGCACTCTGGTGGTGAGCACATAAGGCACTTTATCACCGATGGCGGCATTGTTGTAGTCTACCAGACCCTCAGTGGTATCATCCGTATCCGTGTCGCCGTCAATCTTCTTTTCAATGCCGGGTTGATCGGCTTTGATCTCCAGCGTAACGTCAGGGTTGGTGGTATCGAGTATCAGTGCGGAGATGGGGGTTGCAGCGCCCGCATCCTCCACTACGTAGTAGCCCAGCGGCAGTTCGCTGATGGTCACGGAAGTGGCTCCCTCGCCCGCAGTCGCAGTACCCGGAGCAATGTTGGCAGCCTTGGCTGCAGCCAGTGCAGCTGCCGCAAAAGCAAACAGGTCGCTTTCTTCTTTGATTTTGCCGACTACCTGTGCATCAAAGTCGCCCTCATTTCCATTCAGGCTGTAGCGCGTCTTATAGAATTCCTTCAGCGCTTCCGGGACGGTATACACAACAGAATCGCTGGTATAGGACTTTACATCCAGGATCTTATACGCCCGGAAGGTCTTGCCCTCCACGGAAACATCCGTGTTCGACTGAATGGTAATGCTGCCGGTCGCGCCTGCCGCAAATGCAGTTACGCTAAAGCTCAGCATGACGACCAATGCCAGAAACAGGCTGGCGATTTTTTTGATGGGTTTCATCATCTTTTTTCCTTTCTGAATATGGAATTTGTGTTTTTTATTTCTGGGACAATTTTTGCTGTGCGTCAGGAGGGCACGGTATCCTCCTTTCGCCTTTTGTTTTTATACAGCAGGAGAATCGCCGCTGTGGTCAGCAGAATTCCTCCCATCATATACAACCGTATTCCCGGGCCGCCGGTAGCAGGCAGCACGGGCATCGCCGTATTCGTAAATACGACCGACCCGTTTCCGCCATTGGGGATTTGCCCGGCAGCGGTATATCCGTCGGCAGACGCCCCTCCATTCACCTGATAGGATACGGTGTAGTAAGGTACGTCTGTCTCCGTCACGGTATATTTCGTCCCGTAAGGCAGATAGTTGACGATGATATATTCCCCTGCCTTCAGTTCAAAAGAACCTCCGTCATAGATAATGACATCCTGCTTGACGATCGCGCCCTCCGCCGTGTAGCGGGTATAGGAATAGTCATCCGGCAGAGGCCTGCCATCTGCATCGGTAAACATAATTTCAAAGTGGAATTCTTCCTCACTGTCCACTGCGCCCTCGACCAGCTTCTGCACGGTCAGCAGCCCGGTATTCTGCTCCGGCGTAATAGAGGAAACTGACGGCAGCGTAAACTGCATGTAGCAGGTAGAGCCTGAAAGGCCGCGCTCGGTATAATAGAAGGTGAGGGTATGCGTCCCGGCACTGCCTTTTGCCACATAATCCCACAGGTTCACGTATTCGCCCACCGAGGAATGTACGCCGCCGATATCGCATACCAGCGTGCCGTCCAGGAAGACCCACATATCGTCGTCGCCGAAGAAGTAATATTCCAGCGGGCCGATATAATCCTCGGTCAGCGTGAACTGCACCTGATAGGTCATGCCGAACATATTGTTATGGGCAATGCCGTTGTCGCTTTCCGGATAATCCTTCGTCTTCCCGGATGCGCCGATATAGGTGCCCGTATTCCCGGTAGCACCCGTATGCGGGTCTTTGCCCTTGACATTATCCATCGGCCAGAAGTGGTTCGACCAGATTTTGCGGGATTTATCCCAGTTCCATCTGCTCGTAAAGGTCTGCAAATGATTGGCAGAAGAAGTCCCGCCCACAGAGGCAAGGGTATAGGTATCGCCGGCGCGGTCAAAGGCCAGGGTGTACTGCCCGCTGTCGTAGGAAGTCTTTCCATTGGCATTGCCGTCATCAAACAATTTGGGCACCGCAATGCCGTCGGCATATTGAATGACTCCGTTGCTGAGGCCAACGGCCAGGCCGAATGTGCATTTGCTGTATCCATTTGCATTGCCCATATTGAGCGTATTTCCATTCCACTCCAGCTTGCTTAGGCCGGTATCGGTATTGTCGTTGCCGAAGGCCAGGTGCACCCCGCTGCCGGAATAGTTTTGATCGCTGTTGATGCCGTGAGCCGCCGTGTTCTCTCCATCGTCGGTGAGGTCATAGTCATAGAAATGGACCGCATTGGTATAAACGCTTGCCGTCGTATCAAAGACCAGCCGGATCACCGTTCCTTCCGTAATCAGCACGGTCGTATCATTGACCGACTGCACGCGGTTGGTGAAGTGTGTCGTGCTGGGATATATGTTCCAGTCATCCGGGTTGGTGCTGGCAGCATCCTTCCCATCTTTCAAAATCCAAACCTCTTTAATCGCATAATGCCCGTTTTCATAGAGCCGGTTGAAATAAGTCAGGTTGGGGGCAGTGATATATTCATAGGTATGGCTGCTGTACACCTGCGTCAGCGTACTGTTTGTTTTGATGCCGTACCTTCCGGAGCCATCCGCCGCCGCTTCCAGATACAGGTTTTTGATGACAGGCGTCGTGCCGTTTTTGGGCAGGACGGCGCCGCCGGCGGTATGCGTATCAATGACGGGGATGTTATCCGTCTCGCTGCCGCTGTCCGCCGCCATATCCAGCCAGGCGTAATACTGCACTGTAAAATTCGGGTTGGCTGTCTTGGCAGCGGCAACCATCATCCGACTGCTGCTGTCAACAGAAGCGGTAAGCACCGGGCTCTCCTCGATGGAGGCATCCACAACTGTGCTGTCCAGCTCCTGCGTGCCTTCCTCCGTGGCCTGAAGCATGGCAAAGACAACGCCTGCCTCCGCTTCGGGTACGGCCTCGCTTTCCAGCTCGGCACACGCAGCCTGCGCCGTCTCCAGCATCTGCGGCTGCGGCGTGACCTGCGCTGTAATGTCGCACGAAGAAACGTCCAGCAGCGTATCCCGATAATAGAACTGCATGGAGAGCACCGAAAGATCCAGCAAGTTATCTGCATAGTCTTCCTCCAGGGCAGAGGCAACCTGCTGATATTCCTCCTCCCGGGCATCCAGCTCGGAGACGACCAGCACAGGCACTTCCGCTCCTGCCGTTTCTTCCGCCGCTTCTCCTGTCGCCTGCTCCTGCAGCTGCGCGCTTCCTTCTACATGCAGCGAGAGTGCAAAGCGATCATTTTCATAAAAGAAATCGTTCGCCAATGCGAGCATTGTTCCATCCGCATCCTGGCGTGCGGCCAGGCACACTTCCGCATGGGTATGTTCCTCCAGCGGACAGAGCAAGCTTCTGTTTAACCCATAGCAATGCTGATTGTGCGTGTGAGCCGGCTGTTCGCAGAGATAGCCGCTCTCCTTTTCCGGCAGGCGCCCAAAGCCTAAAATCCGGCTGTCCTCTGCCGCGTATTCCATGTACTGCACGCGGTTCTGGCGGTTGCCCTCTATGGTGCGAATCCCTTCGCCCTCCTCCTTGTTTTCCGCCACCAGGCCTACATGGTCGGCAATCCCATTCGCATCCAGGTCAAAGAAGATGAGGTCACCCGGCGCCGCTTCATAGGCTCCCGCTTCCTCATAAAGCCCATATGCTTCCTGAGAAAGGATCTCGATCCACGCGCGGCAATTATTGCAGTAAGGGAAGTTCGGCACTTCCGCATAGCGCAGGCAGAAGGAGGCAAACATCGCGCACCAGTCTCCATAAGCATCGCCATACCACTGGCCATAGCGGGTAATTCCCTTCAGCTCGCCATCTTCCGT
>QANA01000034.1 GCA_003149735.1 Clostridiales bacterium | reverse complement strand
CTATAGCTCATTATTTTAACTTGTGATATAGTTAAATAAATGATTGTAAAAAAGGAGTGGGGAATATGGCATATAAATTTGTACATAACAACTTCAATGTTTTAGACATGGAAAAGTCTCTTAAATTTTATGAAGAGGCATTGGGGCTAACAGTAAGCAAATGTAAAGAAGCAGAGGATGGCAGTTTTAAAATTGTTTATTTAACAGACGGTCGCTCTGAACATCTGTTAGAGTTGACTTGGCTGCGTGACTGGGATCATCCCTATAATCTGGGTGATAATGAGTTCCATTTAGCTTTGGAAACAGATGATTATGAAGCTTCTTACCAAAAGCACAAAGAAATGGGATGCATTTGCTACGAAAATCCTTCTATGGGCATTTATTTTATTACAGACCCTGATGAATATTGGATTGAAATTGTCCCTAAAAGATAAATACGCAAGAGTTTACTAATTGATTTTTACGTATCAAAAAAACGCTCATCTATAAAAGAAGAGCGTTTTTTTGATATAAGCCTAATCAGGCTTCTTCATTTTTTGCACTTTTTTTCTTTTCGCCAATGCTCAACAGCAGGTTCAACAAAATACCAAATACAGCTGCGCCGGCAATGCAGGGAATGTTCATTCCAAAGAAGGGAATTGTACCATTGGGGAACCCATAATTGCCACCAATGCCAATAATCATGATGCAGGCAATAACGGAAATATTCTTAGCGCTAAACATATCCGTCTTTTTGTCAATCATAATAGCGATGCCCTGAGCCGCAATCGCGCCAAACAGATAAATCTCCAGGCCTCCGATTACAGCCGTAGGAATTGCGTAAATAGCATTGATCAAAGGTGTAAAGCAGGAAATTACCATCGCCAACACTGCCGCAGTCATTAATACGGGAACCGAAAAGACCTTGGTAATTGCCATTGCACTGATATTTTCACCATAGTTAGTACCTGCAGGGCCACCAACCGCCGCAGAAACCATATCTCCAATACCATCGCCAATCAAGTTGAGGCCAAGTTTATCAGCGATATTATAGGTCTTGTCAGAGCCCTTGGTCTTAGCAAGATTGTTAACATAAATATCCAGCTGATAGATATGTGCGGAAGATTCCGGAATTGTGGCAATTGCGATAGGCATAATCGCCGCTACCGCTTCCCAGGAAGGAATCGGCAAAGTAAAAGTGGGAAGTGCGAAAACACCACTGTTGGCAGCATCAGGCAAAACCCGGAAAAGATCTACGCCCGTTGCCAATTTGATAATAAAAGCAGTAATGCAGCCTAAAATAGGTCCAAAGAGAAGCGGCAACTGCCCCCAAAAGCCCTTCAAATAAACAGAAAGAATAATGGTGGAGAGCAACGTTACCAACGAGCAAATCCATGCGTAATTAGTTGCGGAAGCCACTGCATCTTCTGCAACAGCCAGAGTACCCGAGGCATTAATAGATAGAGAACAAGCGTCTCCCAGCGCATTGGTCGCCAAAGTCAGGCCAATAACCATAGCAATAGGCCCGGTAATCGTAGGCGGCAAAATTTTTTCGATGATATCTCTTCCTGCCCAGTTAACCAACAAACCGGCGATAATAGAAACAAAACCGGACATGATGATACCAAACTGTGCATAAGAAATCTGCGTATTCAAATCGCATCCTTCAGCTGCCTTTGCGGCCATGATGCCGAGAATCGCAGAAAGGTAAGAAAAGCTGGAACCATAGTAAAGCGGAATCTTACGACCCGTAATGAGCACAAAGCAAAGAGTCGCAAGGCCACTGGCGAAAATCGTCGTAGAAATATGGAAGTTGGTAATCAAAGCGACGGTTACCGTTGCTGGGAACATAACGATGATCTGCTGAATCGCATAAAGCAAAAGCTTTAAAAACGGCGGCCGCTCATCAGGCAAATATCCCATTGCTGATTGATTCTTGGAAGACATTTTGAACTTTCTCCTTTTACAAATAATCTTGTGTAGGTGCATAAAAATACATATTATAACAAGTTACACATTAGAATTGATTATACATGATTCTATAGATTTTGCAAAGTAAAATTTCAAAATTTGTTCATATTTCTACACGTTTTATACAAAAGTCATTCCCGGGTAATTTGCAATACTTCCTGTATGGCTAATTCGACAAATTCGGGCAACGAAAGCGTTTGAATACCAACCACCAAATTGTTGCAACGATTAATTGGAATCAATATTTTTTTAGCTTTACTGCTGGAAACAGCCTCAGCCATACTTGGAGTAATTTCTCCCAACAAAGCATTGGAAAGTATAATGCCGATAGGGCCTACAATAATATCTGCTGTTGCACTGTTAAATACAACCGGATTTTCTCCGGTCGCTCCTTCATCCGCGCCTGCCTTCAGCATAGAAGCTGTCGCAATACTGTTTGAACCGATAGCAGTAATATACAATTGGGGAGCCTGCTGCTTCAGGCCTTCAATCAATAGACGACCGACTCGCCCTCCCTGACCGTCAATTACCAATATTTTCATATAAGTCAAAACCTCCAGAACTAATAAAAGTATCATATCGAAAAAAGAAGAGAGTTTCAATGAAAAATAGCATAACTGATTGCTTCCGCATAATATAAATTAAATATAGTAAGAGATGAGGGAATAAGTGTGAAAAGATGGAGTGGGAGATATGTAAAAATTTCCGGTGGGATCGTCATCAGCATTGGAGCAGCAATTTTCCTGCTAATTCTTCCATGCTGGGCCTGGTTGCTGATCATAGGAATTGCATTCATTCTGATTGGCATCCATATGTATCGCTCCTGCTGATTTGACAAACAGAAAAAAAGGAGGAATTTATGAAAATTTATTGCATAAAACCGCCGCGTTTTTTGCGAACTTTACTTCAAATGCTTTACAGAAAATAAAAATAAAATACGGTTGCGCGCAACCGTATTTTATATTCCGCAATAGAAATATGAATTGACTGAATCATTCAAAGTTGGGGGAACTCAGACAGAACGCTGAACAAGCCCCGAACGCAAACAACGCGTGCATACGTATTTCCTGGTTACGGTACCATCCTCCACAACTTTTACTCTCTGTACATTAGGAGCCCATTTTCTCTTGGTCTTCCTGTTGGAGTGGGAAACGTTGTTTCCGGAAACAACCCCTTTGTGGCAAACTTCGCAATATTTGGCCATTTCTCACACCTCCTCCTTGGGTTTTCTTTACAACGAAGATAATTTTAACATCTATTCCGGTAAAAAGCAAGTAGATTTTATAGGCATACACATAATTTATAAAAGAAAGCAGAGGATAGTGCTTGAAAAAGCAGAAAGATGCTTATATAATTTAGGTAAAATAAGAATAAACAAAGTAAAGGAGAAAATCTGATGAGCGCAGTTTTGGAGAACAAACTTGGCAATATTATATATACAGACGACTATATCGCTTCTTTAGTTGGTATTACAGCAACAGAATGCTATGGCGTTGTGGGTATGGCCTCTCAGCAAAAGATGGCTGATGGGATTTCTGAATTGCTGGGCAGAGATAACCTGAAGCGTGGCGTCAAAATTCATACCAATGAGGATCATTCTCTGCGAATTGATCTTTTTATCATTGTGCAGTATGGAATATCTATTGTGGCTTCTTCCAACAGCATCATTGAGACAGTGAAATATTCGATTGAAAAAGCAACCGGACTCATGGTAAACGAAATTAACGTGATCGTAAGCGGCATCAGAGTTCATAAGTAGATCGATGGGAGGTATGATTTTGTCTGAATCTAATATCAATGCGGCAATGTTTAAAAATATGGTGGTTTCGGCTGCTAACTATTTAGAGCATAATAAACAGTTGCTGAACGATCTAAATGTTTTTCCTGTTCCTGATGGTGACACAGGAACTAATATGTTTCTTACGATTGTTTCCGCAGTTAAAGAAGTAACGGCAACACAATCTGATAAAGTTGGTGTCCTTGCCAAAGCTATGGGGAATGGTGCTTTAAAAGGTGCCAGAGGAAATTCCGGCGTCATTTTATCACAGCTTTTCCGTGGATTTGCACAAAGCGTATCTCCGGATAAAGAGGAATTGACGGCAGAAGACTTTAGCCTTGCAATTCGCAAAGGTGTGGAATCTGCTTATAAGGCAGTAATGAAACCGAAAGAAGGCACGATTCTGACAGTAGCGCGCGGCATGGCCGAAGAAGCTGAACGTCAGATAGAAGCAAATGCAGATTTGAATACATTACTTGCAGCAGTAATTAACGAGGGACAGGTTGTTTTAAATAAAACACCAGAAATGCTTCCGGTTCTCAAAGAAGCAGGAGTGGTTGATGCCGGCGGCGCTGGTTTAATTACTATCTACAAGGGCTTTCAGATGGCACTTAATGGTGAAGAGGTAATTGATACACTGGATTTATCAAAACCAGTGACTATTACAGAAGGACCTGCTTCCTCTCGTACAGATATCAGTACTGCAGATATTCAATTCATGTATTGTACTGAATTCTTTATAACAAACCTAAAAAAGGCCGCAGATGATACAGTCATCGACGCACTGCGCAATCGTCTGATGGAAATTGGCGATAGCATTGTAGTAGTAGGTGACCCTGCACTGATTAAAGTACATGTACATACTAATACACCTGATCAGGCTTTAAATTATGCGTTAGGCTTAGGTGAACTTTCGCGCATTAAAATCGAAAATATGAAAGAACAGCATAATTCGATTACTGGTTTGGGAGAGCAGCCAGCTGAAGTAAACAAACCACAAAAACCACTTGCGATTGTTTCGGTATGTGCAGGCGAAGGATTGGGCGCAATTTTAAAAGACTATAATGTTGATGAACTTGTCTCTGGTGGCCAATCCATGAACCCCAGCGCAGAAGATATTCGCAAAGCAGTAGATGCAGCACCTTCTGATCATGTAATTGTTTTACCCAACAACAAAAACATTATTTTAGCGGCTGAACAAGCAAATGATTTAACAGAAAAGAGCATTTATGTTATTCCTTCTAAATCTTTCCCGCAAGGACTTTCGGCAGTGTTGGCATTTGTAGAGGGGGCTTCTGTTGAGGAAAATGTTGAAAATATGACAGAGGCATTAGCCAGCGTAAAATCAGCTCAGATCACAACTGCAGTAAGGAACAGTAAAGTTGTTGGTCAGGATTTTGAAGTTCGGGAAGGTGAATATATCGGCCTGTTAGAAAACGATATCGTTTCCCATGGAGAAACTCCAGAAATAGCAATGCAATCGCTGTTATCGCAAATGGTTACTGAAGAAGATTCTATCATCTCTTTGTATTATGGCGAAAATATCAGCGAATCTGCAGCATCGGCCATTGCCGCAAAATTGGAGGAAATTTATACCGATTTGGATGTAGAAACTTATGCAGGTGGTCAACCAGTATACGATTATATCATTTCAGTAGAATAAAACGATATTATGTTATGAGAAGAGCAGGCTGTTAGCCTGCTCTTCTTTTTAAGAATACATTATAGACAGATTAGAGGAATGCTATGAATTTTCAAGAAAAGGTAACTGCCATACGCGGCGTAGGCCCCAAAACAGCAAATTTGCTAAACAAGCTGGGAATACAGACAGTCGGACAACTACTTTGTCACAAACCTGCCTATTATAAAGATCTTTCCTCTATTACGCCTGTTTATTTGCTGCAGGAAGAAGAATTTGCAGTCGTAAAAGCTACCATTATGCAAACACCAAAATGGATACGCAAAGATCGCAAATTTCCCCTTTTTTCTTTCTCCATAGGAGATGGGAGCGGCTATATAAATATCAATATTTTTAACTTACCATTTCTTTTTGAAAAATATCATGTCGGTGATTCTTATATTTTTATGGGAAAACCCAAATCATTTCGAGGAAAGCTACAATTGGATAACCCAGAAATTCTATCAGCCGATGCCCCTTTAGGAATGCTTGCCTATTATCCATTAACAGCGGGACTCTCACAGAATGCATTGCGGCAAATGATAGGCAATGTATTGGAAGAAATTGAATTTTCCCATGAATGCACATCTGCTTTTTTAGAAGAATATCAGCTATATACTCTACAAAAATCTTTTATCGAATTACACCAGCCACAAAACGCAGAAACTTTAGCTACCGCTAAAAATAGTTTGGCTTTTCGGGAGATACTTCTTTTTTTATATCGAATGAATATACAATCGATGGAAATGCAGTCTGCAGAAGCATTTCCTTTCAATAGGGGAGATCTACAGGAATATTTACAACATCTGCCTTTTTCCTGCACCACTGCACAGATACGTGCAATGCAGGAAATTTCTGCTGACCTTGCTCACCCTATTGCGACAAATCGTCTGATTCAAGGAGATGTAGGTTCCGGAAAAACTGCAGTGGCTCTTTTTGCCGTATATATTGCACAAAAATATGGCTATCAAAGCCTGATTCTTGCACCAACAGCTTTGCTGGCAGAACAACATTTTCATTCCGCTGCAAAGATTTTTGAAAAGAAAGCTGCTCTACTGACAGGCGCTACCACAGAAAAACAACGCAGGAATCTACAACAGCAATTGAAAAACGGGGAAATTTCCATATTAATCAGCACACATGCCGCTCTATATGAACAACTTGATTTTCCGAAATTGAAATTGTTAATCATCGATGAGCAGCATCGTTTCGGCGTTATCCAACGTTCTCGTATGGTTGAACGCTATCCAGGGTTACATAAAATCACAATGTCTGCCACTCCAATACCACGTTCTTTGGCGATGATTTTGCATGGAAGTGCAGATATCTCTATTTTGGATGAACTCCCTCCAGGCAGAATCCCTGTTCAAACCTTCCTGGTAGATAAAAATAAACGGCGCAATTTATACGATTGGTTAGCGCAAAAAATATCTGAAGGAGAGAAAGCTTATATAATTTGCCCCCTATGGGAACCATCCGAGGGAATTTCTGCCGTTTCCGTACAGGAAATTTACCAAGCTATTCAAAAAAAATACCCTCAAATACGAGTTGCGTTTCTTCACGGCCAAATGAAAAATGAAGAAAAAACTTTAATCATGAGCCAGTTTCGCAATGGGGAAATCCAGGTGATTGTTGCAACAACAGTTGTAGAAGTAGGCGTAGATGTCTCTGATGCGACCATTATTATCATCGAAAATGCTGATCGTTTTGGTCTTGCACAATTGCATCAGTTGCGCGGTAGAGTCGGGCGGGGAGATAAACCTTCCTATTGCTATTTAGTTTCAGATGGATCTGGTATAGAACGACTAAAAGTTTTAAAAGAATGTAACAATGGATTCGAAATCGCTCGTAAGGATTTGGCTTATCGCGGAGCAGGGAATTTCTTTGGTACAGAACAACATGGTACAACATCCTTTTCCTTTGCAGATTTGATACAAGACGCTGAGCTTTTTCAGAAAGCCAAAGAAATCTTCTCTTTATTGCCTGAGAAATATCCTGAGGTTGATCATATTTTTCTTGAATATGTAAGAAAGGAAGCAGAGGAATTCTCTAATACTTATTCCGCAATTTAGAATTATTTTCTTCTGTTGTTTTCAAACAATAATTTGAATATTCTGTTAAAGTGCTCGCAGGGCATCTGCTCAAATATTTCGGAAGAACTTTGAGAATGCTGCGTCAAAAAACTCTTCACCTGTTAATTGGCGAAGAGTTTTTTGACGCAGCATTTTTTCATATATTTTTTTAGAAAGGCTTATCAGAAACAGCGTTGACCTTTTTTCTTTTTGCACTCCTCGGAATTCTTTCCGGCTTCACAATAATAGCAAATTTCATTTCCTAAAGGTGCTCCCGAAAAATAAGCATCCAAATTTCCCAAAGTTACACGTACAATGTTCCCTAAAGCCTCTTCAGTTAAAAAGGCCTGATGTGAAGTAATTAATACATTTGGATGCGAAACTAACAAAGCCAATGTATCATCATGAATGATAGAACCGGAAAAATCCTCAAAAAACAGATCCGCTTCTTCTTCATATACGTCTAAACCCGCTCCACGTACGATTTCCTTGTTCAACGCCTCCAATAATGCACTACTGTCAATCAAAGAACCCCGAGAAGTATTTAAGATAAAAACACCTTTTTTCATCTGAGAAAAAGCCGTCCGATTTAAGATATGATGAGATTCTTCTGTCAAGGGACAATGCAACGAGATCACATCACTTTCACGCAATAGAGTAGGCAAGTCAACATAGTTAATTTCTTCTTCATTTATTTGAGGGTATGGATCATAGGCTATCGTTCTCATGCCAAATCCACTGCACAATCTCAAAAAAATTCTGCCAATATTTCCTGTGCCAATTATACCGGCAGTACGATCGTGCAGATCTACACCGGTAAGCCCATTCAGACTGAAGTTAAAATCTCGTGTACGATTATATGCCCGATGAATCTTCCTATTCAAACAAAGCAATAGACCCATAGTATGTTCGGCCACCGCATAGGGGGAATAAACGGGAACACGTAAAATATGCAGCTTCCCATAGGCTGCTTTCATATCTACATTATTATAACCGGAACAACGCATCGCAACAACCTGAACCCCTTCCTGCGTTAATAGTTCAATCGTACGAGCATCTAATGTATCATTTACAAACGCACAGACAGCATCAAATCCTTTTGCTAACTGCGCGGTCTGTACATTTAACTTACTTTCAAAATAAGTGATGTCATATTGTGTATTCAGGCGATTAAACCATTCCCGATCATAAGGCTTGGTATCAAAAAGAGCAACTTTTTTCATGTCAAATCTATCCTTTCTAAAGTTACGAATAGTTTGCCGAAATATTCGAAAACTATTCTTTCAGAAAGTTTAAAATCTATACATATTTCGGTATTGACTTCTATATTGATACTTTCTATAATATGTTAGTCAGCAAACTGTTCTATGGCTAACTTTTAAAGGAATATATTTATATGCATCATGAAGAAGAAAGACGCATAAGCGTCGAAATTAACATTGTCGCTAATTTATTGCGGCGGGAAATTGATCGTAATCACCGAAAAAATCTGCCCCCAGAAGATAATACTATTTCCGGTGTTCGCTGGTGGCTGATAGCTTATCTTGCTACCAACCAACAACAGGATATTTTTCAAAAAGATATAGAGGAACAATTTTCGCTGAGACGCTCCACCGTTTCAAAAGGATTAACTTTAATGGAACAAAAGGGACTTATCCAACGTGTCCCGGTCGCCTATGACAAGCGATTGCGAAAAATCGTATTAACTCCCAAAGCAATTGCACTATATGAAGAAGGAGCAAAATATAGCGCAAAAATGGAAGAGACATTTCGATCTGTTCTTTCATCACAGGAGGTAGATCAGTTTTTTCAAATTATGGAAAAACTCAAACAGATTCTTATTACATAAAATTA
>QANA01000029.1 GCA_003149735.1 Clostridiales bacterium | reverse complement strand
TTTTCAAAGGAAGTAAGTTTCGTGAAGTTTTCTTTTGCCTGCTTTCTTTTTCAGAAGAAGTAAGTTTCGTGAAGTTTTCTTTGCCTACTTTCTTTTTCAAAAGAAAGTAGGTCAAAGGAAAGTGGGGCGGATGATTTGCAGATCGCGGGGGTAATGGTTGAGCGTCTCGCAGCCGTCGGCCGTGACCAGCACCAGGTCCTCAATGCGCACGCCGAATTTCCCCGGCAGATAGATGCCCGGCTCGATGGAGAAGGTCATGCCCTGCTCCACCACCTGCGTGTTGGCCGCAGAGACCGAGGGCTCCTCATGCAGCCCCAGCCCGATGCTGTGCCCCAGGCGATGGGTGAAATATTCGCCGTAGCCGCAGGATGCGATGTAGTCGCGGGCAGCGGCATCGATGTCGCAGAAACGCACGCCCGGGCGGACGGCCGCACGGCCGCGGCGGTTGGCTTCGCGCACGATCTCATAGACTTTGCGCTGCTCCTCGGTGACGCTGCCAAAGAAGAAGGTGCGCGTCATATCCGCAAAATAGCCGTCGGTGGCCTGCCCGGCATCCACCAGCACCAGCTCGCCCTTTTTCAGCCTGGTCTCCCCATTGACATGGTGCGGCTCGGCAGCGCCCGCGCCAAAGCCCACCAGCGGCGCCCAGGCCTCGCCCACCTTTTTATACTCAGCCAGCAGCAGGTCGGCCAGCTCCAGCTCGGTCATGCCCTCGCGCAGCATCCCCGGCACTTTGGCGATGACCTCGTCGTTTAACAGCGAAGCCTTGCGCATGGCCTCCTGCTCGGCGGCATCCTTGATCATGCGCGTCTGTTCCACCGCAAAGGAACCCACCCGCGGCCGGATATCCGGGCGCTGATCCATCAGTTCCATGAGAAACTGGGCGTAGAGAAAGCGGTCGATACCCACTTCGCCTGCCGGCAAATACCCGGCCAGCCCGGCCGTCGCCACCTCGGTATCGTCGTGATACACGACCTCAAAAGTTTCGCCCGGCTCGATGGGAAACAGGCGATTGACAAACAGCGTGGCTTTCCCCTCCGCAGGGATGGCCAGCGCCATCAGCCGCTCCCCCACATGCGCCACGCGGCGCCCCGTCAGATACCCAACCGAGATAGGGTCGGAAATCACCGTAATGCCCAGCCCCGCGGCCTTCAGCCGCTCCTGAACGTTCTGCATCCGTGCACTGTATATACTCATAACTGGTTTCCTCCGTTTTTGATGCTCTTTTTTCCGTTTCTTCCGGCAGCCCGCAGAAACGGATTCAGTTGTACTATACCACATTTTTTCCCGTTTTGCCTATGGAAAACAAAAAAAGAAGCCACGCCCGCCGGACGCCGCCCGCCGCTTCCGGCGGATTTTCCGCAATTTCAGAAAGCATTCAGCAATTCTTAGGGAATTTCCCGGGCGTTTTCCTGTAAAATGATAGTAAGGTACCTGTCGCTTTCCGATTGTCCATGTGCTACAATATCGAATATGATTTTTACAGGAGTATCCGACCATGATCCCCCCCTAAAGAACGATTGCCTTTGTTGGATAACGCCCGCGCGCTGCTCATCTTTCTGGTTGTGCTCGGGCATTTATGGGAACCTTTGCAATTCCGTGGGCGACACCCGCTTTATCTTTTGCTCTATTCCTTTCACATGCCGGCCTTTGTGCTCATTTCCGGGGCCTGCTATTCTCCCAAAAGCCCCCGGGTGATTTTTGAAAAATTTTTCCTGCCCTACCTGCTGTTTCAGCCGGTCTACCTGCTGCTCAACGCCTGGAAATACCAGCAGATACCCACCCTGCAATACCTGACACCCGCCTGGATTTTATGGTATCTCTTTTCCATGGGCACCTGGTATGCGGCAGCGGCCATCATCCGCCCGGAAAAGAACAGCTGGTGGGTCGCCTTTGGGCTGAGCATTGCCGGCGCATTGGCCGCAGGCTTCTGCCCGCGCATCGGCTACTTCCTTTCCCTTTCGCGCACGCTGGTGCTTTTCCCCTTCTTTCTGCTGGGGATGCGCCTGCGCAGCAAAAGGAGCCCTCTGATTTTCCGACCGGCAACGCCAAACGCCCGGCTTCGCGTGCTCAAATGGCTGTGCTTTGCCCTCTCTCTGCTGGGCACCGCCCTGCTGCTGCAGCACCGTGCGCAGATCGACGAGCGCTGGCTGTATCATTGCGACCCCTATGCACAGCCCGGCTATACCGTCTGGCTGTGGGCAGGTCTGCTGGTGCTGGGCTGCATGCAAAGCTTTTCCCTGCTGTTTCTGATGCCCAACCGCCCCATTACGCTGTTTTCGCAGGTGGGGCAGTCAACGCTGCCCGTCTATCTCCTGCACGGGATTCTCGTCAAATATGCCGATTGCCGGGGCTGGCTGCAGGCGCTGCCGCTGCCGCTGCTGACCGCAGCCATGACGCTGCTGCTTTGCTCCAGGCCCGTCGCCCGGGGCTTTCAGATGCTGCAAAACCTGCCGTCCCCTTCCCGAAAAAGCAAATAGCCCATCAAAAAAAAGCACCCTGTAAGGGGTGCTTTTTTGGTCAGCGGCTGTCTGCCGCATATCCGGCAAAAGCCTACGGCTGGGGATTTTTAGCCCAGATAGGTATAGCCGGCTTCCTCGATGGCGGCTTTGATCTCGGCATCCGCAACCTGCTCTGTGCAGGTAAGCACTGCCTGCTTCTGCTCCAGGCTCACCTCTGCCGTCTGCACGCCTTCCAATGCCTCCAGCGCCTTTTTCACGTGCGCCACGCAATGCTGGCACATCATGCCCTCCACCTTTACCGTTTTGTTCATAAGCGATCCTCCTTCTTTTTCTTTTTCTTTTTCATGATTCTTTGTGATGTTCCCGCAGGCGATTTCCGCGGGGTTCTGCGACTGCTGCCCGCAGGTTTTATCACCGCAGGCATCCCCCTGTTTCTTTCTGCGCCCTTCCCGCCAGCGCAGGCGCAGGGCGTTGCTGACGACAAACACCGAGCTGAAGCTCATGGCCGCCGACCCCAACATGGGCGAGAGTTTCAGCCCAAAGGCGGGGTAGAACACACCCGCCGCCACCGGAATGCCGATGACGTTATAGCAGAACGCCCAGAAGAGATTTTGCTTGATAATGCGCATGGTCTTGCGCCCCAGGGCAATGGCGGATACGCAGTCGCGAATATCGTTTTTGATGAGCACCACCTGCGCGCTCTCGATGGCGATATCCGTGCCCGCGCCCACGGCCAGCCCAACGTCTGCCTCGGTCAGTGCAGGGGCATCGTTGATGCCGTCCCCCACCATGGCCACCACCCGGCCCTGCGCCCGCAGGTCGGCGATGACGGCGTGCTTCTGCT
This sequence comes from Clostridiales bacterium, assembly GCA_003149735.1. Next base: position 5,238 of record QANA01000029.1, on the reverse strand, counting down.
CGGGCAGCACTTCTGCGATGACCTGCTCGATGCCCAGCTGAGCGCGCACCGCTTCCGCCGTGCGGGCATTATCGCCGGTGAGCATGATGGCGCGGATGCCCATCTTCCGGAGGACGGCAATCGCTTCGCGGCTGGTCTGTTTGGGCAGGTCGGCCGCCGCGATCAGCCCGATGGCCCGGCCGTCGGCCGCAAAATACAGGGGTGTCTTGCCCTGCTGCGCCAGCTGCTCCGCCGCTTCCCGCAAAGGAGCCGTATCGACGCCGTTTTCCTCCAAAAAGGCGGCATTGCCGCCCAGGCACAGCATTTCCCCCACTTTGCCCGAAATGCCCCGGCCGGGCTGGGTGCGGAATTCCTGTGCCGCTTCCGCTTCCACCCCCTGCTCTGCCGCGCAGGTCAGGATGGCTTCAGCCAGCGGATGCTCGGAGGGTTTTTCCAATGCCACCGCTATCTCCAACAATTTTTTTTGTGCGGTCTGTACCACCGCTTCCATAAATGTGGAGTAGGGCTGCCGGGGCATACTTTCTGCGGGGGCGGCTTGCACCGCCGCTCCCGTAAATGCGGGGTGAGGCTGTTCTGCCGTGCCGCCTGCGGGGGCGGCTTGCACCGCCGCTTCCGTAAATGTGGAGTAGGGCTGCCGGGGCATACTTTCTGCGGGGGCGGCTTGCACCGCCGCTTCCGTAAATGCGGGGTGAAGCTGTTCTGCCGTGCCGCCTGCGGGAGCGGCTTGCATTGCCGCGATCCAATGGGGGGCGGCGACGACGTCCGTCACCTGCGGCCGCCCTTCGGTGAGCGTGCCCGTTTTATCCAGCACCACCGTATCCACCTTGGCCAGCTGCTCTATGGCTTCTGCCGATTTGATGAGGATGCCCCGGCTGGCGCCCGCGCCCGTCGCAGCCATGATGGCCACCGGCGTGGCCAGCCCCAGCGCGCAGGGGCAGGAAATCACCAGCACGGCGATGGCGCAGTTAAAGGCAAATTCAAAGCTGCTGCCCGAGATCAGCCAGGCAGCCAGCGTCACCGCCGAAATGCCCATCACCACCGGCACGAAGATGCCGGCAATGCGGTCGGCCAATTTGGAAATGGGCGCCTTGGAGGCGGCTGCCTGCTCCACCAGGGCGATGATGCCCGAAATGGCGGTATCGCCGCCCACCTTTTCGGCGCGCATTTGGAAATAGCCGCCGCGGCTGACACAGGCCGCGGCCACGCGGTCCCCCACCGTCTTTTCTTCGGGGACGGATTCCCCGGTCAGCGCCGAAGCGTCGATGGCGCCGTGCCCCTCCACGATGATGCCGTCTGCCGGGATGCTCTGCCCGGCGCGCACCACCAGAATATCGCCCACGGCAATCTGCTCGGCCGGGATTTCCACTTCCTGCCCGTCGCGCAGCAGCGTCGCCGTCTTGGGCGCCAGATCCATCAGCTTGCTGATGGCTTCGGTCGTCTTGCCGCGGGAACGGGCTTCCAGATATTTGCCCAGGGAAATGAGCGTCAGGATCATGCCCGCAGCCTCAAAATACAGATCATGCATATACTGCTCGGCCAGTGCCGGGTTGCCGTGCCCCAGCCCCCAGGCCATGCGGAAAATGGCAAATACGCCATAAGCCAGTGCCGAGCCGCTGCCCACGGCGATGAGCGTATCCATATTGGGCGCGCCGTGCAGCAATTTGGAAAAGCCGCTCGTAAAATACTGCCGGTTGAGCAGCAAAATGGGCAGCAGCAGCAAAAACTGGGTAAAGGCAAAAACCACGCTGTTTTCCGCGCCGCCAAACAGATGATGCAGGAAGGCAGGCGCGGGCAGCATATGGTGCATGGCGATGTACATGAGCACCGCCAGCAGAATGCAGGAAGCGATCAGGCGCTTTTTTGCCTGCTGCTGCGCCTGTTCGGCCAGCTCTCCGGCGCTCTGCGCAGTGCGCTCTTGCCCCGCTTCCCGCAGGGTGGCGCCGTAGCCCGCCTTGCGCACGGCAGCCGCAATCTCCCCGGCGGAGAGGGCCGATTCGTCAAACTCTGCTTCCAGCGTATTGGTGAGCAGGCTGACCGCCGCCTTGTGCATCCCCGGCAATTTGGCGGCCGTCTTTTCCACCCGCGCCACACAGGCTGCGCAGGTCATGCCGGTAATATCAAACGTCTTTTTGACCATTTTTTCCCCCTTTTCTTGTGGTTTTACATTTTTTCCCGATGCGGTTTTTTCTGCCGCTGCAGGATTTTTCATGATTGATGCGGCCTGTTTTGCCGTCGTATCCATCGCATAAATATCATTCCCGCCTGTTGCGGCCTGTTCAGCCATCACAGAATTTTTTTGCGGGCCCGTACCCCGCAGGCGACATTTCATTTGCCGACAGGTTTCGACTGTTTCAGACTTTGCACGACGCTTGCCGACAGGCTTCGGCTGTTTCAGACTTTGCATGACGCTTGCCGACAGGCTTCGGCTGTTTCAGACTTTGCATGACGCTTGCCGACAGGCTTCCCCGCTTCTCCTTTTTCAGGCGGCAGAGCTCCCGTCTGTTCTATTTTGTGCCTGCATGCCGCATTTCTTGCATTTTTTCATGGGTTTTGTGCATTTTTTGCCTTACCGCCTACACAGGCGATCCAGCAGCCCTTTGCGCTCCCAGGGCTCGCAGGTGATCTCACCCACGGTATAGCCCACCTGCCGGAGGACCTCCCGAATCTGCGCAGAGGGGATCTCCTGCTCGCTGAATAGAACCGTCTGCCCCTGCCGGTTCAAAAGAAATAAGTTTCAGGAAGTTTTCTTTGCTTACTTTCTTTTTCAAAAGAAGTAAGTTTCGTGAAGTTTTCTTTGCTTACTTTCTTTTTCAAAAGAAGTAAGTTCGTGAAGTTTTCTTTGCTTACTTTCTTTTCCAAAAGAAAGTAAGTTATTTCATCACTTTGTCCAGCAATGCCAGTAGCTCGGCCGTCTTTTCGTGGCTGTCGCCCGATTCCACGGCATGCTCCACACACTGCTCCATATGTGCCTTTAAAATCTCCTTGTTGGCGCGGGTAAGCACGGCCTGCGCTGCCAGAATCTGGTTGGAAATGTCCATGCAATAGCGATCCTGCTCGATCATGCGCAGAATGCCGTCCAGCTGCCCACGCGCCGTCTTGACCAGTTTTTCTACCGTACCTCTGTCTGCCTTCATAAAATGGGTTCCTTTCCGCTTTTTCGCGGACGCCCTCAGCTGCCCGCATAGAATACCCCCCGGGGGTGTAGTCTATGCCTTTACTATATCACATCCGCTTGCTTTGTCAAGTTTTTATTATGCGGCTTTCATTGGGTCAACGGTAGCACGGCATCGCATTGCGCGGATTTGATTGCATCGACAGCGGTGCGACATAGCATTATGCGGCTTTCATTGGGTCAACGGCAGTGCTGCATCGCATTGCGCGGATTTGATTGCGTCGACAGCGGTGCGGCATAGCATTCTACAGCTTTCGTTGCGTCAACGGTAGAGCTGCATGAAATTATGCGGCGGCGCTTCCGTTGGCGGCCGCACACCTTGCGGGTTGTGCGCCGATGCCGCGCCTCCCCGCCTGCAATGACAGGCAGCAGGACTTTCTGAATTTTGTCGAATCGCGTCTGCTCCTGTCGTTTCCCGCCGCCCCCTCTGCTGCCGGGCGCCCGTCTCTATGCCCTTTTTGCGGGGGACTTGCCGCCCCATGGCAAACTTCAGCCCAGCAGGATCACGCCGTATTCCCCCGCTTCGGCTCCCTTTCCGCCGTCCGCGGCGGCAGGCGAAAGCGTCTCGCCGGGTGCGGGCAGGTCGTACAAATTGCGCACCACCGCCGTCATCTCCTTTAAGGCAGCAGCCATTTCCCGGATGGCTTTGGTATCTGCCTTTGCCAGCACCGCCTGCTCGGGCGGGTGCTCTTTGCCGCCGTATACATAGCGGTAAAACTGCTGCTCGTCGGCCAACGCTCCCTGCATCGCCTCTATCAGCTGCCGGGCAGCCTCCTGCAGCCCGCCCAGCCGTTCCTTTTCCTTCTTCTTCATGCCTCTGCTCCTTTTTTCGTGTTTTTCATTGTGCACACCCTGCCTTCCCGGTGCCCTGCATTGTTCAGCACTCGTATTTCAGCTCCGCAAACGCCGCCAGTGGGCAGCGGCGGAAGTGATACTGCATACAGATGCGGTTCTGCCAGTCCTGCTTATCGGCAGAGCGGCCAAAACGCAGCGTCGTCATGCTGCCGCGCATACATCCCTCACAGGTGAGCGAAACGCCCGTTTCTCGGATATAAAACGGGCAGATGGTATTGGCATTGCCGTTGGAATTGCTCATAGCATCCCCTCCTTTTCTTCATAGCAGGCAGTGGGGTCGGGAATCATCTGTGAAATTTGGCTGCCCGTATAGGTGCGGCTGTCGATATCGCTGGGGTGATAGCCCTGATAGGGCGGCAAAACCAATTCCTCCCAGCGGCCATCCAGCAGCCAGTCGGCGGGCTTGGGAATATAGCGGCCCGCTTCCTTGCGCCAGTTTTCACTTTTCTTCTGATCCCGCAGGGCATTCAGCAGCATCTGCTGATCCAGCTGGGCTGCGCCCGACTGCAAATACGCTTCCCATGCCCGCTGCTTGTTGATTTTTTTAGGATAGGCTCTCCAAAAAGCCTGAAAATTCTCTCTCGCGCGTCCAATCTGCTGCTCCGAATACAGTTCGGGCAGCTCCCCGTTGGGTTGGATTGGATTGGATTCGGTTGGATTGGATTGGAGAGAGAGATTCTCCTTCGGATTCGGATCCGGTTTCGGATTCGGATTCGTATCCGAATCCGGATTGGGATTGGATTGGATTGGATATAAGCCGCCATTCGCAGCAATTGACGGCAATTGACCGCAATCTGCCGCGGCAGTCTGCTCCCGGGGCGGCAGCTCATAGGCCGTGACTTCCCCTTTCTTTGCCTGCTCCGGGTCAGGCGGCGCCGGGAATTTGCTGCGCTGGTTGCGAATGCGCTGATGCTTGCCCCAGCCCTGCATCTGAATATACGGCCGCCCCTCCACTTCATAGCAGAGGATCAGCCCCTCCTCTTCCAGCCGCCGCACGGCGGCCATCACCGTCTTTTCGCGGATGCTGCGCCTTGTGACGAACAGCCGCGAGCAGACGACGCTCGCCCGGCCGTCCATGCGGCCGAAATCGTCGCAATTGACAATCATTCTGGCAAATACTGTCTCCTCAAAGGGAGTCAGGCGGTCTATGGTTTCGCTGGCGCACCAGCTTTCTCGTATCAATCGATCCGGCATTTTCATTTCTCCTTTTT
>QANA01000059.1 GCA_003149735.1 Clostridiales bacterium | reverse complement strand
GCCAAAGATTGTCTGGAATGCGGATTATGCGAAAGCCATTGTCCTCAGCATTTGGAAATCCGCGAACTGCTCAAAGAGGCATCTTCCATTTTTGATGCTTAATTACCAATGATCAATAGGCAAAAAGCCCCGGCTATACAGCCGGGGCTTTTTTATTTTCGCTTAATGATGGAACAGGCGCATTCCTGTAAAGGCCATGACCATATTATATTTATCACATACCTCGATTACATTATCATCTCTGACCGAACCACCCGGCTGTGCCACATAACTTACACCGCTACGACGGGCACGTTCGATATTATCGCCAAACGGGAAGAAAGCATCGCTTCCCAATGCCACGCCGCTAATCGTAGCCAGATAAGCTTTCTGCTCCTCTTTTGTGAAGGGCTGCGGCCGCTCTGAAAAAAGAGCCTGCCATTTTCCATCTGCCAATACATCTTCGCTTTCATCGCCGAGATAGACATCAATTGCATTATCCCGATCGGGGCGGCCTACCGATTTCAGGAAAGGAAGTTCCAATACCTTCGGATGCTGGCGCAGGTGCCAGAAATCTGCCTTATTACCGGCCAATCTCGTGCAGTGGATACGGGATTGTTGCCCTGCTCCCACACCAATTGCCTGACCGTCCACCGCATAGCATACGGAATTAGACTGTGTATATTTCAGCGTAATCAATGCTACAATCAAATCGCGTTTTGCGCTTTCCGGAAGTTCTTTATTCTGTGTGACAATCTTTTCCAACAGTTCTGCATTGATTTTGAAATTATTTCTGCCTTGTTCAAAGGTAATACCAAAAACCTGTTTGCGCTCTATCGGATCCGGCACAAAATTGGGATCAATTTTGACAATATTGTAGGAACCATTGCGTTTCTTTCCTAAAATTTCCAATGCTTCGGGCGTATAATCCGGCGCAATAATGCCATCGGAAACCTCTCTGCGAATCAGCTTTGCGGTAGTCGCATCGCAAGTATCGCTCAACGCAATCCAGTCCCCGAAGGAGGACATGCGGTCTGTCCCACGAGCACGAGCATAAGCACATGCCATCGGAGAATCATCCAACCCCTTTACATCCTGTACAAAGCAAGCCTTTTTCAATGCATCGCTTAAAGGCAAAGCCAGAGCAGCAGAGGTAGGGCTGACGTGTTTGAAAGAAGTAGCTGCGGGAATTCCCAATGCTTCTTTTAACTCTTTGACCAGCTGCCAGCTATTAAAAGCATCCAAAAAATTGATATAACCCGGGCGTCCGCTAAGGATTTCAATGGGAAGCTCGCTATTGTCATGCATATAAATGCGAGCGGGTTTCTGGTTGGGGTTGCAACCATATTTCAATTCAAATTCCTTCATCGTTTTATTATCCTCTTATTGATTTTTATTGAGCAATCTGCTCTCTGTTTCTCCGGTTTCCAGATCCACAAATCTGGTATAAAGCGAAATCTTATTTTGCGCATTCAACGAATTCCAAATATCTTCCGTGAACGCATCGAGATCCGACTGGATCGCCACACGCCGGGGTTCCCCTGTAAAGGTAGGAATCGGATTGCCATCACAATTATAGGTATGAATAAAATGCCCAACGCCTGCCAAGGCCGCATAGGAATACGTATAACGGTTACAAGCACTGCCATTGGCATCTGCACTTTTCAGGATGCTCATTTTATAAGAGAAATCTCCTGCCTCAAAAGTCAACATACCACTGATGCGCGGGGTAAAATTGGGACCATCCGGCTCAAATTCTCTTGTTTCCAAAGCCTGTTCAAAGCTGCGCCCTTCCGCCAATGCTGAGTAGATCGTATCTGTCTGATTGCCATTGGTGACGATTAGCTGATTTTCCCATACACGCACCGGAGAATAAATAATCAGCGACGGATCCTCAACTTTGGATTCGTCAAAAGGATAAATCGTCACTTCTTTCCCCTGCTCTACAAATACGCGGTTGCGGCTATTTTCGCTTCTGCCCATAATAAAGTAGGCAATTGCCGCGTTTTTACCATTTTCGGTCTTGCCGATGACAATACCTCTACCCGGATAAGCGTTATCCCGCAACAGGGCGCCAAGATCCTTTCGTTCGTAAATATTCATACCTGTCTCCTCTCACACACCATTGTTTACCGCATCTATAAAAAAAGAGCAATCTAATTTTTCCCAAAAAGATTGCCCAGACGGTCGACCTGTTATGCCTTCTGCTCCCCCATGGTATCCCATGCTTCCGTCAGTCACAGAAAGTTTTCTTTGATTTTATTGTAAAAGAAAGACATATTTTAGTCAAGCATTTGCGGGGAAAATCTTATATTTGTTCCAAGAGGGCATAAAGCGCTTTCAGCCCCTCCAGAATCTTTTCAAATTCTTCTGAAGCCTCCTGTCGGAAAGCAGCACTGTGTTTCTGCTCAATCTGTTCGAAAATATCGTTGACAATGCGCTTTCCAGCATCAGTAATCTGCAGCAATACCATACGTTCATCTTCTGCGCTGCGCTTTCTCATAATCAGACCGCGCTCTTCCAATCGTTTGCTAACACCGGCCATATTTCCCTTGAGAATTCCAACCATATGGCTCAATTCGCCTACCGTATACGCTTGCCCTTTATTCAATTCCAGCAGAATATGTAATTGATTCATCGTCAACTCATACTGTAAACATCCTACAGCAAAAAGCGCATCTACACTGGCATGAGAAATTCGTTCCAGATCCAGCATCATCGCAGCAAATTCCGGCGCTCCAAACATATTTTCCTCCACATTATATACTTTTAATAATTTATTCATATTTTATTCCTTTTTGTGATGCAAGTCAATTTGTTTTACCTTGCTTTCATTATGGAACCGTTTCTTTTCGTATTGCCTTTTTCAGGCAAAGTATAGTATACTGAATACAGAAGAAATTTGATTGGAGGTTTTATCCAACATGTATAATCAACCGTGGAAACTTGTGCAAAACAGAATTCGGGGTGCCGGCGGTAGAGAAATTGATAAATTCCGCGGCATTACGCCCCCTATCGATGATGAAACCGGTTCCGAAGCATGGATTGGCTCGGTAACCAGAGTTGAAAAACCGCCGGTTGGCAAGCCTAATTACGGCTGCAGCGAAGTCATTCTGCCCAACGGCAAACAATGTTTCCTCTTCGAGGCAATCGAAGCCGCCCCCGAAGAAATACTCGGGCAAACTCATATGCAGAAGAACGGCACCGGCCTCGGCATGTTAATCAAATATCTGGATGCGCAGCGGCAATATGGCCTGCAATGCCATCCTACACGCCCCTGGGCCAAGAAAATGTGGAACAGCGATTACGGCAAAGAAGAAAGCTGGTTTGTAATCGGCACGCGTGACGACACCGCTGAACCCGCTTACATTTTGTTGGGCTTTAAAGAAGGTGTCACCAGAGAAGAATGGGAAAAATACTATTATCAGGGTGATTTGAAGGCTCTGGAAAATCTTTGCCACAAAATTCCCGTTCAGGTTGGCGAGACCTATTTTGTAGGCGGCGGCTGCCCCCATGCTTTGGGAGAAGGCTGCTTTGTCATTGAAGTGCAGGAACCGAGCGATATTACACTTGGCGCATTGCCCATGCGGGAAACAGCCAAATTGTGGCATATTGATTACGGCGAAATTACACCCGAAGCCGAAGCTGAGTATAACGAGCGTCTGCTTGGTGCTTATGTCTATGATGGCTGTACTTATGAAGAAAACCTGAAACGCTGGCGCATTCCGCGTAAAATTTTCCGCGAAGGTGCATGGGGTACTGAATCTATCGTCATCGGCCCGGAACAGACCTCCTTTTTCTCTTTTACAGAATTGACTGTTAAAGGCGAAGCTCCGATTCGCAACACCGGTTTCCCGCAAGTGGCTATCGTGCTGGAAGGATCCGGAAAGTTGGTTTACGATGGCGGAGAAATGGAAATTTCCAAGGCGGATGAGTTATTCTTCCCCTATCACATCCCCAATCATCGCGTAGAGGGAGATGTGAAATTAATTCTTTGCCACCCCGAAGGTGTTACCTATTAAAAACAAAAAGCGGTAAAGGGGCACAGCCCCTTATATACAACGCGGCGCAAAACAGCCCGGACACGCAGGTGTCCGGGCTGTTCGCCTGTCATGCCGAGCCGCAGGGGGCGGAGGCAAAAGATGAGCGCGCACACAAGGCTTTCCTCTGTATAAAAGCATACTATCCCGTCAAATAGATTCCGATTCCCCCTGCACTGTCTTCCGATTCCGCAAAAAGCGCAAAGATATCATGGAATGTAACTATCTAAAAATTGGCGCCGTTTGGGTGCTTTTAAGAACTTGCGTTGTGGGTTTTCATCTGAATAAAGCAAGGGCAGTAAAGAAAATTCGAATCATTTTACTCCGTCGGAACTGAACATGGGCAAGGTCCAACGCTATCCGTAACAGGTGCATAACGAAGAAAGGAACGCCTGGTAAAAAGATATAATTAAAAATAATAGTTTAGTTAACAAAGGATTGGTCATATAAAAAATGTTTTTTCAATTCAAAGAGTGAAGATAATTTTTGATTTGGTTTCAGTAAAGGAGGACTCATTATGGCTACCAGACCTGTTTATGTACCTTATGTTTGAGCGCCTTTTATGCAGGTATATTCGCCTGAATTTACATGGAATGGCGGATTTGCGGTTTCGCAAAAGCAAAAGAATATTACAGCACTGCATGCGGCACACCGCAAAAGATTCCCGGAGGGCATAATCCTGGAGATTTCATCGAAGTCTTTGCAGGAAGCGGGAGTAAAGTTAAGTGCCTTTAATTTGAACAAGTACGTTCCGGAGCTGGAAGCCAGCATTCCGGTTGCATGTGTTTTTCAAGGAGGAAAGATATTTGCTGTCTGAGGACCTTATACAGATCTTTACACCGCATCCAAAGAGATGCAAAACGGGATCCACGCTTGAAATCCAGTGGCATATGAAAGAGCTTTTTCTTTGCTGGTAAGGAAATGCCCCTTAATCCTAAGACGATCTTCTATGATTGGCTTTATATCAATGCCGCGTTGGAAAATCCACTGCTTCCGCGGAGCTATTAAAATATAATGCTTTTACGGATATCGAATTTAATCCGGAAAAAAGTATCAACTGCCAGGCAAAGGCAGCGGCGCTATTTGTCGCATTGTCCAGACAGGGTAAAATAGAACAGTGCAGGGGCTTTGATTCTTTTTATCAAATAATGAAAAGTGAAAATCGATAAATATCAATTTGCCGGGCGGTCTGCACCGCTAATGCGGCTATCCCCTTTGAATTTGCTGCCAGCTAGTTTGAAGAATGTAAAGAAAAGGATTCTCTATATGCATCACCATACGGAGGATCAACTGTTTTACGGCCACCCACCATTTTTGCATCGCTTTTTTCATTTATGTGTACAAAAAAAGCATCGCCGACGAATATTCGCCGGCGATGCCTCTTTTGGTTTTAGCACTGGCTTGGATTTTTTCATATACAGAAACCTTGAATAAATTTATACTTCTGATTACACTCTAACATACTGCACTGCCATTTTCCATTCTTATTTTTCATAAAAACTTCCATTTCAGGAATATTTACACTTTATTCATTTTTATCATATAGTTCCGCTGTATTCAAAAGTTATTGTCCTTTTAAAATTTCCGAATCTTCTATTTCTAACTACACCAAAAGAGATTCACGCCAGGAGGTGAATCTCTCTTACTATATCATGATGGGCATTTATGATCCGCCAAAAAAATACAAGCCTGTTCCCTGGCGAGGTAAACATCGGCAGAAAAGTCTCCGTTCAAACTATCCGCAATCCTCAGCACAAAAAAACAGAATATCCAATCATTACAGGAATATTCTCAATGGAAAAATACAATTTGTATAAAAAAACCGGAGTAAACATAAAGTTTACTCCGGAATGGTCTGGGTAAGAGGATTTGAACCTCCGGCCTCTTGAACCCCATTCAAGCACGCTACCAAACTGCGC
>QANA01000085.1:12033-37929 GCA_003149735.1 Clostridiales bacterium | reverse complement strand
CTTTTATAGATTGGCGCAAGGCGGCGCGGTGGAACCGCGCAGTAAAATTTCGGTGGGAAAAAGAAGCGGAGAAGATGCTGCAGGTTGTTCCTCGCCGGAATTGATTTGTGCAATCAACATTTCGGCTGCTGTAGCTCCCATCTGGTGCAATGGTTGGGAAACAGTAGTTAATTGCGGTTCCATAAGCAAGGTGTTGGGAATCGCATCAAAACCGGTAAGAGAAATCTGCTCCGGAATACGGATGTTTCGGTTATGCAGAGCCTGGTACGCGCCGGCTGCAATGTGATCATTGCAGCAATGAATAGCAGTAGGCGGATTTGGCAGATCGAGCAATTCATTGACAGCTTGATAACCGGAAGAAGCACGAGTGGATGTTTTCAAATAATCGGTGCAAATGGGAATTCCATGATCGCTTAATGCCTGACGATATCCTTGTAATCGTTGTTCCAATACAGAGCCCTGCCCATAGGAATTGATAAAAGCAATTCGCCGGTGACCAAGGGAAATAAGATGCTGAATAATGCGATAAGTACCGGAAAAATTCTCGCAGTCAATGCGTTGGATATCAGGAATATCCGTTTGAATGGAAATGGCACAAGTGGAATGCAGCAATTGGGAAATCAGCGACGGATTATGAATGGTTGCACTGGCAAATAAAATACCGCTTGCACGGCGTTTCAGCATTTCGCGGACATAAAATTCTTCCCTGCGTTCACTGGAGACCAGGCAAATGAAAGGGAAAAAGGCAGAACGGTTGATAACTGCTTCTGCACCTGCCAGTATTTCAGAAAAATATTGATTGGAAATGTCGCCGATAAAAATACCGATGGACTTGGTGGTGGTTCGACCCAAATCTCTGGCCATACCGTTGGGCACATAATGATGCGCTTCCACAATCTCCATGACCTTTTTTTGGGTTTTTTCGCTGACAAACCCACTGTTGTTTAAAACACGGGAAACGGTGCTTTTGGCTACGCCTGCCATAGAAGCGATATCTTCAATTGTCAAATAATTCTTTTTGCTTTCTTTGGAATTCGATGAGCGCACAGGAATCTCTCTCTTTCAACTTATCTTGCCGCTTTATTATAAACAGACTTCATAAAAAAAGCAAATATCTCTTGCACTGCAGCAAATTCAATGGTATGATAATAAAAAATGGAAACGGTTCCATATTAAAATCTGTGATATGCAGACAGAAAACTGTCAAGAAGGAGACATATGAGAGGACTCATCGTTTATGGAGATGCCACATTAAAACTGGTTGAGGATATTCCAATGCCGGAAATTACCCCCTATACGGCACTGGTAAAAACAATTGCCTGTGGAATCTGCAATGGTACTGATACGAAGCTGACTGCGGGGCATTTGAATGGCTTTGCAACTTATCCGGCCGTTTTGGGACATGAAGCGGTTGGACAGGTAATTCAAGTTGGCAGTAAGGTAAGCAAATATCGGGTTGGAGATTTTGTTTTGCGGAGCGGCTTGGGTGAAACGGAGCAATATCATAGCTTATGGGGTGGTTTTGCTGAATATGGGCGTGTATTGGATTATGAAGCCATGGTGGCTGATGGTATTCCGGCTAATTTAGGGGATATTTCGCAACAGGTTATCCCAGAAGGAATCGATCCGGTAGATGCAACTATGTTGATTACAGTTAAGGAAGTATACAGTGCGTTGAAACGCCTGGGAGTAAAAAAAGAGGACAAAGTGGCAATCAGTGGCTGCGGTCCGGTGGGACTGGCAATGGTTAAAGCGGCAAAATTGTTGGGCGCCTCCTTTGTAGCTCTTTCCGGACACCATGATTGGCGCATTGCTATAGCAAAAAAGCAGGGAGCAGATCTGGCAGTCAATACCAGGCATGAGAATTTTGCTCAGGCGGTGAAAGCTGCTGGCCAGGCACCATTGGATTTTTATATTGATGCGGTTGGGCGTTGTGATATTCTTTCCGAGGCTCTGACACTGATTAAAGAGGATGGTGTGATTGGTATTTATGGCATCGGAATAGAGGAGAATAAAGGAATTAAATGGAATGGTGGGCCATATAATTTCCGAATTCATTCTGTACAATGGCCGATTCCGGATCGGGAAGCTGCTGTGCATGAGGAAGTTATGCGTTTTACGCAGCAGGGCAAAATTGATTTGAAAGATTTTGTGACACACGTTTTGCCAATTGAGGAATATGAAGAAGGATTCCGTCTGGTTAACAATCGGGAAGGCCTAAAAGTTGTATTAAAATTTTAAAGGAGCAGGTAAATGCAGAAATTCGTTTTTGAACGGAAAAAAATGTTTGCGCAATTTGAAAAAATTTATCAAACATATCCGACTGATATAAGTGCGTTGTACCGTATACTGGATCAAAGGGAAACGGAACACCCTGATGCTTCTGCGTTTGAAAAGAAGGCGTGGATTTACGAAACGGCGGCGGAATATTGCACTGTGCATTTGATGCCGGCTTGCCCTTTCTATATGGAATTGGATACCGGGCGTGATCGCAACAGCGTCACATCTACATGGCCGCCAGAGCCTAGTTTAGCTGATTGGCTGATGGCAAAGCATACGGAATTGTTGGCAGAATATAACGAAGGCTGGCTTCCGCATTTTGTGGACACACAGATGATCGGGGGTGTGATGTTTGCGGATTTTGCGCATCATTATGCAAACGTTGAGTCTGTACTGCAGTATGGATTCTCCGGGTTGCGTGAGCAAGCTCAGGCAAAGCTGCAGGAGGTCTCAGCGAGAGAGGAACATTCCGAGCATACATTGGCCTATTATCGCAGTATGATAACAGCGTTGGATGCTGTTATGCGTATTGCAGATCGCTTTGCGTTGAAAGCAGAAGAAATGCTGCTGCAAGAACAGGATATACAGGCACGTGTGCACTTACAACAGATTGCTAAAACCGCCGGAAGAGTTCCCAGATATCCTGCTCAAACATTTTATGAAGCATTGTGTACAATTTGTTTTGTGCGGGAAATGTGTAATGCGCTGGAAGGTATGGGGTTTGCGGTATATGGCCATATTGATCGCATTTTGGAGCCTTATTATGTACGGGATATACAAAACGGAGAAATTATAAAAGAAGAAGCACAGGCTCTGATTGATTGCTTTATGGCAATTACTGATGCGAGGTGGGATCTTAGCAGGGAACTTCCTGGCGGTACCAACGCTACAGTCATTATCGGCGGTTGTGATGCTGCGGGGAAATTAGTGTATAACGAAGTGACGGAAATGCTGATTGCCAGCATGGAAAGGCATCACTTTGCCAACCCAAAATTGCAGGCAAGAGTACAACCAGGACATCCCAAAATCTATCTGGAGCAGCTGGCAGCATTGGCGAAGACGGGAACCAATGTGCTTTCGATATTTAATGATGAAGTGATTATCCGCTCTCAGGTTAAGGCAGGAAAAAAGGAAGAGGATGCGCGGTTATATCTGGCCGGTGGGTGCCAGGAACCTACTCTTTCCTGTGAATTGAATAGCAGGGCATATATTTATTTGAATCTGGCGAATATGATGGATGTTTCTCTGTTCCCGGAAACTTGGAGTAAGGTGTTTCAGGCGGCAGGTGAGGAGGTAAATTTCATGCCTGCTTATCAGGCGCGGGATTTTGATACGTTCTATCGCCGCTGTATGTATAATTTCGGTGTACAGATACAATTGTTTGTCAATCGCTATAACCATTTGGCGAGAAAGTGGCCGCAGGTTAATCCCTGTTCGCTATACTCTGCGATGATGGAGGATTGTATTCAGAATGAAATGGATGTTACAGAGGGAGGGGCTCGCTATAATTCCGATAGTTTTGGAATGACAGGCTTGGGAACGGTAGTGGATTCTCTATTTGCCATTAAAAAAGCAGTATATGAACAGAAGTATCTTTCCATGGAGGCATTACGCCGTGCCTTGAAAAATAATTTTGAGGGAGAAGAGAGTCTTCGCCAATATCTGCGCAATCGAATTCCCAAAATGGGACAACCCGATGCGGAAATGCGGGAATTTACAGCACAATGTATGCAGGATATTTCCCGGCAGATCAATGGCTATCCCAATACGCGGGGCGGATATTTTGAAGCATCTCTATTTACGTTTTATTCATTTGAATGGTTTAGAGAAGCAAACGCCAATGCCAGTGGTCGTAAACAAGGAGATTACCTTTCGCGAGGCGGGAATCCCAGTGAATATGCAGGCGGGATAGATGCGGCAACACTGCTGCATGCGCAAAGTGCAGTCGATTATACGGAGTATCCGGGTGGCGGTGTTTTGTATATGGATTTGCCGGTGACAAAAGGACCTTTGGGAGATGCACTGTTTGTCAGTGTGATTCAAAACTTTTTGCAAAATGGCGGAAGTATTATGGACTTCAATGTCATTGATCGGGCTCAACTGTTGGAAGCGCAGAAGGATCCGGAGAATCATCAAAATATTGTAGTGCGTATATGTGGTTACAGTGCATTGTTCCATACATTGGATAAAGTGATGCAGGATGAAATCATCGGGCGCACACAGCGCTGAGGTTATCTATGAAGCGGGCAATGGTTTATAATATTCAGCATTTTTCCCTGCATGATGGCTCCGGTATTCGCACAACAATTTTTTTAAAAGGCTGCAGCCTGCATTGTGCATGGTGTCATAATCCGGAATCGATATCTTCTCAAATGCAAATTTTGTTTGATGCTCAAAAATGTATTGGCTGTGGTGCCTGCGCGAAAGTATGCAGAGCAGGCGCGCAGCAGATGGAAGAACAAAGTATCCATCGATATGAGGCAGCAAAGTGTGTACAGTGCGGCGCCTGCACTGAAGTGTGCTATGCAGGAGCAATGGAACGATGTGGACAGTGGAAAAGCCAATCGGAGTTGTTAGAAGAAGGAATACGTGATCGGCAACTATATGAAAACTCCGGCGGAGGTGTGACTTTTTCCGGCGGAGAACCTTTACTGCAAGCAGAATTTCTTCGCGAAATTTGTATGGAATTTAAGCAGGAGGGGATTCATGTGGCAATCGACACTGCTCTGCAAGTCCCCTGGGAAGCGGTAGATTCGGTATTGCCCTATGCGGATCTGTTTTTGGTGGACTATAAAGTGGACGATTCAGAATTGCACCAGAAATATACCGGGGCGAGAAATGACCGGATTCTGCAGAATCTAAGCAGATTGGCAGAAAAAAAGCCGATTTATATTCGCATTCCGGTAATCGGTGGTGTTAACGACAATGAAGAGAATATGCGGCAAACAGCAGCTTTTTTGCAAACATTGGGAGGATCTGTAAAGCAGGTGGATTTGCTTTCCTATCATGATCTAGGCATACAAAAGAGTGCAAAGTTGGGAAAGAGGATGCAACGATTTATCACCCCTGATGCGCAGCAAATGCAGAGATTGGCACAGTGTTTTTCGGAGTTGGGCGTGGAAGTGCTGATTGACTGAATGTGGCAATCGATATTTTGCGGAAACGCTAATAGCGGACAATTATGTGGTATAGCGCGGAAACCCATAGCCTTCCGTTGGATGTTATAAACTTTTATGGCAGCGATAAAAAATGATGAAAATGAGGTATGGTTGATAAATCCGGACATTCTTGTCCGGATTTATTTTATATACGGTTCAAGCCGCATTGAATAGCTGCCTGAGAAACGGCATTGGCTACATTTTTGGTTACGCGTGTATCAAAGGCATTGGGAATGATGCAATTCCGATTAAGTTCGGAAGCAGTGAGCGTATTGGCTATGGCATAGGCAGCGGCGATTTGCATTTTATCGTTGATATCGCTTGCACGCACATCCAGAGCTCCGCGGAAAATACCCGGAAAGGCCAACACATTGTTAATTTGATTTGGATAATCACTGCGACCGGTGCCAACGATAGCCGCTCCGGCTGCATAAGCCTGCTCAGGCATAATTTCCGGTTGGGGATTAGCTAAGGCAAAGATGATGGGGTCTTTGGCCATTTTCTGAATCATTTCAGCAGTCAACATACCGGGCGCGGAGACGCCGATAAATACGTCAGCGCCTTCTATTACCTTAGAGAGCGTTCCTTTTTTGAAATTGTGATTGGAAATAAGGGCCATTTCTTCTTTTTGCGGATTTAGTTTTTCGCGCCCTTTATAAATAGCGCCCAATTTGTCGCAGAGAATCGCATCACGTAGCCCCAGGCTGTGCAATAATTTAATAATGGCAATACCTGCTGCACCTGCACCGGAAGTGACAACCGTTATATCCTCTAACTGTTTGCCGATCAGCTTTAGCGCGTTAAGAAGGGCAGCTAAAGTGACAATGGCAGTGCCATGCTGGTCATCATGAAAAATGGGAATATCGCAGCAGGCCTTCAATCTGCGCTCAATTTCGAAACATCTTGGTGCGGAAATATCTTCCAGATTAATTCCCCCAAAACTGCCGGCTATCAAGGAAATGGTATGGACGATTTCTTCTGTGTCTTTGCTGCGTATACAGAGCGGAAAAGCATCGACATCTGCAAAGCGTTTAAACAAAGCACATTTCCCTTCCATGACAGGCATACCTGCTTCCGGCCCGATATCTCCGAGCCCAAGGACGGCGGAACCGTCTGTGATGACGGCGACCAGATTTCCGCGGCGGGTATAGCGATAAGAAAGCATGGGATTTTTGGAAATTTGCAGGCATGGTTCGGCAACACCGGGAGTATAAGCCAGAGCCAGTTGTTCCGGCGTAGCAATTTCTGTACGGGCAATGATTTCAATTTTTCCTTTCCAGTCGGCATGGGCCTTTAAGGCAGTTTCTTTTTGTGTCATTCTGACATGGATTCCTTTCTGAAAAAGAGCATCTGCTATTTCTAAAATAAAGAGAAGCCTTTCTCTTTCATAGTGTATACAGCCAAAGAAGTGGTGCAGTTATATTGTTGAAAGTAGAGCTCTTTTTTATTGAATAAAAATAGTATGGACAATTGGGTTAACCAATATCAAAGAAAAACAAAAAAGGGTTCAAGAATCTGCTGTGAGAGGAAAAACACTTTTGTGTAGATTTTATATGCAATTTGTAATATAATAATCATAATCTCAAAATTTTGCCGATCAGAGAGAATGGGGGATTTATATGGAAAAGAAGAAAAAGAGCCTGACATTGAGCATTATTGCGATGATTATCTGTATAGTGCTGCTTTTCTTTTCGGTAGTATCTGTGGTGATTGCCGTAAATGATATTGAAGCGGGAGATATGCCTTATTTTTTGGGTGTTGGCATTTGTTCTTCCAACGGCTCCTATGAAGGAGTGGAAAAGAATGCTGTAGTATTGGCAAAAAAAATAACAGAGAGTGAACTGGCGGTGAAAGATGTCGTGGTTTTCTATTACCCTTCTGCACCGACAACGGCCAAATTATATCTCGGCACTATTACAGAACTAAAAGAAGATGGTACGCTGGAAGTATATCTGGGAAATGAATCTGTGAATCAGAATATTGATGCTGCAGATGTGCGCGGGAAAGCCGTTTATTCGATAGCGCATTTAGGGTATCTGGTGGAAATTCTGGAAGGGCGCTATGGAGTACTGTTGAGTATGGCAACCACCATTCTGGTGCTGGCAATTATTGTCTTGTTGTTGGGCGGAATGATTGGCATTCGCAATGAAAATCGTATTTATGCTGCACTTACAGAAGCAAAAGAAAAGAATGGACAAATTGAAAAAGAGATTCGTAGCCAGGAAAAAGAACAGATAAAAGAAAGTGCATACGATCTTTTGGAAAAGAATCAAGCGGTTGAGGAAGTGAAGGAGAATGCACAGCAGGAAGAGTCAGTTTACGAAGCAGAGATAACTGTTTTACCGGTACAGGAAGAATCTGCGGATGTGCCTGAGCAGATAATAGAAGCGGTTGAAGAGGCAGAAGAGCAGACAGAAGTTGAAAAAGCGGAAAACACAGGAGAACTGTCAATACAGCAGGAAGAAGCAGAAGAAGTAACTTTGGCAACAGAGAAGCAGAATGTAGAATCGGAAGAGAATATCCTGCCGGAGCAGGCAACAGCTCGACAGGAAGAAACACAAATAGCAGAGAAAGAAGTACCCAAAGAATTGAAAAATTCTTACTTGAAAGGGTCTTTTGGAACCGATCGTGTGAGCATGGAGATCACTTGCAGCGAGCAGGAAGCGGAAGTGATGAAGAAATTGATTGACCTGACGGCTAAAAAGCGTAATCGGTTTGGCCTGTTTACTTCCATCAGCAATGTTGATGAATATGTGTTAAAAGTCTGGTGTGAGTGGGAAGATGTGCCGGTTATTTCTTCAATAGTGACTGAAGTAAAGAAAAGAACAAAAAAGAAGGATTAAAATTCACATGGAATATATAGTGCTGGAAAACGGGCTTTCCCTGCCTAAAGTGGTGTTTGGAACTTATCGGATTCATGATCAGGATGATGTCCGGCGTGTAATTTCGGATGCATATGCCAGCGGATATCGGGCTTTTGACTCGGCTGCATATTATAAAAACGAAGCGGAATTGCGAGAAGCTTTTGATACGTTAAAAATCCGAGATCAGGTTTTGGTGACCAGTAAGGTTTGGAATGATGCTCATGGATATGAAGCAGTCATGAGTGAATTTGAAAAGAGTGAAGCGCGTTTGGGTAAAGTGGATATTTTCATGCTGCATTGGCCAGCTGATGAATTCCTTTCCCGCTGGAAAGCGCTGGAGGATATTTATGCAGCAGGCCGTGTAAAGGCAATTGGCGTTTCCAACTTTAAAAAACACCACTTGGAAACGCTGTTGGCTCATGCTAAAATAAAACCAATGATCAACCAGATTGAAGCTCATGCATATTTTATGGATTATGAAACAATTTCCTATTGTCAGGCACAAGGAATATGTGTACAGGCATGGCGTCCATTGATGCGTACAGGAGATATGCTGCAAAATCAGGAAATCGCACAAATCGGGCAAAAATATGGCAAAACAACCGCTCAGGTATGTCTGCGGTTTTTATTACAGTCTGGGTTGAGTGTGCTTCCCAAAACAGTGAAGCCCGATAGGATGAAAGAAAATATAGAACTATTTGATTTTTCATTATCGGCAAAGGATATGGAATTTATGCGCGGATTGAATACGGGCAGACGCACTGCAGATGATCCGGATGATTATCCGTGGAATCGGTGATTCACGCCTAAATGCGACAATGATAGGTAGGATAGGGATAAGAAATGGCAAAAAAGATTTTAATTGTAGACGATGAACCCAGCGTAGTAAAAGGATTGCGATTCAGCCTGGAAAAACAGGAAGGCTATGTGATTGATGCGGCTTACGATGGGGAAACGGCAATCGAAACATTTGAATCTGATACCTATGATCTGGTACTGTTGGATTTGATGCTGCCTAAATTAGGTGGTATGGAAGTTTGTCAGCGAATTCGCAGTATATCAAATGTTCCGATTATTATGTTGACGGCAAAAGGTGAAGATATGGATAAAATCATGGGTCTGGAATATGGAGCTGATGATTATCTGACGAAGCCTTTTAATATGCTGGAGTTGAAGGCAAGAATAAAAAATATGCTGAGGCGCACTGAAAATGCGGAACTGGAGAAAAAAGAATTGGGAAAACTGGAAGTAAAGGATATTTCCATTGATTTGCTGAATCGAAATGTAACGATTGGAGATCGGGAGATTAGCCTGACGGCCAAAGAATTTGAATTGCTGCAGTTGTTTGCGCTCAACAGAGGGCATGTTTTTGATCGGGAAAGTTTATTGGATCTGATCTGGAAACAAAAAGGAGATCTGCGTACGGTGGACGTGCATATTCGCAGATTGAGAGAAAAAATAGAACGGGATCCAGCCAATCCAATGTATATTATGACAAAGTGGGGAGTTGGATACTATTTTTCTGATAAATAAAATGACAACCTCCATTAAATGGAGGTTTATTATTTTCCTGCTCGTTCTGATCATCGCCTTTGCGATCACATTGTTGATCACTTCCAGAATATTGGAGAACAATATGCTGCATTTGCGTATCTCTGATTCTGCGCAAAAAGCAAATGATTTTTCTCTGTCTGTGGCTTATGATCTTTCCAGAAATAATGCAGAAAATCTATATAAACTGGCAGTGGAAAAAGGAAATGATTTGAATGGCCGGGTATTAATTCTGGATGAATTGGGTGTTGTACAAATTGATAGCTTTTCCAGATTGAATGGAGTGCAGCTTTCTCATGAAGAGATCCGGGAAGTATTGGTAGAACGGAAGGATTCTGCTTATGGATTTCATCGGATTCCTCAGGAAGAGGGAAAAATATGGAGCCTAAACTATGTTTCGGCAATTATAGAAAATTCCGAAATTATAGGTGCAGTTGTGTTGGCGCAAAGTGTACAGGATGTGGTGCAGAGCGTACATTCTATTCAGGTCAACTATTATGCAATCTATCTGGCGGCAATCTGTATTCTGGTGGTTATCTTTTCTTTTTTGATTAACCGTATTCTGCAACCAATGCAGGCCTTGAAAGCGGGTACAGAAGCAATTTCCCGGGGAGATTTTTCCAAACGGGTACAAGTAACTGGCAAGGATGAATTAGCTGTATTGGCTGAAGCTTTTAATACGATGGCAGTTCGATTGGAGGATGTGGATCGCTCCAGAAACGAATTTGTTTCCAATGCTTCCCACGAGTTGAAAACACCTCTGACCTCCATGAAAATCCTTACGGAATCTATTCTTTATGAAGATGGGGTAGAGGAAAGCGTTTATAAAGAATTTCTGGGAGATATTAATCGAGAAATTGACCGGATGACGGCGCTAATCAACGATTTGTTGCTGATGACAAAATTACAGAATATTGAAGAAAGCAAAATGCAGATGGAAAAAGTCTCGCTGGATCAGATGACAGAACATGTGCTGCAAAGTCTGCGAGTGATTGCCAAAAAGAAGCATATTACGCTACACCAGAATCTGCGTTTTAAAAATGAGGTGGATTGTCTGCCAACTTATCTGCAGCATGCTATATCCAACCTGGTGGATAATGCAATTAAGTACACAGCTGACGGAGGAGATGTATATGTCAGCACTCTGAAAGAGGATAATATGGCCTGTGTGCGTGTACGAGACACCGGAGAGGGTATTGCAAAAGCAGAGCAGGAAAAGATATTTGAACGCTTTTATCGTGTTTCCAAATCCAGAGCACGGGAAACGGGCGGAACAGGCCTTGGGCTATATATTGTGCAAACGACGGCACTGTTGCACAATGGACGAATTGAGGTTCAAAGTGAAGAAGGCAAAGGATCAGTTTTTACATTAATGATTCCGATCAGTTCCGGCCATCATGAAAGGAGAAAATCATGAGCGGCAAACGAAAGTTAGCTTTATTGATGGTGCTGATATTGATATGCTGTAGTGCGGCCTGCAAACGTCAGGAAAAGGAAGAACAGAAGGAAAATGATTCTGTGATACAGATCGATCCTAACGAAGGCGCGATAAATACCAACTCCCAGAATGTCATGCTCTATTTTGCCAATGAAGATTATACTATGTTGGTGGGGAAACCGACGGAGATTTCAGTTCCTGTAAGCAGCCGGGTGGAGTACAGTATTTTGGAAGCATTGATTTACGGTCCGCAGACAATCGGTGCTGATTTTAATGCGGTTATTAATCCGCAAACAAAAATTGTAAATATAGAAGAGTCGCAGGACTATATTTCGATTACATTCAGTGAGGATTTTCTGGACTGGAGTTTTATTACGGTTGCAAATCTCAGTGCGGAGGCTATGAATCATATTAAAAAACTATCGGTATATGCAGTTGTAAACAGTATTGTAGAGGCTTCGATTTGTAAAAAAGTACAAATTCTGGTGGATAATGAAGGCAGCAAAACAGGGCAGCGCATCACATTGTCAGAAGTAGGCATGGGAGGCTCTGGAATACTGGAGCCGTTGGGGCGTTCAGGGAATCTGGTACTTTCGGCAGAAAATACATTGGTTAACATTTTTGAGGCGATCAAGGCGGAAGATTATTCCGAACTCTACCGCTATATTGCTTATACAGATGAAGAGGATAATCAAAGACCATTGGAGAATACATTTTCTGTTTGGATGCAATCCAAGAATATTGGGATAGAGGATTATCAGATTGTAGAAATTGTAGAAACGGTGGATCAGCAAAGCGCCATTCTGATGGCAAATTATACGATGAATATCAGTGGAGAGGGGCGCAAGGAAATGAATAATACGCCAATAAAACTGATTCGGGAAAACGGAATTTGGAAAATTACCTATGCAATGGTGGAAGCGTTGTTCTGAGCGGAGGAGAGGTGTATGCGAAAATGGATGGCTCTGGTTTTATGCCTGGTGTTTTTATGTAGCGGATGCTCAGTATTGAAAGAGGAAAAAAACACACAGGGAATATCACTTCTCCCTCATCCGCTGGAACAGACGGGATATCTGACGATTT
This sequence comes from Clostridiales bacterium, assembly GCA_003149735.1. The sequence continues at coordinate 25,555 of QANA01000085.1, read as the reverse complement.
ACCCGATTTTGTATTATATTGACGAAACGACGGGAAAAATCATGTCGACGTCTACGGAACTACAGATTGAAGAATGGGTAAAAACCCCGGTTTTGATAGTACAGGCATTGCTTTCTTCTCAAATTGATCTGGGTTTTGGCTATATTGGCAGTAAAATCCATGTGAAAGATGTAGAATTGACATCTGAAATTGCCAATGTTTATTTAGAGGCCGATATTGCCATGTCGGATCGCCAACGATACTTTTTATCGGTATTGATAGCCAATACATTGTTAGAAAATTGCAATATCAGTTATGTAAATGTGGAGATTTCCGGCTTGCCGGCTTCGATTATGGGAGTACCCATTGGTCTATTGGGAAAAACCGAGGGTAGCCTTCCGGAATTGTATCAACAACAGAGAAGCATGATTGAACAATTGGGTGAAGAAGCATATAACGCAAATGTCGGGTTATATTTTGTGGAAGAAACAACAGGGTATCTGTTGTCGGAAGTGCGAAGTGTAAATGTAAATTATTCGAGCCTGCCCAAAATGATTATCAATGTGCTGGAACAACAGGCGAAGGGCGCAAAATATGAGGCGACGTATCTTTCACCACTGGAAGAGAGTGTTTTTTCGCAGTTGTTGATGCAATGTACAGAAGAGGAATTGAAGCAGTATTTCTCCTATGAAGCAGGAATACTGACAATCTGGCAGGCAGATTTGCTTTTTTCCCGTGATGAAGAAGCGCAGCGAAGGCGGTCGATGGCGGCGGTTTACGATACGCTGCAGGGTGTTTTGCCAGGGCTGCGAAGCCTGTGCTGCTATTGGCAGGATGAAGTGATGATCGTACAGCAAGAAGAAACCGGAAAATATCTGGGAAATGTGATAGAGATTTACTTGCCAAACGAAGACATGACTTCCATACAACAGGTAAAGCGGATTGTTCATGACGAAGAAGCTTTGGATTGGAATACCTATATCCGATTGATCGGAGAAGGAGCGATCGATGGTGATCCGGAAACAGTCGTTTCAGTATTTCCGGGGGGACTTTCAGAAAAAGATATTTTATCTTTTGAAATCAGTGGAGATTGCGCGATTCTGGATTTTTCACAGAACTTCATCTATAGTATGGAACGTTTAACAGCGCAGGGGCAGATTCTGATGATCTACTCTATTGTTAATACCATATGCAGCATCGGCCCTATCAAGACAGTGCAGTTTCTGGTGAATGGCGAATACGTGAAGTCTGTTCGTGGAGGAAATCTAAGCCTAATTTCTCCTCTTATGCCAAGCCCGGGCTTAGTAAAACAATAAGGACAGGGTTGTTCATAAAAAATTTGATAGGCAATCGGGCAGAACTGTATTATACTATAACAGTGGCTTTATGCTGTATGTGATGATAGGAAAAGAAAGGAATTGGATGATTTAACTATATGGGAATTTCATATATTTTAGCAATGTTTAGCGAAAACCCGATGCAGGCACTGCTGTATGTGCTGGTGTCGTTCCTGGCAATGTGTGTAGCAATTTCGTTTCATGAATGGGCACATGCATTTGCTTCCTATAAACTGGGAGACCCGACTGCAAAAAATATGGGTAGAATGTCCATTGACCCTTTTCGGCATATTGATTGGATTGGTGCAGTGATGTTTGTTTTTTTTGGCTTTGGATGGGCAAAGCCGGTAGTGGTCAACTCCAGAAATCTGAAACATTTCCGCAGAGATGATTTGATTATTTCATTAGCAGGGCCTTTTATAAATTTACTGCTGGCATTCCTTTTTACGGGTATTTGGTGTTTTGTGCGGATAGAGGGAGAATGGTATGTACTGGTGATGTCTTATTTAATTAGTTTAAATTTGAATTTTGCATTGTTTAATGTATTGCCAGTACCGCCGCTGGACGGATTTCATGTGGTAACCAGCCTTTTTGTAAAGAAAAATTATGCAGTGGTGGATTTTCTGCAGAAATACGGATATTTGCTGTTGATTGTCTTGGTATTTAGCGGGGCACTGGACGTAATACTTGGTTGGGCAACTTCCGGGCTGTATAGCTTATTCTTGCGATTCTTTGCGTTGTTTATATAAGTATGAGTGCAGAAAAATATCAGCTGAAGTTATCTAATTTCGATGGGCCGTTGGATCTTTTGCTGCATTTGATCAGTCGTGCAAAAATTGAAGTGAAAGATATTTTTGTATCTGAGATCACAGAACAGTATCTTGCTTATTTACAGCAAAGTGATATGCAGGATTTGGAGAGCGCCAGCGAATTTTTAGAAATGGCGGCAACGCTGTTGTATATAAAATCCAGAGCGTTATTGCCCAAAATAAAAACAGAAACAGAAGAAGAATTATCCGAAGAGGATCGACTGGTCCAACGACTGAACGAATATAAACGTTTTAAGGAAGCTGCGGAGCAGCTGCGTGAATTGGAAGAAAGCGGTCGGGAATTTTATTATAAGTTACCTGAAGAAATTGTGGATACGCGGGCACCGGTACTGATCAATGCCAGTGTAGAGGCGCTGGTGAGTGCTTATCAGGCAATGCTGGCAAAGGTGAAAATACAGCGTCAGCAGGAAAATGACGTGGTCATCCAAGCTGATTACGTGAGTATGCATGACAAAATGCGATTGATTATGGCCAGGTTGGCAGTTCGAGAGGAAATCGATTTTGCAGAACTTTTTTCTCCGGAACCTACACGCATGGAGGTTGCGGTAACGTTTTATGCGCTGCTGGAGTTGATTGCGCAGGGCAAAATCACCGTACATCAGAATGACATTTTTGGAGCCATAGGCATTTATCGCAGACAAAAGGAACGCAACAAATAACATGGAAAATGAAAAAATTATAGGCGCCGTAGAAAATATTCTTTTTATGGCAGGAGAAGCGATAGAAATTGCGGAATTGGCACAGGCGCTGGGAATTTCAAAGGAAGAACTGCAGCAAATCTTGCAGACGGAAATGAAAGTACGGGAAAAAGGCTCCGGTTTGTTGCTTAAACAATTTGCAGATCGAGTACAGCTGTGTACCCGGCCGGAATATGCAGAACTGATTATTGGACTGCTGGGCGAAAAGAATGAAGAGGCATTGTCGCGTGCTATGCTGGAGACCCTTTCTATTATTGCTTATCGCCAGCCGGTGACGCGGGAAGAAGTCGAGCGTGTGCGTGGGGTAAACAGCAGCTATACGATTAATACTCTGCTGGAAAAAGATTTGATTTATGTGGCAGGCAGGAAAGACGCGTTGGGACGCCCCAAACTATATGCGACCAGTCAGGCATTTTTGCGCTATTTTGATTTACATTCTCTGGAAGATTTGCCGGAACTGAAGGAAGAAGAAACGGCAGAGGAACAGCTGGATTCGCAAGAGGAAATAGAAGAATAAATAAATGAGAATATGGAAAAAGTACCCATAGCAAGGAGAGCAGCTATGGGTATTTTTTTATGGTGTATAGTTGGGGCACTGGCTATATTGTTGCTGGGTACATTTCGGCTGGAAGTTTATTCTTTGGCAGAAAAAAAGGGAACTGTAAAATTGAAAGTATATTTTTGCGGAATACGGATATATGCAGCATTGTATTATATTTCTATGCGGCATTATATTTTCCCGCACATCATACAGATAAAAAGAAACAGTTTTCGCTACCTTTCCTTACGTGTGGAGCAAGAAGATATCCGTAAAATTATGAAAATCAGTCCTCGTGCGTTTTTCAAGGGAATCAAGCGGCTGCAGGCTAAAGTGGTATTGGGAGTAGGCGATGCTGCTTGTACTGCTTTATCTTGCGGCGCTTTGGAAACAGCAGCCTGGAGCGCAATTCGTATTTGGCAAATGCCTCATACAGAGCTGCAGGTTTTGCCGGATTTTGAAGAAACAGGGATGAATCTTTTGGTAGAAGGTATATTTTGCCTGCGGGTTGCAGAGATTATAGCTATCATCATAAAAGAAATGAGGCGTAATTATGCATCCAATTGAAAATATCTTGAACATCACAATGAGTGAATTAAAGGAAATGGCAGATGTCGATACAATTGTCGGAAAACCCTTTGTAACTCCGGATGGACAGACGATTGTTCCTATTTCCAAAATCAGCTTTGGATTTGTCAGCGGCGGAGGAGAATATCATGCGTCCGCAAAAGCGGAAAAAGAAGTTGCTGCAAAAGAATACCCTTTTGCGGGAGGTAGCAGTGCGGGCATCAGTATATCGCCGGTAGCTTTTATGGTTTCCGGAAAGGAAGAGCTCCGTTTAATGACTGTTTATAACCGGACGATTACCGATAAAATTTTAGAACAGTTGCCCGAAATGACAAAGGAACTGAGAAAAATGATTGGTAAAAAAGAGGAGGAATGCAAACGTGGAAATAAGCAGAGAAAAGAGATGGAAGAAATGGATATGTAGTCTGAGTCTGCTACTCTTTATAGTTGTATGCACGATATCCGGCAGAGCATATGCTTTGCCGGATATTCATGCGCAGGCATATGCGCTTGTGGAAGCCAGCACAGGGAGGATTCTTTTACAATCCAATGCCGGAGAACATTTGCCCATGGCCAGTACAACCAAAATCATGACTTGTATTCTGGCTATCGAAAATGGAAATCTGGATACGATTGTACAAGTGCCGGATGAAGCAGTTGGGATAGAGGGCTCTTCGATTTACCTGCAATATGGGGAAACGATTTCATTGCGGGAACTGTTATACGGACTGATGCTGGCCTCCGGAAATGATGCTGCCGTTACCATTGCCGTGCATATTGCCGGCAGTATTGAAGCTTTTGCAGAGATGATGAATCAGAAGTCGGTGGAGATTGGTGCCGTCGATACGCATTTTGTGACGCCCAATGGCCTTCCGGATGAAAATCACTATACAACAGCCAGAGATTTGGCTTTGATCTCTGCTTATGCAATGCAAAATGAAACGTTTCGACAGATTGTGGGAACCTCTTCTATGGATTTGACACAGGATGATGACTCTCCTGCACGTTACCTTCGCAGTAAAAATAAAATACTTTATCAGTATGATGGGGGCAACGGCATCAAAACGGGATATACCAAGGCCGCGGGCAAGTGCCTGTCTGCCGGGGCTTTGCGGGAAAATATGCAATTGATTGCCGTTGTGTTGAACGATGGAAATATGTTTGAAGATTGCTATAAACTTTTGGATTATGGCTTTGAACAGTATTCAATGCAGAATGTGGCACAGCAAGGAGAAGAATTGGGAGTACTGGGAGTACAGAATGGTGTTGTTGATCAGGTAAAAATTGCAGTAAATGAAGAGATTGCCTTGCCTTTACAGCCGGAAGAGTATAAAATTGTAAAAAGAAAGATTAATTTGGTTTCTCAAGTGCAGGCGCCGGTATATTGCGGTATGGTAGTGGGCAGCGTGGAATTCTGGCTGGAAGGGACGCTGTATGCTGCGGCAGATATTGTTGCAACACAGGATGTCGCAGAGAATACCTATGAATATAATCTTTCAAAAATAATTGAGAAGTGGGTCGGATGATGTGCTGTGCGTGTAATACATCCGACGGAGGTATGTATGCGCATTGCAAAATTTATGGCGGCGGCAGGCGTCGCATCCAGGCGGAAATCGGAGGAACTGATCCGTAAAGGAGTTGTACGGGTTAACGGACGCTTTGTGTATGATCCGGCTACGAATGTGGATCCGGAAATCGATCAAATTTATGTTTCGGGAAGAAAAATCCAAATCCCGGATGAAAAAATTTATATCATGCTTAATAAACCGGTGGGATGTGTTTCTACCTGCTCTGACGATAAAGGACGGCGTACGGTATTGGATTATGTAAAAGGCATAGATCAACGCATTTATCCTATCGGTCGATTGGATTTCACGACAGAAGGTTTATTGTTGTTGACGAATGACGGCGAGCTGGCCAATAAGCTGACGCATCCCAGCCATGAAGTAAGCAAACGCTATTATGTTGTGGTAGACAGTTTTGTTTCCCCCGAAGAAATCAAACAACTGGAGCGTGGAGTGATAATTGAAGGTGGTAAGACGGCGCCGGCTCGTATTAAAGTGATGAATGCGGTGGAAGACCGTACGGAAATGACTATCATCATCCATGAGGGTCGTAACCGTCAGGTACGCCGTATGTTTGAAACAATTGATAAGCATGTTGTATTCTTAAAGCGTATCAGTGTTGGCGATATTAATCTGGGCCCTTTGAAAAAGGGAGAATATCGTTTGCTTACGAAAGAAGAGATTGCATATCTTAAGAGCATTAAGTGAATCGTGGAAAAGGCATCTGCGGCAATAAACGGCGGCAGGCGCCTTTTTGCTTTTTTTCTTACAACCAAAAGAAAAATAACAATCTGACAGGGAATGAATGTATAAATATGAGGAAGTACAATAAGAGAGGCATAGCATTTTAAAAACAGTTATGTTATAATGTAATGCAAAAGAAAGAAAAAAGGAATGCTGGATGGAACCGGAGTTCCTTTTTACAGGGAAACAGAAAGTGTGAAGGAGGGTATTCACAGATGGGTGAACTTACTCGCGGCACTCTGCAGCAAAACCGGCCTGATCGGTTGACGGCCAGAGCACGGATCGCGGAATTGATGGATGATGGCTCTTTTGTGGAGCTGGATAAATATCTACAAAAATCCAATGCGGTGCTCGGATATGCGGATATATGTGTGCAGGGAGAAGGTGTTGTAACCGGATGGGGTACGATTGAAGGTCAGGCAGTATGTATTGCAGCTCAGGATCACGAAGCGCTGGGTGGTGCATTTGGCATGGCTCAGGCCGGAAAAATCGTAAAAACAATGGATATGGCGGCAAAATCCGGCTATCCGATGGTATTCCTCTGGGACTCGGATGGAGCGAGAGTCCAGGAGGGTGCAGGTGCAATTCATGCATATACGCTGGTCATGAAAAAGATGGCAGAATTGTCCGGCGTTGTACCGACGATATCTGTCGCAGCAGGAGATATGTTGGGTTCGGCAGCTTTTTTTGCTCCGCTTTCGGATTTTACATTGGCGATTCGAAAAGTAACGGATATGGGGTTAAAAGGTGCCACTGTAACGGCGGCAACATTGGGGTTGGAGCCGGAAGAGGAAGTGCTCAACGGTGCGGCAGCACAGTATGCCTGTGGTAATGCGCAGTTCCTTTGCGAGGATGAGCAGGAAGCTTATGCAACGCTTAAGAGACTGCTGCTTTGCCTGCCTTCCAATAATCTGGAAGATACACCTTATTTGAATAATGAGGATTCTGCGGATCGAACTGTGGAAGAAGACCCACGCAATTTGCCTGCTTACGTGGCTCAGGCTGCGGATGGCGGCGTACTTTTTGAAGTACAGAAGGGATACGGTGCAGAAATTGTTACAGGGTTTGCTTCGTTCGGAGGCATGATCGCAGGTGTGGTAGCAAATGCAGGAGGCAAATTTTTAACAAAAGAGGCCTGTGAAAAAGCGGCCAGATTTATACGGATTCTGGATGCTTATGATATGCCGGTTCTTTCTTTTGTTGATAATGAAGGGGTAGAAGTGAGCAAATGCCATGGAAATATACGTGCTTTGGCTAAGTTAGCTTATGCATATGGCGAAGCAGGATGCCCGATGATCAGCGTAATTACAGGGAAGGCGATCGGAGAGGGCTATAGCACGATGTCCAATAAAGGCAATGGAGTAGATTTGGCATATGCGTTAACGGGAGCACAAATCGGTTGCATGGACGCAGAAGCAGGCAGTATTGTGATGTATGACGGCACAAAAGCTCACGCGAAGCAGTATGCAGCAGACTTTTTGAGCGCAGAAAGTGCGGCAAAACAGGGTATTGTCGATGACATTATTGAAGCATCGCAGATCCGCCCGGTATTGATTCAGTCGCTGCTGATGACTACCAACAAGAGAGAAAGCAGACTCAGTAAAAAACATGGCATCATGCCGTTATAAGGAGGATGCATATGACTTTGTTTGGAATTGAATTTTCAGCGGCACAGGCGATTCTGTTAGCTGCGGAAGTACTGATTCTTTTGCTGTGTATTGTAATTCTGACAAAACTGGCCAGACGAATGCCTGTTAAGGAAAACGTTGAACAGGCAGCAACGCCTGCGGTGACAGAAGCAAAGGGAAAGGCCGCACAGGATCCGGAGGAAGGCGAGCTAATTGCGGTAATCACAGCTGCAGTAGCAGCTGCAATGGGAAAAGATGTCAAAGAAATTAAAGTGGCATCTTGTCAGGAAATTAGAAAAAGGGAATATGCCGGCAGATCTGCATGGTCGCGTGCAGGCAGAGCAGAACAACTTAATCGATATATCTAAGAGGAGTCGGAGGTAAATATGCGTAGATTTATTATAAATGTAAATGGAAAATCCTATGATGTTGCAGTAGAAGAAGTTGCTGCAGATGCAAACGTATCTGTAGCGGCGCCCACGCCTGTAGCAGCAGCTCTTGCTGCGGCACCTGTGCCTGCGGCAGCTCCTGTTGAAGAAGCGGCACCCGCACCTGCACCGGCAGCGTCTGTGGCAGTAGCGGCGGGAGAAAAAGTGGTAGCACCTATGCCTGGTACAATTTTGGAAATCAAGGTGAATGTTGGCGACCATGTAAATGAAGGCGATGTATTGTTTGTACTGGAAGCTATGAAGTTGGAAAATGAATTGCTGGCTCCTTGCACGGGTACCGTTGCGTCGATTAACACTTCTAAAGGAACTCTGGTCAACGCAGGCGATATTCTGGGTGTAATCGGCTGAGCGGTTGAGACAGGGGAGGTTTGATTTATGGGTAAGGTTTGTATCACTGATACGATTTTGAGAGACGCCCATCAATCCCAGGCGGCGACCCGCATGCGCACAGAGGAGATGCTGGAAGCAGCGGCAGTACTGGATAAGGCCGGATATTGGTCGCTGGAGTGTTGGGGTGGAGCAACGTTTGATACTTGCATGCGTTTTTTGCATGAAGATCCATGGGAAAGATTGCGTAAATTGAAAAAAGCAATGCCGAACACAAAATTGCAGATGCTGCTGCGCGGACAGAACCTGCTCGGATACAAGCATTATGCAGATGATGTGGTGGATTTTTTTGTAAAAAAAGCAATTGAAAACGGAATTGATGTCATTCGTATTTTTGACGCGCTGAATGATACGAGAAATATCAAAACCGCAATGGAGGCCACAAAAAAATATGGCGGCTGGGCAGAGGCTGCAATCAGCTATACGGTAAGCCCGGTGCATAGCATGGAATACTTTGCTGACTTGGCATTGGAAATGCAGAATATGGGCGCAGATTCCATTTGCATTAAGGATATGGCTAATCTGTTGTTGCCTTATGATGCCTATAAGTTAGTGAAAATGATCAAGGAAAAAGTAACAGTCCCTGTACATGTACATACGCATAATACCACGGGAACCGGTGATATGGTTTACCTGAAGGCGATAGAAGCAGGCGCAGATATTGTGGATTGCGCGCTTTCTCCTTTGGCCAATGGTACGTCGCAGCCTTGTACTGAAGCATTGGTGGCGACTTTGATGGGGACAGAGTACGATACAGGCATGAAGCTGGAAGAACTGACGAAAGCGGCAAATTTGATTCGCCCGTCGGTAGAACGGATGCGTGAAGATGGATTAATTTCGACCAAGGTTTTGGGCGTGGATGTCAATACTCTGCTGTATCAGGTGCCGGGTGGTATGCTTTCCAATCTGATCAGTCAGTTGAAAAATGCCAATGCAGAAGATAAATTGGTGGAAGTACTGGAGGAGGTTCCGCGTGTCCGCAAGGAATTTGGATATCCGCCATTGGTAACTCCCACAAGCCAGATTGTAGGAACACAGGCAGTTATGAATGTTTTGTGTGGAGAACGTTACAAGATGGTTTCCAAGGAATCCAAAGGGTTGCTGCGTGGTGAATACGGCAGATTGCCGGGTCCGGTGGATGAGGATGTGCGTAAAAAATGCATCGGTGACGATGCGGTAATTACGCATCGGCCAGCAGACGATATTGCACCTGAATTGGAACAGTATCATGAGCAATTGAAGGATGTGATCGAGCAGGAAGAAGATATTCTTTCTTACGCAATGTTCCCACAGGTTGCACCGAAATATTTCGAATATCGCAGGGCGGCATTGTATCAAGTTGATCCGGCTAAGTTGGATGGCGAACACCGTATCCATCCAGTGTAATAAAGAGCAAAGAGAGAAAAAAGAGAGAAAATAGGAGGAAATAATGAGAATACTTCTTGTAAACGACGATGGAATTGAAGGCGTTGGTCTAATTGCAATGGTAAAGGAACTGTATGGAAAGCATGATATTACAGTTGTGGCGCCTAAGCATGAATGCAGTGGCAATTCACATGCGCTTAATTTTAGAACTCCGATTGTAGTTACCAAAACAACTATTCCCGGTTATGAGGATGTTCCGGCATGGCATGTGGATGGAAGCCCTGCCGACTGCACCCGTATTGCCTTGAAAGTGATCATGAAGGATAACCTGCCCGATATTGTACTTTCCGGTATTAACAGAGGGCCTAATATGGGGGTAAATATTCTTTGGTCGGGAACGACTAATGCAGCAACACAGGCAACGTTGCACGGAATTCGTGCTTTGGCATTTAGCCATGTCTGCTTCACCAATGAACCGGAAGGTTTCGTATATGCTGCACAGTTTGCCCGTAGATTAGCGGAGATGGCGGATCAATTCAAATTCCCTATTCGCACCATTCTCAATGTCAATTTCCCCAACCTGAACGAAGTAACTCCCAAAAAGGTGGTTGTGACGCGCATGAGCAAGACCAATTGGTTTGGAGGTTATAATGTAGTGGAAGAAATTGACGATGGCGTTGTTTCCTATCGTGTTAAGAGCGATTATCAGGCGGAAGATGGCCCGGGCGATGACTCCTATGAAATTCGTCAGGATAATATCTCTATTACACCTTTGGTTTCGGAATTTACAGATGAAAGTGCTCTGGAAGGATTGATGTTTCTTAATGAGATGCAAATCTGACATAGTTTCTTTGTAAAAAATGTGTTATAATGAAGCGGAGAGTCTTCTCTGCTTCATTATTTTTTTGAATCTAATTATGTATATGGAAAAAGGAATCGACGATATGGAAAAATCCGATTTGTTGGAACGTATTCGGGAGGAATTTTCCTCTTACAGCAAAGGGCAAAAGGCAATTGCAACGTATATTCTGGAAAATTATGACAAGGCTGCTTTCATGACTGCGGGTGTACTTGGAGAAACGGTAGGCGTCAGTGAGTCAACGGTAGTTCGCTTTGCATATGCATTAGGCTATAAAGGCTATCCAAAGCTGCAAAAGCATTTGCAGGAAATTATTAAAAATAAACTGACCAATGTCCAAAAACTCAATCTGTTGGAAGGATTATCTACAGAAGAATTGGTGCGCGCCGTTTATAAAATGGAAACAAAGAACCTTAAGCATACTGTAGATATGCTGGACGTTGAAGTCGTTAATAAAGTGGTAGATGCATTGGTGCATGCAAAAAAGATCTTTGTGATCGGATTTCGCAGCTGTGCACCTTTGGTGCAGTTTATTGTATACTATTTGGGATATATTTTTGATAATGTGCATCAGGTTACAATTGGCACAACCGATATCTATTCCCAGTTGGTGCATGTAGGAGAAGGAGATGTAGTCATTGGCATGGCATTTCCAAGATATTCTTCGCAAACTGTGGAAGGAGTGCGGTTTGCAAAAGAACGAAAGGCAACGATTATTACGCTGACGGATAATGTTCTTTCTCCGCTCTATAATCTTTCGGATCATTGCATTTTGACGAAAAACAATATTAATTCTTTTGTGGATTCCTTTGTTGCTCCCCTCAGCATTATCAACCTGATTATTATATTAGCCGGTTTGCGCAAAAAAGATACTCTGGTGGAGAACTACAGCATCATGGAAAATATCTGGCGGGAAAAGAAAATTTATGCAGTACATGATTATGCGCCAATAGAAGAAGAGGAAGAAGAATTGTGAGAGTTGCTGTCGTAGGCGGCGGCCCGGCTGGCATGATGGCTGCCTATGCGGCAGCCTCATCTGCGGAGGTTACACTATTTGAAAAGAACGAGAAGCTTGGTAAAAAATTATTTCTTACCGGAAAGGGCAGATGCAATATTACAAATGCCAGGCCGCAGGAGGATTTTTTTTCAAATATTCCTGGAAACGCAAAATTTCTCTACAGTGCTTTTGATGCATTTTCCAATAATGATTTGATCCGGCTGCTGAATCATCATGGTTTAGCGACCAAGGTGGAACGAGGCGGACGTGTATTTCCGGCTTCGGATAAATCCAGCGATGTGATTAAAACTTTGCAGAATATGCTGCACAGTAAAAAAGTACAGATTCAATTGGGCCGTCATGTGCAGGAAATTCTGATCCGCGACGGAAGAGTTTGTGGTATAAAAGTCGAAGGGAAAAACATATTTTTTGATAAAGTGATTCTTGCCTGTGGCGGAATGTCCTATCCTGTTACAGGCAGTAATGGAGAAGGATATGAGATGGCCAGGAAGGCAGGGCATAGCATGAAGGAATTGCATCCCTCACTGATTCCTTTGGTTGCAAAATATCCGGAAATATGTCGAAAACTCATGGGGCTTACTCTTAAAAATGTACGGGTCACATTACAGGAAAAAGGAAAAAAGCGATTTGAATCCATAGGAGAAATGCTTTTCACTTATTTTGGAGTTTCTGGTCCGTTGATATTATCTGCAAGTGCTCATCTTTCAGACTATTCATTTGCAGATACTAAAATTTGCATAGATTTGAAGCCTGCTTTAGATGAGGTAAAGTTGGAGACGCGTATTTTGCGGGACTTTGCGGAAATGCCCAATAATCAATTAAAAATAACACTTCAGCGTTTGCTTCCCAAAATGCTGTGCGGAGAAATTTTGGAAATTGCCGGGCTTAATGGCAAAAAGCCGGTTAATTTTGTGACAAAAGAAGAACGTAAGAAATTGATTTCAGTGATTAAAAATTTTTGTATTCCGATTTGCGGCACGCGGGATTTGGAAGAAGCAATTGTAACACGTGGAGGCATAACTTTAAAGGAAATTAACGCGTCAAAAATGCTAAGTAAATTGGTGCCTGGGCTGTATTTTGCAGGAGAAATGCTGGATGTGGATGCTTATACTGGCGGTTATAATCTGCAGATCGCGTTCTCGACCGGCTATTTGGCGGGAAGAAGTGCAGCCGAGAATCTCGATTGACAATAGAAGACGATTGTATTAAAATGAAATAATAAAGCATTAACAAATTAACTGATATTTCAGATTTGGAAGTGTGGATATAACAATCATCGAAATGGATGAAAAGGAGGTGCTGGAGTTTAGATGGACGCAGCAATATGGGCTATCCTTGCAGGCGTTGTTTGTTTAGGGCTGGGCAGCGGCGTTGGTTATCTGTACAGGAAAAACATCGCGGAAAAGAAGATAGGCCGGGCTGAAGAAACGGTTGTCAGGCTAATCGAAGATGCTCAGAAGAAAGCAGAAGCGATTCGTAAAGAGACAGTCCTGGAAGCTAAAGAAGAGGTCCATAAACTCAGAAGTGAATTTGATAAAGAATCCAAAGACAGACGAAA
>QANA01000085.1:0-8778 GCA_003149735.1 Clostridiales bacterium | reverse complement strand
AATAAAGCATTAACAAATTAACTGATATTTCAGATTTGGAAGTGTGGATATAACAATCATCGAAATGGATGAAAAGGAGGTGCTGGAGTTTAGATGGACGCAGCAATATGGGCTATCCTTGCAGGCGTTGTTTGTTTAGGGCTGGGCAGCGGCGTTGGTTATCTGTACAGGAAAAACATCGCGGAAAAGAAGATAGGCCGGGCTGAAGAAACGGTTGTCAGGCTAATCGAAGATGCTCAGAAGAAAGCAGAAGCGATTCGTAAAGAGACAGTCCTGGAAGCTAAAGAAGAGGTCCATAAACTCAGAAGTGAATTTGATAAAGAATCCAAAGACAGACGAAATGAGCAATCCAGAATAGAAAAAAGGCTTCTTGCAAGAGAGGAAGCACTGGATAAGAAAAACGAACAGGCAGATAGAAAAAACGAAAAGCTTGATGCAAGATTGAAAGAGATCTCAGCTGCAAAAGAAGAGATTAAGCGACTGCAGGAAAAAGAAGTGCAGGAGCTGGAAAAGATTGCAGAGCTTTCCACTGAGCAAGCTAAGGATTTGCTGTTGGAAAAGGTAGAGCAGGAGGCACGCCGAGATATGGCGGTGATGCTGCGTGATATTGAGACAACGGCAAAGGACGAAGCTGAAAAAAAGGCAAGACAGATTCTTTCTCTGGCAATTCAGCGTTGCGCCGCGGATCATGTGGCAGAGGCGACAATTTCGGTTGTAGCATTGCCTAATGATGAGATGAAGGGCAGAATTATTGGCAGAGAAGGCAGAAATATTCGTGCTCTTGAAACAGCAACCGGTATCGATCTGATTATTGATGATACACCGGAAGCAGTGATTCTTTCCGGTTTTGATCCTGTGCGCAGAGAAATCGCACGGATTGCCCTGGAAAAGTTGATTATTGACGGGAGAATTCATCCTGCAAGAATCGAGGAAATGGTCAATAAGGCCAAAAAAGAAGTGGATCAGCAGATACGCGAAGCTGGCGAGGCAGCAGTATTTGATGTTGGAATCCACTCGTTGCATCCTGAATTGGTAAAATTGTTGGGAAGATTGCGCTATCGTACCAGTTATGGCCAGAACGTGCTGAAACATTCTTTGGAAGTGGCACATTTGGCAAGTATCATGGCGGACGAAATCGGTGCAAATGCCAGGTTGGCAAAGAGGGCAGGTTTACTGCATGATATCGGTAAGGCAGTAGATCATGAGATGGAAGGCTCTCATACACAGCTTGGCGCAGAACTTGCCACAAAATATAAAGAAAACCCCGATGTAGTCAATGCAATAGCTGCACACCACGGTGATGTGGAAGCACAGACGATTGAGGCGGTTTTGGTGCAGGCGGCAGATGCTGTATCTGCGGCGCGGCCCGGTGCAAGAAGAGAATCTCTTGATAATTATGTAAAACGTCTGGAAGCTTTGGAAGAAATAGCAAATTCCTTTAAAGGTGTTGAAAAGTCTTATGCGATACAGGCCGGCAGAGAAGTACGCATTATTGTAAAACCTGAAGATGTGGATGAAGTCGGAACTGTGCTTATGGCGAGAGACATCGTGAAGAAAATTGAGAAGGATCTCGACTATCCCGGTCAGATTAAGGTCAGTGTGATTAGAGAGACGCGCGTAGTGGACTACGCAAAATAAATTTTTGAATGATTTGTAAAAAAACCGGTGCAAAATTGCATCGGTTTTTTTCTATAAAAAAGGATTTTTGATAAAAATGTCAAATATTTAATAGGGAATAAAGAGGAGATGGAAAAATGCTGCTGAGAGAAATCATTTATCAGAGAGAGCGGGAAATGCTTTCTCCCTATGCAATGCTTTGCGAACAGACGCGTGGGCGCATGGTACCTATTTCTGAAAGTGATATGCGAACAGAATATATGCGAGATCGGGATCGTATTATTCATTCCAAAGCTTTTCGCCGGTTGAAGGATAAAACTCAGGTGTTTATCAATCCGAAAGGCAGCCATTATCGTACACGGCTTACACATACACTGGAGGTGGCGCAGATTTCCCGTACGATAGCGCGCTGTCTGGCATTGAATGAGGATCTTACAGAGGCTGCGGCATTAGGGCATGATTTGGGCCATACACCGTTTGGTCATGCAGGAGAAGCGGCAATTACGCAATTTTATCGTGAGAATGGAATTAACGCACAATTCCTTCATAATGAACAGAGCCTGCGCGTGGTGGATAAATTGGAAAATGGACGCGGATTGAACCTGACATTTGAGGTGCGGGATGCGATTTTAAACCATAAAAAAAGCACAACACCGGTTACTTTAGAGGGTATGGCTGTTAACTATGCCGACCGCATTGCTTATTTGAACCATGATATCGATGATGCATTGCGGGCAGGCATTATTACTGTGGATGATTTACCAAAAGAATGCATAGAAATATTGGGGCGCAGGCATAGTGAACGAATTAATACCATGATTAGTGATATTGTCATGCATAGCTTGAATCAGCCTGTCCTACAGATGAGTGAAGAAGTAAATTGGGCGACCAACCGGCTGAGGGAATATATGTTTTCTGAAGTGTATGTAGGCAGTGCGGCGAAAGAAGAAGAAAAAAAAGTTAAAGGTGTTATTTTTCTTCTGATGGAGTTTTATGGAAAGCATCCTGAGCAACTGCCGGAGGCAGAACGTAAAAATATAGAGCAGGATGGATTAGCTGTTTGTGTCGCGGATTATATTGCTGGAATGACGGATCGCTTTGCGGTTATGAAATTTCAGGAATTGTTTGTGCCTCAAGGCTGGGCGTTATTATAGGAGCGTAAATAATTGGCAAGATTTAGTGAAGAATGGCTGGCACAATTGCTGGATAAAAATGATATTGCGGATGTTATAGGTGAATATGTACATCTGGAGAAAAAAGGAACGCGCCTCTGGGCTGCCTGCCCTTGGCATGCAGAGCGAAATCCTTCTTTTTGTGTAACGCCTGAAAAACAGATGTTTTATTGCTTTTCCTGTAAAAAAGGCGGCAGCGTCATCAATTTCATCATGGAACAGGAAAAGATGAGTTATCTTGAAGCGGTGCAGTTTCTGGCAGAACGTGTAGGTATGGAAATGCCGGAAGTTCAGAATGATGAAGCGTACCAGAAGAAAAAGGCGTATACCAAGCGTCTACAGGAAATGATGAAAGAACTGGCACTGCATTATCATGAAAATCTTTTGCAGCCGGAAGGAAAAATCGCTCGGGAATACTTGAAAAAAAGAAAAATTTCCAATGTGATACGCACGTATGGCCTTGGCTTTGCAAAAGATACATATGATGACGCCTATCGATTTTTATCTGCAAAGGGATATTCTTTGCGAGAGATGATGGATGCAGGGGTAGTCCGTTCTAAAGAAGGGAAAAATTATGATTTTTTTCGCAATCGCGTTATGTTTCCCATTCAAAATGTCTTTGGCGATGTCATTGCGTTTGGCGGGCGTGTCATGGACCAGGGCGAACCGAAATATCTCAATAGTGGGGAAACCTATCTTTTTAATAAGCGATATCATTTGTATGCATTGAATCAGGTGCGCAAAAAGCGCGATTTGAAGAGTATCGTCCTGACAGAAGGCTATATGGATGTAGTAGGATTGCGGGCTGTAGGGGTAGATAATGTAGTTGCTTCTTTGGGGACGGCTCTTACCAAAGAACAGACTCGTTTGATTAAAAAATATACCAATCGAGTGTATCTTTGCTATGATGGAGATGGAGCTGGTATTCATGCTTCTTTGCGAGCAATTGATTTGCTGCAGGCCGAAGGCTTAAAAACGTCAGTCATCGTAATGCCGGATGGGCTTGACCCGGATGATTTTGCAAAGGCTTATGGGAAAGAAGCTTTTTTGGCATTGATGAAGGAATCCATTACCGGTATGGAATTCAAATTAAAGATATTGCGCAGCGAATACAATATGGAAGAGCCTGACCAGGTGGTGGAATACGCAACAAAAGCGGTGGAACTGGTGGGAGGCTTGGAAAATGAAATTGAAAAAGAACGGTATATCCGCCAAATTTCAAACGATACAAAACTGAGTGAGCAGAGCCTGCTGCGCCAGATGGGCAAAAAAAATCCCTCAGAAATGCATACTTTCGTTGTAAATGACAGAGAATTGATTAAAAAAGAAGTTTCGGAAGAAGAAAAATTGATTGCATTGCTGATGGAACGCCCGTATCTTGTGCAAAAGAATGCACAGTTGTTTGAGGGTATTTTTCAGCAGGAATTGCATAAAAAAATATTTTTTTACATTTTTGATGAAATAAAAAGAGGAGTTTTGCCTACTTGTGCCGAATTATTATCCGTGTTTTCTGCAAACAGTGGACAATTGGCTGAGGCGCTGCATCAAGAGATACCAGAGGGAACATCAGCAGAGGATTATGCTGAAACGTTAGTAAAGCGGGTGAAAATCAGTCGATTGAAGGAAGAAAGAGAACAACTGATTGGGGAAATGCAGAAGATGGATGCTGCACAGAGGAAAGAGGCAATGAAACAGGTGTCGGCCCTGAATGTGCAGCTGCATAGGATGAACGATCATTTTTTTAGAAGGTGAATAGATTGAATAAAGGCACTGCGAAACAGGAAAAAACAGAAAAGCAAATCAAACAGCCGCGCAACGATAAAAAAGAGGCAGTGCGCAAGCTGTTGGCAGCCGCCAAAGAAAAAGGCACGATTACCAGCAAAGAAATGGCAGATATGCTGGAGGGAGTTAATATCAAGCCGGAAGAGATGGACAGGCTGTACGATGCTTTGGAAAGCATGAATGTCGATATCATTGAAGAAGATGTCGAAAAAGAGCTGGGGAAAGAAGATGGGGATGCAAAGGAAGTAGATCTGGAAAGCATGATTCCGGAAGCAATCAGCATTGATGACCCGGTGAGAATGTATTTAAAAGAAATTGGTAAAGTACCGTTGCTGTCAGCAGAAGAAGAGCGAGAGCTGGCGATTCGCATGAGCCAGGGAGATGAAAGTGCCAAGCAGAAATTGGCAGAGGCTAACCTCAGGCTGGTTGTCAGCATTGCCAAACGTTACGTTGGCAGAGGTATGCTATTTTTGGATTTAATCCAGGAAGGCAATTTAGGGCTGATTAAAGCGGTGGAAAAATTCGACTACACAAAAGGGTATAAATTTTCCACTTATGCCACCTGGTGGATTCGGCAGGCGATTACCAGAGCCATTGCCGATCAGGCGAGAACCATTCGTATTCCTGTACACATGGTGGAGACGATCAATAAATTGATTCGTGTTTCGCGGCAGTTGCTGCAGCAATATGGGCGGGATCCTTCGCCGGAAGAGTTGGCCAAGGAAATGGACATGCCGGAAGAAAAAGTACGTGAGATTCTTAAAATCGCACAGGAGCCGGTTTCCTTGGAAACTCCGATTGGTGAAGAGGAGGATAGCCATTTGGGAGATTTTATTCCGGATGAAGACGCGCCTGCTCCGGCAGAAGCTGCGGCATTTACACTGCTGAAGGAACAACTGCTGGATGTGCTGGATACATTAACAGATCGTGAAAAGAAAGTGCTGAAGCTACGGTTTGGTCTGGATGATGGACGAGCCCGTACGCTGGAAGAAGTGGGTAAGGAGTTCCAGGTGACTCGGGAACGTATTCGTCAGATAGAAGCAAAAGCTTTGAGAAAATTACGGCATCCCAGCAGGAGCAAAAAATTGAGAGATTATCTCGAGTGATGATTAAAAATGACGAGCAGTATCGTCATTTTTAATTTTGCTTTTATAAAGGAGAACGTCGCTATGCAGGAAAGTATACGAATCAGGCAGATTCTGCAACTTTGCCAGCCAGAAACAGTAATTGCGGATATTGGAGCGGATCATGGCTATACCAGTGCTGCATTGCTGGAGGCAGGGCTGGCAGAAAAAGTGATTGCTACGGATATCAGTGAACATTCCCTGAAAAAAGCAAAGAGCCTATTTGCAGAGAAACGTTTCGGAATAAGAGCAGAATGCAGGATTGGAGATGGAATTAACGTATTGCGGCCGGGAGAAGCGCAGGGAATCATCATTTCCGGTATGGGTGGGCATTTAATCTTGCGTATTCTGCGCGCTTGTCCGGAGACAGTGCAGCAATGCAAATGGCTGGTGATTTCTCCTCAAAGTAATGTGGATATTGTGCGTAGAGAATTGCAGAATATGCAATTACGCATTATATGGGAAGATGTGGTATGGGAGGATAAAAAATATTATTCGCTGCTGAAATTGCAGCCGGGTAAGCCGGAATCCTATACTGAGGCTGAATTATATACAGGAAAAGAAAATTTGATGGTCGATCGGAAACGATTTTTACATCATATGCAGTATTTGGCACAGCGACAGGAGCAGATTTTGCAGAAAGCATCATCCAGTAGGAATGCAGCAACGATCGCGGAATTGCTGGAGATATATCGCTCTGCCGGAGAGAAGGGAGAAAGAACGTGAAAGAAGTGTTATCAGCACAGGAGTTTGGAGCCCTGGTGGAAGAAATCGCTCCGCTGGAGGCAGCATATGATTGGGATAACAGCGGATATAATATAAAATGTCATGAAGAGATTCGGAAAGTACTGGTTTGCTTGGATGTGAATCAGGCAGTTTTGGAAGAAGCAGTTAAGGGTGGTTATGATACAATTCTTACGCATCATCCATTGCTGTTTCATGCGACAAAGCGTTTATGGAATGATCGCCCGGTCAGCGGAATTGCGATGCAGGCAGTGCGGCAGGGATGCAATATTTATTGTGCGCATACTTCTTTTGATTGTGCTCCTTTGGGGATGAATCGGATTTTGGCGGAGAAGCTGGATTTAAGCGGAATACAACCATTGACGGTGCATAAATGGTCAAAGGAAGGTCGGCCGATTGCGACTATGGGCAATGTGGGGAAACTGTCGCAGCCGATGCAGGCAGAGGTATTTGCAGAGCAAGTGAAGAAAAAATTGGAAGCAGTGTCGGTAAGATATGTCCCGTTGGAAAAGGAAATTTCCTGTGTGGCATGTATCGGTGGAGCCGGCGGAGATTTCGTTATGGAAGCGGCGCAAGCGGGTGCGGATGCATTAGTGACCGGCGAGGTGAAGCATAACGTTTATCAGGAAGCTACAGATATGGGAGTAATGTTGTTTGAAGTCGGGCATTATGACAGCGAACGGATATTCTGTTCCCATATGTGTGCATGTTTACAAAAAAGGCTTTATGCGCTACAATATAAAATAACGGTAGAAAACTCCCAGGCCGGGGTGCGACCTTATAGGACGGTTTAAATTCCCGGAACTTAGAAAGATGAGAAGAACAATTACAGTAGAAGGAGGTGCCGAGATTGATGGATCAGATGATTCGGTTATGGGAATATCAGCAAAAGGATATGGCCCTTGAGCAGTTTAAGGCAGAATTAAAAGATACACCTACCAGAAAAAGGCTGGTAAAGCTGCAGAGATATTTAAAGAATAGCCAGAAAAAAGTAAACTCATTGGAAAGTAAGGCATTACAAATTCAGGAAGCAATGCAGAGTATTGAAAAACAGTACGCGGCATTGGAAACGGATTTGGAAGAATTAGAGAAGGATATCGGATATTACAGTGAGTGCGAAGACGAGGAACTGGATGCAGAGCAGATCAAGGCAGTGATGCAGCATGCTTCCGAACTGGTCGGACAATCGGAGTCATTGAAAACAGAACTGCAGACAATGCAGGAAGAAGTTGAGCAGTCGGATCAGACAGTCAGAGAGTTGCTGCAGAAGATGCTTTCGGCCAAAAAAGAATATGATGGACTCAAACTCGAGCATCAGAAGGAGCTGGACGGCGGAAAGGAAGAGCAGCAAAAGCTGGAAGAAGCGGTAAATGCGGCAGCTCAAGGGATTTCCCCGGAAATCATTGCGGAATATACGCGGATTAAAGGGTTTCGCGTGAATCCGGTGGCTGTCTTGGAAGATAATCGTTGCAACGGCTGTAATATGCAGCTCCCGGCTGGGATAGCAGCGCAGATAGCAAAAGGTGATAAAATTATTACCTGTGAAAACTGCGGCAGAATTTTAATAACCGGAGTATAAAGTTTGAATCGAGCGGAACAAATGACTGCGCCTCAGTTGAGGTGAGGAACGTCCGAGCACCATAGGGCAGAGCGCCGGGTAACGCCCGGCGGAGGCGACTCCAGGGAAAGTGCAACAGAAATATACCGCAGCTTTGGCTGTAAGGGTGGAAAGGCGAGGTAAGAGCTCACCGGAGCCATTGGTAACTTTGGCTTCCTGTAAACCCCGTTCGGTGCAAGATTGATATAGGAGCATTTAATAGCGGCCCGCTAAGCTTCGTGTAATCGCTAGAACCTGCTGGCAACTTCAGGTCGAGATAGATGGTCATATAAACAGAACTCGGCGTATGAGCCGTCTCGATTCAGCTATATATGTAATTCACGGAGAAATTCTTCTCCGTGAATCTTTTGTAAAGAAAATATTTATTGCATAGACAAAGGGTTTGTGCTAAACTATAATTTGCCTGTAGGCATTTTTTTGTGTGTTGAAAATAAAAAAATCATAAGAGGAACGGCAGCTGCCGAAGTGCAGCGGGAGGAAAGATAATGGCTACTGTAAAAGAAATCGAAAAGAATAAGGTCCAGGTCGAGTTTGAAATTTCAAAAGAACTCTTTGAAGCTTCTGTCAATAAAGTATATCAGAAGAATAAGGGAAAATTCCAAGTTCCCGGCTTTAGAAAAGGTCATGCACCCAGAGCAGTGCTTGAAAAATACTATGGAGAAGGGCTGTTCTTTGAAGATGCTTTTGAAGAAGCTTTCCCGGATGCATATCAGGCAGCGGT
>QANA01000026.1 GCA_003149735.1 Clostridiales bacterium | reverse complement strand
GGTTCGATCCCGCTTATCTCCACCATCGAAGCCTTGAAAACCATTGGCTTAACAGTGATAAGGAACAAATTTTCCGATCAATTGTCGGCCGATGGTTTCCGGAGTGCATACGAATAACCCCCGCCTGATTTCTAACAGAAAGGCAGGTGGGATTTTTTCGGTAATGTAATTTTTTATGATAGGCAAGCCGGATTACCAGGAAAAAACAGTTGGCATAAATAGTCATAGCATGGTATAATAATGTCTTACAAAGAACGGAACATCACGATTTCTTCCTTTGATAAAAACGCACGCAAAATATAGTGGTTAAATAATCCTTCTCCAATGGCGCATCATTCAACAAAAAATTTGACAAGAAAGATATAATGCGAGGGGTATTAATATGGACAAAAGAGTAGGAATGTATTTTAAAGCTACGTATCCTGATTACGGATCTCTGTCTTCAATAGCTCAGAAAAAAGCTGATTTAGCAAAACAATTTATTGAAGAACATCTGCCTGATTTGGATTTAATGACGGAAGGTTTAAGATTATCATATAGAGAAGATGAGCCATCGTTAGAAACACTCAGATTTGCATTATCAAAAGTAAAAGCAAATGTTTATACGGAAGCACTGCACCCTAATTATAAAAACGGTACATTTTTGGAGCAAAAGGCGGCTTCAAAAGATCAAACATTTATTTTAGCGAATCTTGATAAAATTGAAGCAATCCTGTACACATATTATGATGCTGTAAAAAATGGAGAAGCTCCGGAAATGTCACCTGAAGAAATGATTAAAAAGGGTGTAAAATCTGCTCGTGAGATGTTACAAAAATAATAATCACGATTCAAATGAACGCAGAAAACGGCGTAACCCGAAGGGTACGCCGTTTTTTGTGATAAAATAGTTGCTTGGCACTATAAATCCTTGTTTTTTAGCTTTTTCAAATTATGATGGTCATTGCGCTACGATATTATTATTGTAAAATTTTTAGGAGAATTTACTTGATAATGCTATTTTCATTTTTGAGAATTGCGGCATTGATAATCGGCGCTGATTGCATCTCCCCAGTCGGCACTGAGTGGCATGCTTGCCCTGACATCACTCACTGCCTCGGCAACGGTGTGATACAATATTTGCGTTCCTGCTGCATTCGCATGATAGTTGACAGTCATTTCCCGATCAATACCGTATTGGGCTGCTGTTTCCACTGCATCTATATTTGCTCCAATAAACAGAAATTCCCAACCATATAGTTCTTTTTGGTGTTGAATCATCTTCTGAATGGATGTGGCATCATAATAGCAGCTCGCATTTTTTTGCCCATCGGTTGTGATGACAAACATAGTATGCGCAGGGATATCTTCAGGGCGAGCATATTTGTGAATATTGGCGATGTGTTGAATGGCACCGCCAAGTGTATCGATAAGAGCAGTGCAACCACCAACAATATAATCTTTATCTGTCATTGCCGGAACCTTTTCGAGTTTGATGCGATCGTGCAAAACCTTGCTGGTATGATCGAAGAGTATGGTAGAGACATAACAACTGCCTTCCTGTTTTTTCTGCCTTTCAATCATGGCGTTAAAACCACCGATCGTATCCTTCTCCAGGCCGGCCATAGAGCCGCTTTGATCCAAAATAAATACAAGTTCAGTAAGGTTATTTTTCATTGGAATACCTCCTTTTAATCTGTTATTTGTATGATATATTGATAAAAGAAGGTATAAGTCGCTTTGGAAGCGACATTTTATGCACTGCTTCTATTATTTCAAAACTATTTGCAGGCTTCACACCATTCGGATTCTTTGAATCCGACAAGTACGAAATTATCGCCGATTAAAAGCGGTCGCTTGACGAGCATGCCGTCAGTCGCGAGCAATTCCAGCATCTCTTGTTCATTCATTTCGGGCAATCTTTGTTTTAGGTTTAGCGATTTATAAAGAAGACCACTGGTATTAAAAAATTTTTTCAGTGGAAGACCGCTTTCTTTATACCATAACTCCAATTCTTCCAAAGTGGGGCGATCCAGTTTGATATCTCTAAACGCATATTCAATTTGATTTTCGTGCAACCACTTTTGTGCTTTTTGGCAAGTTGTACATTTTGGGTAACAGATAAATTGAATCATATAATCACGCTCCTAATAATTTCTGATCAAAGGCAAAAAGCGCCTCATTGATTTCAAAGATATTGTAAATTGCATGGCTGATAAAGTATTCGATGATGATATCAAATTTATTGCTATGTGATAAGGCAAAGCCTGCTTTTTTCAGCATATCTTCGGTTTCCGGAAGTGATAATTCCAGCGCAATGGCAAAGGCAATGGCAGTGGGCTTACTTGGCTTATAATGTACATCACTGCGGATTTTAGAGAATAATTTTCGATCAATATTTGCTTTTTTATAGCATTGGGTATCCGTAATGCCTTTTTCATCTATTTTCCGCAGCAGCATTTGTGAAAAACTCTCGTCAATTTGTTGTAGTTTACAGTCAAGCTCATCGGGTACAGTCGGTGCTGCCGAATCGCTATACCATTTAGGAGATTCCGCTTCCTGTGATGTTGGATATGCGCACTGTTTTGCATGTCTCATGCGGCTGCGTTCATAGAAGCTGTCGATGGATTCATCCACATAATTATCATCGATGTATTCCGAAATGTCAGAAAAAAGTTTTTCACTGATTTGATATGCGGCTCTGTCAAAGATAACAATATAAACGGTCATCTCATTTTCCAGAAGAAAATTACTGATTATATTGATGGCAATTTTTAATGCCTGATCCTTTGGGTATCCATATGCACCTGCAGAGATCAGCGGAAAAGCCACAGTTCTACAATCGTGTGCTTTTGCAAGAGCCAGAGATTCGCGGTAGCAGGATTCAAGCAAAGCTTCTTCATGGTGCTTGCCATCCCGATAAACAGGGCCAACCGTATGTATTACATATTTTGCAGGCAAACGATATCCGCCTGTAATTTTTGCTTTACCGGTTTCACATCCGTTAAGAGTCCGACATTCCTCTAACAATTGAGGATCTGCGGCTCGATGAATACTGCCATCTACGCCGCCACCGCCCAAAAGGGAGTTATTGGCAGCATTCACGATAGCATCTATTGTCATTTTTGAAATATCATTTCTTACTATTTCAAGCGGCATAATAAACTCCTTTCTACATGATATCAATGAGGGTTCCTATGAAAGGTATCCAGATACAAAATTAATAAAAATAGCGCATGATTTTTTTGGAAACAGGATTTTCTGGTGGCAAATCACAAATCGCCTGGATCGCCTGGCGGGCATCGTCGGGGTAGATAATCTCTTCCATATAATGCAGAGCTGCTGCTGCCGCTTTATAAAGCGGGGAAGCATCTCCTCCATGCTTTTCAATCAATCGGGCAGGGGCAAGAAGGCGTTCTTCCGGTTTGAGTTTCCTTTCCGGGCTGGCAGCGTTACGGGCAACGCTATCGACAATAGAAGCATTTTCAAATTTATTTCGGGCATTTTGAGAAAATTGCTGCTGTTCTTCCGGGTCGATATGATATTCAAGGCATAAAGCGCGATCAATTTGAGTATAGAAAAGATCCAGTTCTCGCGCAATATCAGGATTACAGGCTGCCTGTGCATAGGATTGAATTCCTTTTTCAGCTCCCAGGTAAGCAATAATCGCGCTGGAGGCATTATAAGTATATATTTTGCGCAGCATCAACAGCGGAAAGTCTGCTTCTGCACGAATACCTCGCAGAGAAAGCATCCAACTTGGTACTTTAGTGGAATCTACATGCAGCACCGGATAATTTTCGCTTGCAATATTCAATCCCTCCGCCTGCATGGTAGTACAAAAAACAGCAGCTGAACAAGCACGTTCCGCAAGAGGCAAACCCAACAGAGAAGCAGGCACGACAGCGTTTTCGCAAACTATGACAGGCGTAGTTTCAGGAAATTTATCTGCCAACCAATCTGCTGCTGCTGGACAATTTTCACCACGGACACTGACAAGTAATGCATCACATTGCGCTAATTCCTGTAAACAGGCAGGATATGTTGTATGCAAAGCCTGATATCCTTTAATTTCTTCTTGTGGCTTTTCATCAAAATAGCGAATAAAATAGTGTTTTTCATTCTGAAGGCGGGCAATCAGTGCGGCATCCCGATCGATGAAGGTGAGGCGAGCCTGATCATGAAATAGACGTGCCAAAAAACCGCGGCCTGTTTTACCTGCGCCTAAAATGACAATCTTTTTTTCTGTTTGTTCCATAAAAATCCTCCTGTAAGACAGTGGTGAATAGCGTTTTGCACGGATAACCCATTGCCTTCTGGTTGAAGAAAGAATGCCGCAAAATTTTGATACGGCAAGGGTTAGTTTTATTGTAGCGAAAAGAGAAATACTTCGCAATCTCTTCCGGAAAATCGGGGAAAGTTTCATTTGAAAAATGGAACATCTTGGGATATAGTTATAAAGCGACAATGCTGATCTGCAAACCCGGAAATTATAAACCGGCTTTTGGTTAATAGATTGTATAAAGAATAAATTTGTTGTATAATAAAATACAAACTGTGAACAGGGAGGAAATCTATATGGCTCGCAAAAAAAAGCAGACAGCTCCATCGCGTAAAAAGCAGAATACTGCCAATGTAGCCGGAGAAGTGACCGGTATTTTGTTGCTGGCACTTGCACTTTTGCTGGCTGTATTCATCTATTTCTCCTATGAAGCTCCGCTTGCAAAGTGGAGTAGGGTAGCAGTCTTTGGCTTATTTGGCATTGGCGGGTATCTTATACCGTTGCTGTTTGCCGGGTTGGGAATATTGTGTATTGTCAATGTTGAAGTACGTCGCCGAAACGTAATGTTGGCAGGTGGCTTTTTTTGGCTAATGCTTTCTTTTGTGGAATTGTGTGTGTCGCGTGTGTATGCGGCTGATGCAGTCGGTTATTTTTCATATCTTGGGCACTGCTTTTCCAACAGCACAAAATTGTCTGGCGGCGGAATTTTAGGGGGAATTTTATCATACCCAGCAGAACGCCTGCTGGGTAAAGTAGGCGGTTTGATTCTTTTGGGAGCGGGTATGCTTGTATTGGCAATGTTGATTACCCATTTTTCCATTCGCGATACGGCTACTACGCTGGGTGCCAAAATTAAAGATGCTTCTTCTGCTGCTGCTTTGGCACGCCAGGAACGGGCACAGCGTCAGGTACATTCTATTAAAGAATCTGTACGGGATGTCGATACGCTTTACGAAGAAGAATTTTCGGAGATTGTGCCGGAACAGCAAAAGGATGAGGAAATCCGGCGAGAGAACATCAGGCGCGAACGTGAAGGGGAAGAACAAAAGCAGAGGAAAATGCTGCTGGAGCGCCGGCAAAAAGAAGCAGAATTAGAGATAAGGAAACGGGAAGAAGAACAACGGCATACAGATCGGTCAGTTCACAGCGCTGCAGCAAAGCAGGAAGAAGATCTGCAACTGCTGCACCATGAATTTTCAAAAACTTTCCCTGTGGCAGATACGACGGAAGCGAAGCAAATTCAATTATATCCTGCGGAAACTTCCAAAGAAAAATATTTTAAACATGCAGGTAAACTTCGACCTAAACGTGGATTGCGCCGCAAGGGCAATAGCAATCAGCTGATTGTTCCTCCAAAGGTAAAGGATCCTTTGCAGCAGCAATTAGCAGAAGATTATTATATCAATACAGGGTTACGACCCAAACAACAAGCTGTTCATACGGAAACGGAAAAGGAAAAGGTCACGCAGAAGGCAGCTTCGGAAGAAACGTTTAAAGATCGCTATTATTTCGGAGATGAGGATGAAAAAAATGTGCCCGTGGATGAACAGCTGGCAGAAGAAAAGTCGAATGCTGATAGCGACGAACAGCAAATCTGCGATCAGAAAGTTGCGGAGGAGGTTGTAACTAAGCAACCCGTGAGCACTGCTGAAGAAACTGCAGTACAAGAGGTGCTGCCAGAAGAACAGAAAGCGCCCGAAGAAAAGGTATATCAGCTGCCTAACCGTATGGACTTACTGGAAGATGCTCCCCGGAATGAGTATGGCAAACGAATGGAAAAGGAGAATCTCAGTAAAGCTTTGATTTTGGAGCAGGCGCTCAGAAGTTTTAATATCGATATAAAAGTAAATAACATTGTGACCGGACCTACGGTGACTCGCTATGAGCTTTTACCGGCGCCGGGTGTAAAGGTAAGTAAAATACTTTCTCTCTCCAATGATATTGCGCTGAATTTAGCAGCGCCCAGTGTGCGTATTGAGGCTCCGATCCCCGGGAAGGCTGCCATTGGCATTGAAGTTCCCAATCGGGAAGTGGCGATGGTAAAGATCAAAGAATTGTTGGATACGGAGGAATTCAGAAAGCATAAGAGTCGGCTTTATTTTGCTTTGGGCAAGGATATTACCGGTAAAAATATTTATGGTGATCTGGCTAAAATGCCTCATCTTTTGGTAGCTGGTACGACCGGATCGGGCAAAAGCGTGTGTATTAATTCCATTATTATGAGCATTTTATACCGTTCTTCTCCTGAAGAGGTAAACCTGTTAATGGTAGACCCGAAGGTTGTGGAAATGAAACGCTTTAATGGAATCCCACACATGAAAACAGCGGTAGTTACAGATCCCAAGAAAGCTACCAGCATGCTGAATTGGGTTGTCAATGAAATGCTCAAACGCTATAATGATTTTGCCAACGCCAATGTGAAGGAGATAGACAGCTATAATCTGTGGCTGCGGCAACAAGGCGAAAAAATTATGCCTAAGTTAGTCGTGGTAATAGATGAGTTGGCAGATTTGATGATGGCCAGCAAGCATGAAGTTGAGGATGCCATTTGTCGGATTGCTCAGCTTGGGCGCGCTGCAGGTATTCATCTGGTTGTTGCAACGCAAACACCGCGTGCAGATGTTATCACAGGTATGATCAAGACGAACATTTCCTCGCGTATTGCACTTGCGGTATCTTCGGGCTTGGATTCCCGTATCATTTTGGATATGAATGGGGCGGAAGATCTGCTGGGCAACGGCGATATGCTTTTTATGCCGATTGGCCAGTCCAAACCGATTCGTTTACAGGGCTGCTATATTTCAGATGCGGAAAATGAACGTGTCATTGATTTCCTCAAGTCTTCTGCATATGAGGAACAAAATGATATAGAACTGGAGAAGCAGCTGGAAGCAGGTGTCGCACCGACAAATGCATCTGCCGGAAGCGAAGAAAACACACCTGCAGATGGTTTTGACGACGAATTGATTCCTGCGGCTATCAAATTGGCTTTGGAATATGAACAATTATCCAGCTCTATGCTTATGCGACGGTTGAAGGTCGGCTATGCTCGCGCTGCCAGATTGGTGGACCAATTGGAATTAATGGAAATTGTCTCACCGGCAGATGGAAATAAGCCTCGTCAACTGCTGATAACGCAGGAGGATTATCGTCGAATGTTTGAAAAAAAGGATATGTAAGAAAAGTATGAAGGAAATGCAGATCGGTGTGATTTCATTGGGGTGTTCTAAAAATCAGGTAGATACCGAACTGATGCTGGGTAAGCTCAGAGAAGCGGGCTATGATTTTACAGCGGAACCGGCTGAAGCGGATATAATCCTGATTAACACCTGTGGTTTTATAGAGAGCGCCAAACAGGAATCGATAGATATGATTTTGGAAATGGCGCAATATAAGCAGCACGGAAAATTGAAAGCCCTGATTGTAACGGGTTGTCTTTCCGGCCGCTATCAAGGTGAATTGGCGGAAAATCTGCCGGAAGTTGATGCTTTTTTAGGAGTCACGGCGCAGGACGAAATTGTACAGACGGTAGAAAAAGTCTTACAAGGGCAGCGGGTGCAACAGTACCACGGCGCTGAGATTGAGGGAAATTATGCAGAACGATTGTTGACAACGCCCGGTTATTATGCTTATGTGAAGATTGCGGAAGGCTGTAATAATCGCTGCTCTTATTGCGCTATTCCTTATATCCGCGGAAATCTTAAAAGCCGACAGATGCAGGATATATGCAAGGAAGTAAAGGCCTTGGCTGAACGCGGTGTGAAAGAGATTATTCTGGTTGCGCAAGATACCAGCAAATATGGTCTGGATTTATATCATAAGCCAATGCTGGCGCCTTTGCTGGAACTTTTGTCGCCGATTGAGGGAATCCGTTGCATCCGGTTATTATATTGTTATCCGGACGGAATAGACAATATTCTTCTGGATACTATGTGCAAATATGATAATATCGCAAAATATATTGATATGCCTATCCAGCATGTGGATGATGAAATTCTGAAACGTATGCATCGGCGGGACACCCATCAGTCGATTTATGCGGCAGTAGAAAAAATACGGCAGAGAGATGCGGACTTTATTCTGCGTACAACGGTAATTACCGGTTTTCCCGGAGAGACAGAGGCGCAATTCGAGGCGTTGAAACAGGGCGTAAAAGAATTGAAATTCGATCGTCTGGGGGCTTTTGCCTATTCCCGTGAGGAAGGAACTCCTGCTTATGATATGCCGGATCAACTGAGCGAAGAAGTTAAGGAAGCGCGCGAACAGGAAATCATGTTTGTACAGCAGCCGATTGCGGCGCAAATGAGCCGGCGGCGGGTTGGGCGTACTTATGATGTGTTGATTGAAGATTACAGCCTGGAGGATTCACTTTATTTTGGTCGCTCTTATGGTGAAGCGCCGGGAGTAGACGGAATGATTGCAGTGGAATCAGATACGCCGCTGCGAATTGGAATGTATTATAAAGTGCGTATTTTACGCGCTGATGATTATGAATTATTGGGGAGGGCAATTCAGGATGAATAAGAATGTGCCAAACATACTGACGATCGCAAGGATCATCATGGTGCCGTTTGTGATACTCTTCTATTATCTGCAGATTCCTTATTGGAATTATTATGCAGCGGCAATTTTTATTATTGCTTCGCTGACAGATATGTTAGATGGGATGATCGCAAGGAAATATAATTTGGTTTCCAATTTTGGAAAACTGATGGACCCAATGGCCGATAAAGTGCTCTTTATGGCAGCTTTGATCATTGTGCTTGATTGGGGAAAATTGGGAGTGTTGGGGCCGATTGTAGTAATTGTTCTGTTGGCGCGGGAATTTCTGATTTCCGGTGTTCGCTTGATTGCAGCTGCCGAAGGCGTGGTAATTCCTGCCGGAAAAGTCGGTAAATGGAAAACAATCTGCCAATTGGTTGGCATTAGCGCAATCCTGTTGGAAAATCCGATTTTTGCAATTTGGAATATTCCGTTTGGCGAGATTTTGGTATACCTGAGCACAATTTTATCGATTTGGTCCTGTGTAGAATACATCTATCACAGTTGGGATTTATTGAAAGGATAGAAAGATGAAAAAGGAAGAAGCATTAAATAATGCCTTGATGCAGATAGAAAAGCAATATGGTAAAGGAGCCATCATGCGGCTTGGGGAACACGCCGACCATATGGGTGTTTCAGTAATTCCCACCGGTTGCCTGGAATTGGATATTGCGCTGGGGGTCGGCGGATTACCCAGAGGCAGAATTGTGGAAATCTATGGGCCGGAATCTTCCGGTAAAACAACGATGGCTTTGCAGGTTGTGGCAGAAGCGCAGAAATTGGGTGGTGCCGCTGCTTTTATCGATGTCGAGCATGCTCTGGATCCGGTTTATGCAAAAAATTTGGGCGTAGATATTGATAATCTTTATGTTGCTCAGCCCGATGCCGGAGAACAGGCTCTGGAAATCATGGAAACATTGGTGCGCAGTGGGGCGATCGATGTGGTTGTCCTGGACTCCGTTGCAGCGTTGGTTCCGCAAAGTGAAATCGATGGAGAGATGGGAGATTCCCATATGGCGGCACAGGCCCGGTTAATGTCTCAGGCATTGCGCAAATTGACCGCTGCCATTTCCAAATCCAGTACGATTGCCATTTTCATTAATCAGTTACGAGAAAAAGTAGGGATTGTTTTTGGTAATCCGGAAGTAACGCCTGGTGGACGTGCTCTTAAGTTTTATGCTTCTGTGCGTATGGATATACGCAAAGGAGAAGCTTTGAAGAGCGGGGATGCGGTTGTAGGTAATAAAACGAAGATTCGTGTGGTAAAAAACAAAGTTGCACCGCCCTTTAGAAGCGCCGAATGTGAAATTTATTATGGAAAAGGAGTTTCTATGGCCAGCAGTGTGCTTAATTTAGGAGTCGCTCTGGGGATTGTAGATAAATCGGGAGCATGGTTTTCCTATAAAGAGGAGCGCATTGGGCAGGGTAGAGATAACGCCAGAAAATATCTGGAAAACAACCCGGCTATTATGGAAGAAATCAGAAACAGAATACTGAAGGAGACCGGTGTATATGGAACGGATCCAGAAGCTTCAGAAGAAAATGAGACTGCTAAAGAATAAGAAGTGAATTTGGGAAGCTATCCACGGAGGATAGCTTCTTGGATATTGAGGATAATATCATATGCAGAAAAAACGGTTGGATGTGTTAATGGTAGAAAAAGGATTGGTGCAATCTCGCGAACGGGCAAAAGCGCTTGTGATGTCGGCACAGGTGTTGGTGAATGGCTCTGTTGCTCAAAAAGCTGGGGAAATGTATCTGGAAGAGGATGAGATTGTGCTGAAGGAAGCAGATTGTCCCTATGTCAGCCGGGGTGGTTTTAAATTGGAGAAAGCAATTCAAGAATTTGGCTTGCAGCTGCGTGGAAGAGTCTGTATGGATGTAGGTGCTTCTACCGGTGGCTTTACTGACTGTATGCTGCTTGCGGGAGCAGAGAAAGTTTATGCGGTGGATGTGGGGTATGGCCAACTGGCATGGAAATTGCGTCAGGATCCCAGAGTTATCGTAATGGAACGCGTCAATGCAAGATATCTGAAATCCGAAGATTTTGAGCCTGCTCCATCATTTGCTTCTATGGATGTCTCCTTTATATCTTTGAAATTGATTGTGCCGGCACTTAGAGAACTGGAAGTACAGGAAATTGCTGCTTTGATTAAGCCGCAATTTGAAGCAGGAAAGGAAAAAGTGGGGAAAAAAGGCATTGTGCGAGAGGCGGCTACACACGAGGAAGTACTGAAACGTGTTACAGAAGAACTTCGACAAATCGGTTATGCCACGGCAGGGCTGACTTATTCGCCAATTCGCGGACAGAATGGAAATATTGAGTTTTTAGGACATTTCTGCTTGAATAAATCTTTGGATGTGGTTTCGGATGAGATGATACATAATATCGTCGCACAGGCACACGCAGATACACACAAATAAAAAATGGATTGTATATTTTTTTCGCAGAATGTATAATTAATGTATATTTGTATGCTATAGAAAGCAAAAACAGAGGTCCTTATGCAGAAGTTTGGGATTTATACCAATTTAGAAAAAGATGTCGATCTTTCGATTACAAAAAAAGTGATTGAAATTTTACAAAAACGTGGATTGGATTGTTATTTTGATTCCGAAACTGCGCAGGCTTTAGGTGCAGTGGAAGCACAGTGGTGCGATTGTCATCCGATAGATGTTCTGCTGGTATTGGGCGGGGATGGCACGATGCTTGCTGCTTCCAGGAAATATGCGGCAACCGGTGTATATCTATTGGGCCTGAATTTGGGCAGGTTGGGATTTCTGTTGGATACCAAGCCGGAAAATCTGGAAATGGCATTGGATCAGATTCAGGAAGGCAATTATGAATTGCAGCAGCGGCTTATGTTAGAAGCGTTTTTGCAGGAGCCAACTGGCAAAAAGCATTTTGCCGGCTATGCGCTGAACGAAGCCGTAATTTCACAGAAAAACAAGTTGCGTATCATACATCTGGAAGTTGATGTGGATGGTCAAAGCGCTTGCACTTATTGGTGCGATGGTGTGATCATTTCTTCACCTTCCGGCTCCACAGCATATTCTTTGTCTGCGGGCGGACCGGTAGTTGCGCCGACCGTGGATGTACTGCTGGTTACACCGTTATGCCCACATTCTCTGCGCTCACGCAGTTTTGTAGTGGATGGGACTTCGCAAATTGATGTCCGGGTGCACAGGGAAGTAGCAAATATTGCGCTCGCTTTGGATGGACAGGATTATTTAGAGGTTCCTGCAGGGTGGAAAGTTTTGATTCGAAAAGCTGATTTTACTGCAAAGTTTTTACGAACAACGGGAGAAAATTTTTATACAATCTTACAGGAAAAGCTGGCGGAATGGCGATGAAGTGAGCAGTACTGTATAGTATGATCGGTGATAGGGGGATTTACAAACGTGAAAAACGAACGGCAAAAGGTAATATTGGATATTATTTCTTCTCAAAATGTTGAGACACAGGAAGAACTGGGTGTTCAACTGCAAAAGCGAGGATATCGGGTAACACAAGCAACTATTTCCAGAGATATTAAAGAACTGCATTTGATTAAAGTTCAGGCGGAACGCGGCGTCTACAAATATGCAGTCAATGAATCCAGCACAGTGTTGAATACAGAACGCATGATGCGTATCTTCCGTGAAGTTGTGGTTTCTATTAAAGGATCCGGAAACATTGTGGTTGTAAACACTCTTTCCGGCAGTGGACCTGCCGCCGGAGAAGCAATTGATAATTTTGGGATACAGGAGATTATCGGAAGCCTGGCGGGAGATAACACGGTATTTCTGGTAGTTGAGGAGCATATGCGTTCAGGTGTCATACAAAAATTAAAAGCATTGATGCGATAACAGAGGCACCTCGCGGGGGCGAATTTATGATTTCTGAACTGGTTATACGAAATATAGCTTTAATTTCCGAACTTTCTATTAGTTTTGAAAGTGGTTTTAATGTACTTTCCGGTGAGACAGGTGCCGGAAAATCTATTATTGTAGATTCTGTCAATCTGATTTTAGGCAGCCGTGCAGATAAAGAGTTGATCCGCGCCGGAGAGCAGACGGCTTCTGTGGAAGCTCAAATCGAGCTTTCAGAAGAGCAGCAGAACTTACCTGTACTGGAAAAATATGGATTTCAGGGAAAAGAATTAATCGTGTCGCGCGAGCTTTCCATAAATGGAAAAAACGTATGCCGTATGAATGGCCATCTGGTCAATTTAACGGTATTGCGTGAAATTATGTCGCATTTTGTAGATATTTATGGGCAAAATCAAAATATAAATCTTTTAGATGAGACATATCATTTGCAGTTGATTGATGCCTATGCGGGGTCAGAGTTGGAAGAGGTCAAGCAGAGAGCCGCAGAGGCTTATAGGGTTTATCAACAAGCGAATCATGAATTGCAGATATTGCAAAAAAATGCTTCTGAAAAAACACGGCTGATTGATTTGCTTTCTTATCAAATTCAGGAAATTGAGCGAGCTTCATTGAAGGCGGAGGAAGATATTGCATTATCTGCCGAACGCAGAGTGATGCAGAATGCGGAGCATATTGCAGAGAACCTGGAAGCTGCAAAAAATGCACTTGTCGGAGAACGCGGCGCAGTAAGCACATTGTATGAAGCGATTCGCAGCCTGCAGCAGATTGCATCATTGGATCCTTCTTACGAACGTGTGGAAAAAATTTTGAGCGATGCTTATTATGCAGTGGAAGATGCATCTTATGAAGTAGCAGAAATGGCTGGCAATGTCATCTATGATGGAGAACGCTTGAACGAAATCGAAACACGACTGGTTGAAATATCAGTGCTTAAAAGAAAATATGGAGCAAGTGTCGCGGAAATATTGGAGTTCTGCGCGCATAGTAAAGAACAGCTGGAGCAATTGCAGGATAGTGAAGTGCAATTGGATAAACTACAGAGAAAGGCCGACTTGGCACGCGAGAAAATGGAAGCAATTTTTGAAGAATTAACTTCTATTCGTAAAAAATTTGCCGTCAAGTTGGAAGAGCGTCTGAAACAGGAATTGTCCGAGCTGGGTATGAGAGATGCAAAGCTGCATACCGAGTTTACCCGTGAAAATTACAGCGCGGAGGGATGGGATGCGGCAGCTTTATTGATCTCTGTAAATAAAGGAACACCACCACGCCGTTTGGCAAAGATTGCATCAGGCGGTGAGATTTCCCGGGTAATGCTGGCCATTAAAAATATAGTAGCTGAAAACGAATCCATCGATACCATGATTTTTGACGAAATCGATACGGGAATCAGCGGCACGATGGCGCAGATAGTTGCCAGAAAAATAGCAAATATTGCTAAAAAAAGGCAGGTTATTTGTGTGACGCATCTGCCGCAGATTGCAGCGATGGGAGATGCCAATTTCTTTATTGAGAAAAAAGAAACTAATGGCATGGTTACAACTGATTTGTATAGAATCGACCAACAGGCTTTAGAGGGAGAGATTGCTCGACTTTCTGGCGGGTTGCAATCGGATACAGCTCGACGCCATGCACAGGAATTGTTGGCCAATGCGGCGTTGATAAAACAGCAATTGTAAAAAAAGATTTTGATGAAAAATAATTTCTTTTATCAAAAGCAGTTCACTTCATTATAAAATTTTAACAGAATAAAAAAGCACTTCGATCTAGATAATAAGATGAGCAATTATTTAGCGAGGTGCTTTTTTATGTTTAGAAAAAAAGGAATTAGGAGGGCGATCTTATACGGGCTGCTGGCGGTTTTGTTGGCAGTTGTAATAGGCGGAGCAGTTCAGCAGCTATCCTCACTGCCTGATGAAATATATCTGATAGGTAATCATTCCCGGACGCTGGATGTAGGGTTGCCGATGAGCATGACTCTGAAAGCTGCATTAGACGAGACAAACCCCGAAATTACAGTGAATGGAACTTTAGTTTCTGAAGGAGAGGGGAATTGGGGATCTGCCTTGGAAATCGCCAGCAGTGAAGAAGGCAACGCGGAGGTGCAACTCAAACTTTTCGGAGTGATCCCCATCAAGAATATCCGAATTACTTCTGTAGAAAAGAAAGTATTGATTCCGGGAGGGCAAAGCATCGGTGTTATGTTGCACACCAAAGGTGCACTGATTGTCGGTCTGATGGATATTTCCCGGGAAAACGGTGAAAAATGCAATCCTGCTAAAAAAGCAGGGCTACAGACGGGCGATATCATTTTGGAATATGACGGAATAGAAATTGAAAATGCTGCACATTTATCTCAGTTGGTAGGAGAATATGGTGAGAAAAAAGTCTCCGTGGTAATTTTGCGGGATCAGATACGTTTGGAACTGCAGATTCAGCCTCAGATGGATATACAAAGCAAAACCTATAAGCTGGGGGCGTGGTTAAGAGATAGTACGGTGGGTGTGGGCACACTTACTTTTTATGATCCCGAAAGCGGGCATCTTGCGGGATTGGGGCATGCCATTACTGATTTTGACACAGGGGAGATTCTCACCGTAAAAGATGGAACTATTGTGGAATCCGGGATTATAGATGTAGTAAAAGGAGAAGCTGGTGTTCCGGGAGAACTGAAGGGAAGTTTTACTGATAATGCCAAAGAATTGGGCAACATTGAACGAAATACGGAATACGGCATTTACGGAAGCGCCGAAGCAGAACTCCAAAATGAGATATATACTTATCTGGAAGCAGCAGATAGAAGTGAAGTAGAATTGGGCGAAGCAACCCTGCTGTGCACAGTAGATGGGAACGGCGTAAAAGAATATTCTTGCCAGAT
>QANA01000001.1 GCA_003149735.1 Clostridiales bacterium | reverse complement strand
CTTTGCGGCAAGGGGACGACGATGGCCGGCTGCACGCTGTTTCGCATTACGGTGCAGGGCGTGGGCTGCCATGGCGCCATGCCCGAGACGGGGGTGGATCCCATTCTGATTGCCGCCCATATCCATCTGGCGCTGCAGGAAATTACAGCCCGGGAATTGCCGGCCAAGGCGCCGGCGGTGGTCACGATCGGCAAGTTCAGCGGAGGCGAGGCGCCCAATATCATCCCACAGAGCGCTGTGCTGGAAGGGACGATCCGCACTTTCGACCGGGAGCTTTCCGCGCAGATCCTGCGGCGGATCGGGGAGATTTCCGGGCAGATTGCAGCGGCTTTCCGGGGGACGGCTGTGACGGAAGAACTGGCCTCTGCGCCGCCGCTTTATAATGAGCCGGCCTTGGCGGAACAGATGGCGGAGTGTGCGCAGCAGCTGTTTGGCAGCGAAATGGTGTACCGCATGGAAGAAGGCGGCATGGGTTCGGAGGACTTTGCTTCCTATACCTATGAAATTCCCTGCGCTTATCTGCTGCTGGGTGCAGGCACTGCGCAGGAAAATGCGGCTTTCGGCAAACCGATGCATAATGCCGGCGTGGTGTTTAATGAAGAAATTCTGGTCAAAGGCGCCGCCATGTATGCCTACGGTGCACTGAAATGGCTGGCAGAGGGCAGAAAGGCCAATGTTTGAGCCGGCCCGGAGCCTGAGATGAACGCGGGCAAGGCCGCCTCCGCCGATGCCTCCGCCCTGCCCATGCTTGCAAATCACTGCGAAAATCATATCAAGCGGCTGTTCCCGATGTGTTGGGGGCAGGCGCTTTGGATAGCTCTGATGGCGGTTAGCTCACTTGGCCTTGCCGGAATACTCCTTTACGAGCGGAAGCACAGAAGCGGCTGCTGAGCAAGCCGGTTTCTGAAAACAATTCGCAATAAAAAGCACCGCCTTTTGAATAAGGCGGCGCTTTTTTATTTCTTCTGGCGGGGCTGATAGTATCGGAAGGTCCCGGCGTGCACCTGTTTCCAGCGCAGGCGTTCCTGCTCATCCGGAAGCTGCGGCCAGATCAGCAGCTCGGCAAAATAGGTGCGCGGGCTGCTGATTGCCTCCGGGCAGTCGATGCGGCAGTGATACAACCCCAGGCAGCGGTGGGCGATCCGGGAGAATCGCTCGGGCGGGAAGGCTTCGGTCAGGTCGGGCAGATGGGCGTTCTCCAGAAAAAGCATGGAGAGCTCTTCTAACTCGCGCGCGAAGGCAAGGGAGGTCAGCTGCTGCCCTTCTTCGATATAGAGATCGCGCAGCAGGGGAAAGCGCGATAAAAAACGATAATCGCTGAGCGGCGTGAAAATATAGCAGCCCAGAATCTCAAAAGCGCCGAGGCGCTCCAGCAGGGCGCTGTCCTGCGTATCTTCCGGCGCCAGATAGAGGTCGGGTATGCACATGTTGAAAGCGCTGGTGGTGCTCTCCCAGGGGACGCCCAGGGAAGGGCGGGGCTGCCCGTCCGCCGTGATACCCAGGCTCAGGCATTGCTTTTGGCAGGATTCCAGTTTGCTGATTTGTGATGCAATCATACGGCATTTTCTCCTTGTCGGGCGGAAGTTTGTAATCAGAATAACATAAAAGGCCGGAGATGTCATTCCGGGGCGGCAGAGTTTCTGAGAAAGCGATTGAAAAATGCGGGAAATTGGGATATAGTATAGTCAGTGAAAATTTTCCGCCAAGGAGGAACAAAATCATATGGATCTGAAAAAACTTCGCAACGAAAGCGATATTCGCGGCGTGGCCTGCGAGGGCATCGAAGGCCAGCACATAAATTTGACGGACGAGGCAGTTTATGAGCTGTCCTGCGGCTTTTTTGCATGGCTGGCGCAGCGGACCGGCAAGCAGAGCCTGCGCGTCGGCGTTGGCCGTGATTCCCGCATCACCGGGCCGCGTATTCTGGAAAACGTAAAAAAAGCAGCGGCAGATATGGGTGTGGCATTGTTTGATACCGGCCTGGCTTCCACTCCGGCCATGTTTATGTCTACCATCACCCCCGGCTTTGCGTATGACGGCTCGGTCATGATTACGGCCAGCCACCTGCCCTTCAACCGCAACGGCCTGAAATTCTTCGTCAAGGAAGGCGGCCTGGAGGCTTCGGATATCAAGGAAGTCATCGCAATTGCTGAGGCAGGCGGCTTCGCAAAGCCGGGCAACGGCACTTGCGAAAGCATCGACTTCATGAGCGTATATGCCAATATCCTGGTGGATAAGATCCGCAAGGGCACAGGCAAGGAAAAGCCGCTCGCCGGCTGCAAAATCGTAGTCGACGCCGGCAACGGCGCAGGCGGTTTCTTTGTGCACGATGTGCTGCAGCCTTTGGGCGCAGATACCTCGGGCAGCCAGTTCCTCGAGCCGGATGGCATGTTCCCCAACCATATCCCCAACCCCGAGGATAAGCAGGCAGGTGCTTCCATCTCCAAGGCAGTGCTGGATGCAAAGGCCGATCTGGGCATTATTTTCGATACGGATGTGGACCGTGCCGGTGCAGTGGATGCACAGGGCAGAGTCATCAACCGCAACCGCCTGATCGCGCTCATCGGCAAGATTTTGCTGCTGGAATTCCCCGGCACCACCATCGTCACCGACTCTACCACCTCCAG
The DNA here is from genome assembly GCA_003149735.1 of Clostridiales bacterium. The sequence goes on along the minus strand of QANA01000001.1, from coordinate 2,663 downwards.
TGGCCTGGCAAAGTTCATCGAGGCCAACGGCGGTGTGCATCATCGCTTTAAGAGAGGCTATAAAAACGTCATCAACGAAGGCATTCGCCTCAATCAGGAAGGGCATGATTGCCAGTTGGCGATTGAAACTTCCGGCCACGCTGCGCTCAAGGAAAACTATTTCCTGGACGACGGCGCTTACCTCATCACCAAAATTCTCATCACGATGGCCAATATGCGCGAAAAGGGAGAGGATCTCTTCAGCCTCATCGCTTCGCTGGAAGAGCCTGCCGAAGCAGAGGAATTCCGCCTGGGCATCCGCGCAGAGGATTTCAAGGCCTATGGCGCATGGGTCATCGAGCAGGTGAAGGCTGCTGCGGAAGCAAATCCCGCCTTTACGCCGGCACCCACCAACTATGAAGGCATCCGTGTTTCTCTGGATAAAGAGCATGGCAATGGCTGGTTCCTGGTCCGCATGTCTCTGCACGATCCGCTGCTGCCCGTCAACGTGGAGAGCGACAGCGTCGGCGGCGTCAAGGTGATTACCGCCGCTTTGTACGACCTGATCAAGGATATGGATTTGGAGCTGGGCTCTATGGAGACTTACCTTGGCAGATAATTCGCAGAAAAAAAGCTTTTCCGGATCGCTCAAAGGCGCATGGAATAAGTTCGTGGGCGGCGTGGGCCAAACCTACGATAAGACGGTGCAGAAGGCGGAGGATACGCTGGAATCCAACCGCATCCGCAACCGCCTGCGCGAATTGGAGCGGCTGAATACGGAACTTTATGCTAAAATCGGTACAGAAGTTTATCGCTCGGCTGAGCCGCAGATTTCCCGCGCAGATTTTGCGGCGCAGATTGAGCAGATTGAAAAAAATTATGCCGAGCAGCAGGAATTGCTGCTCAGGCAGGCGCTGCTCAAAACTGAGCCGGCGGATCCGCCTTTGGAAGCATCTCAGGATGCAGGGGAGGAGGAAAACCCGCCCGAACAACCTGATTAAGGAAATAAAAGAGAGTCGGTACCCAAGTACCGACTCTTTTTTGCCTGTAAAATGCGCGGCAAATATTCAGCAATCGGGCAGCGGACGTTTTTTTCGAGTGTGCGCCGCGTAGATTTTATAAACCGGCATGGCTGCCAGAGAAGTTGCCGAAAGAATGAAAAAGAGGAACTTTGTGCCATAGACGCCGGCAACACGCGGCGCAAACAGTGTAATCAGCATACAGCCAAGGGAACCGCCGGAGAACATAAAGCTGGTCGCGGTTGCGGAGTTCCCGGGGAAGCTGATGGCCGCGTCGCTGATGACAAACGGATAGACGGGTGCAAAGCAGAAGGAATAGAGCGCTCCGAAAATGAGTGCCGCGGTGGCAGATTTGGCAGCAGCCGTCAGAAAGAGAAAGACGGCGGAAAGTCCAAGGGAGCAGAAGCCGATCCATTGTCTGCCTTTACGGATGAAGCTGACCAGGAATCTGGCGATGACATACATGGTATGGTGCAGCGTAAGCGCCGGCACACCTGCGCCAACCGCGCCGAACCGTTCCTGATAAAAGATGCCAAGGAAGTTCGTAAAAGTATTGCCTGTCGCGCAGGAAAGCATCAGCGTCAACGCACCCCAAAGCAAAGAAGGGTCGGGTAAAAGCCGGGCAACTTCGCGGGATCCCCTGGCAGTTTTTCCTTTCTGCTGCCGCTCGAGCCTGATGAAAAAAGGGAAATATAGGGAATCAGCAGGATGGCGAGGGAAAGGTGTTTCTGTTCCCGCCAGCCTAATCCGAGGCGGGCGTGGAGGAGGTTTACAAGCAGCGGGCCGATCATTCCCGCAACGGAGGCCGCCACCTGCAATAATGAGATATACCGTGCTGCTTTTTCGGGGTATATATCGGCAAGGAAAGGCGTGATGACGCTGTTTTCCGCGCTGGTACCGATGCCGGCGATGATCACGCCGAGGGAATAGATAAGTGCGGTAGGGCTCCAGGCAATCATCAGGCTGTCGGTGATGCTGATCACGACCGAGACGATCAATACCCGCTTTTTGCCGAACAGATCCCCCAGCCTTCCGGCAATCAGCGGCATGCGCACGGAGGCCACATAGTTTGCGCTCAGCAAACCGCCGAGCTCTCCGGTGGAAAGGCCGAAGCTGTCTGCAATGTCCAGAATCAGGATCGTGGTAATGGCGCCGAACAGATTGGCCACCATGGTTTTGAGAACGACAATCGGAAAGAGCGGGTTGTTTTTTCCCTGGTCTTATTCATAGGATCCCTCTGACCTTATATTTTGGTGGGCAATGATGGTAGCATTCATACACCATTTTTTTCTCCCGGAAACGAAATGTAAAGAGAATGGATTTATAAATTTTTATTTTCCAAAATATGCCTTGCAAATGCGCACCGATGGAGTATACTATATAAGGAAGAAACAAAAAGCAGGGTGGGAGCGAAAAATGCTTGACACCGCCTGTGCACTGTGATAATATAGTTTTGTTCAAGAAGAAACTGCCCGTTTCTCACCTGCCGATGCGAGTGTTGGCTGGTTATCAGGCGTAAAGTCTATGTAGGCGCGGGTAGTACCGCGCTTTTTTTGTGCGGAAAAGCAATGGCAGCAAGCCGCTTGGCGGCAAGGATGGACAGGAGGAAACGACAATAGCTAACGAATTGCTGATCAACGAACAGATTAGGGAAAAAGAAGTCAG
>QANA01000056.1:47156-81773 GCA_003149735.1 Clostridiales bacterium | reverse complement strand
CCCCGACGGCAGTCGCCCACTGCTGATTGCTGTCACTCAACTTACTTCCACCAGCCAGGAGCGCATGGAGCAGGATCTCATGATCCAGGCTCCTATGGAAGAGGTAGTCATGCATTATGCAGAAAATGCTAAAAAGGCTGGGCTGGATGGTGTCGTTTGTTCCCCATTGGAAGCAGGTAAAGTAAAAGAGGCCTGCGGAGCGCAGTTTTTGACAGTTACGCCCGGTGTCCGTTTTGCGGATGGTGATAAAGGAGATCAGGTACGTGTTACGACTCCGGCTCGCGCCCGCGAAATCGGTTCCGACTATATCGTTGTAGGTCGCCCCATTACGCAGGCTGCCGATCCGGTTGCTGCTTATCGCAGATGCGTACAGGAATTTTTAGGATAATCAAATGGAGGTCTTTGCTATGAAACAGGAAGTCGCTAAATTTTTGCTTTCCATCCATGCGGTATTTTTTCGCCCTGACCAGCCTTTCACCTGGGCCAGCGGCATCAAAAGCCCGGTTTATTGTGATAACCGCCTGATTCTTACCGCACCTGAAGCACGTAATTACATCGAACAGGCCATTGCTTCCACTGTACAGGAAAAATATCCGCAGTGTGAAGTATTGATGGGCACCAGCACAGCAGGTATCGCGCATGCTGCCATCGCTGCTCATATTTTAGGCAAGCCCATGGGATATGTGCGCGGCAGTGCCAAAGATCATGGCCGCCAGAATCGGATCGAAGGTAAATTGGAGCCGGGCCAGAAGGTAGTCGTCATTGAAGACTTAATTTCTACCGGCGGAAGCGTCATCGAAGTTGTGGAAGCATTGCGCGAGGCAGGTGCTGAAGTGCTTGGCATTGTCAGCATTTTCACCTACGCCATGCAGAAAGGGCTCGACCGTCTGGCTGCAGCCCAAGTAGAAAATACCAGCCTGACAGATTTTGATACCATTGCCAAAGTTGCAGCTGAGTGCGGCTATATCAAGCCGGAGGATATTTCCCGCCTGATCGCATTCCGCAATAATCCCTCAGATGAGAGCTGGATTGGAGGGCAACAATGAGAAGTCTGATCGACATTCTGGAACTTTCCACGCAGGAAATTGACGAACTGATGGAAACCGCGGAGGATATCATTGCCAATCCTGCCAAATACAGTGAAAAATGCCATGGGAAAAAGCTGGCTACTTTGTTTTTTGAACCTTCGACCCGTACACGCCTCAGCTTTGAAGCTGCCATGTATGAATTAGGCGGGCAGGTGCTTGGCTTCTCCGAAGCTGCCAGCAGTTCTGCTTCCAAAGGAGAAAGCGTTGCCGATACAGTGCGAGTTGTCAGCTGCTACGCTGATATTATCGCTATGCGTCATCCCAAAGAAGGTGCTCCGTTGGTTGCATCCATGTATGCAGGCGTACCCATTATCAATGCAGGCGATGGCGGGCATAACCACCCCACGCAGACACTTACTGACCTGCTGACGATCAAACGGGAAAAAGGCCGTTTTGATCACCTCACGGTCGGACTCTGCGGCGATCTCAAATTTGGTCGCACCGTTCACTCGCTGATTGGCGCGCTGAGCAGATATCCAAATGTAAAATTTGTTTTGATCTCTCCTGATGAACTGAAAGTACCGGAGTACATTCGCAATGATATTCTGTTGAAAAAGGGAATTGCCTTTGAAGAAACCAACTCGCTGGAAGATGCAATGCCGCAATTGGATATTCTGTATATGACGCGTGTTCAGCGGGAGCGCTTCTTTAACGAAGCAGATTATGTTCGTTTAAAGGATAGCTACATCCTCAACCCTGAAAAATTGCGCCATGCCAAAAAAGATATGTGCATTCTGCATCCGTTACCCCGCGTAAACGAAATTACTACTGCCGTAGATAATGATCCTCGCGCATGCTATTTCAAACAGGCACTTAATGGCAAATACGTGCGTATGGCACTGATTCTGAAACTTTTGGAGGTAAAATAAGCATGAATGTTGATTCTATCCAGAATGGTTATGTAATCGATCATATCCAGGCAGGCAGAGCCATGGCGATTTATGACGCACTTGATTTGGGAGATCTGGATTGTTCGGTAGCAATCCTCATGAACGTCCCCAGCTCTAAAATGGGGCGTAAGGATATTATCAAGATTGATAAGCTGATCCGCCTGAATTTTACGGCGCTGGGCTTTATTGATCCCGGTATCACCGTCAATACCATCACCAATGGCAGCGTTCAAAAGCATCGCATGGAACTGCCCGCCGAGTTGCGCGACGTACTCAAATGCAAAAATCCCCGCTGCATTACATCTGTGGAGCAGGAATTACCACAGGTATTTCGCTTGACTGATCCGGCCGCCCGTGTTTATCGCTGTATCTATTGCGAAACGCAGGCAAAACGGGCTGAGTATCCTCCTGTCAAACATTAAGTCCATTAGGAAGCAGGCTCTCTTGTCTGCTTCTTTTTTTCCATTGAATTGTGATTTCCATCGGCAAATCAGCTTTCGGTTGTGCTACTTCGATGCGTTCAATCATAATCAGCAGCATCTCCCTCGTCAGAGCGGAAGGGTTCCAAGCCCGTTCCGCCATTTTCTTCCAGCACTGCCACTGTTCTTCCATTTTTATCTGCAAGGCAAGTGCTCCGTTTATCCCGGACAGTTCCCCTTCATACTGTGTCTGCAGCTGCAAAAAAAGTTCTTCCGTAATTTTCCCGCTATATTTATCATCATACAGATGCCTTAACTTATTATAAATCTGTTGGCGTTTTCTTTCCTGCTGCCCTGTTTTTGCTATCGCCTGCAGCTGCTGCCATAAATTTCCCATCATTGTTTCTTTTTGTACAGAAGCTGTTTGCAGCTGCATCATAATTTTATCTTCGACCTCTTCCAACAATGCTTCATAGGAAAGGCGATGGCTGCTACAGGCATCTTTACCTCGCCGTTTATATGCTCCGCAAATTAAGCTGTGGTGACCGCCGCTTTGTGCGGAAGACATTCTTGCTCCGCAGTCAGCGCACCAGGCAATGCCGGCGAACAGGTTTTGCCATCCTCCCCGAGGTCTGCGACGCCGACCGGCCAACATACGCTGTACTTGAGTATACATTTCTTGCGAGACAATCGCCTCCTGAGCCTGCATGCAGACACGCCAGCATTCTTTTGGCAATGATTTGCTTCGTTTTGCTTTAAAGGAGATTTTCTGTGTTCTCCCCTGTACCAGCATCCCCATATAGCATGGATTCCTCAACAATTTTCGTACTGTCCCTGACTCCCAGCGGTATTGCCTCATTTGGCTGCGTAAAATCATCCCTGACCGGCGATATTCCAGTGGGGTACAGTATTGCTCCTGTTCCATCTTTTCAGCAATCTGAGCAGGTGTTTTTCCTGCAGACGCCCAAGTAAAAATTTTTCGTACCACAGCCGCTGCCTGCCAATCCCGCTCCAGCTTGCCATGTTCTTTATTGCTTTTCCGATATCCATACGGCGCAAAACTCCCGATATACTGGCCGGCTTCCATCCTGGCGTACAGACTGGATCGGATTTTCTGTGAAATATCCCGTGCATACAACTCATTCACCGCATTAGCGATGGGAGCTATCAGATTGGCACTGCTTTCAGCCTGCGTGTCAACCCCTTCATTCACCGAAATATACCGCACCCCTTTTGACGGAAAATATTCATCCAACAGGTCTGTCGTACGCGCACTATTCCTCCCCAGGCGCGAAAGATCTTTTGTCAGCAAGATATCAATTTTACCAGCCTCTATATCTCTCATCAATGCCTGAAAGGCAGGCCTTTCAAAATCCACGCCACTTTGCCCATCATCACAATAAATACCTGCCAATGAGAATCCTTTTTCCTCTGCATAGCGCTCCAGCATTTCCCTCTGCATCTGCAAACTTCCCTGCTTTTGCTGTCTTTCTTCTTTTGAAAGTCGAATATAAATAGCTGCTCTGTTTTTCATAATTCAGAGGTTTCCTGCATCTGTAACCAAAGCAATTCCAATAAAACCGGCAAGCATTCAGCCTCGCCTCTCCAAAAAAAACGATACTCCTTCTTCATTTTCCGCTTTTCTCCTTGCAAGCTTCCTAAATTTACAGTATGCTGATAAAAAAGATTCCGAAAGAAGGTGCTGCCGCATGCAGTGGCGTATTCTCATTTCTCCGGCAAAAAAAATGCGTGACCATTCAGATTTTCCTGCGCCTTGCTCGCAACCCGTCCTTCTGCATAAAACAGAGACCTTATTGCAGCGGTTACGCACTTTTTCACCGCAACATCTGCAACAACTGCTTGGCTGTAATGCCGATATCGCAGTGCTCAATTACGACCGTTTCCAGAAAATGCAGCTGGACAGGCAGCTTTCCTCTGCAATTCTAGCCTATGACGGAATCCAGTATCAGTATATGGCGCCGCAGGTTTTTGAAGACCGGCACTTTATTTACATACAAAAATATTTGCGCATTTTATCCGGCTTCTACGGTATCTTGCGCCCGTTGGACGGCATTTGCAGTTATCGTCTGGAAATGCAGGCGCCTCTGGTTGTTGAAAACCATCCTAATTTATATTCATTTTGGGGAAATGCGCTTTGGCAACAGTTACAGGCTGAACAATGTGAAGCATTGCTGGATTTATCTTCTGCTGAGTACAGCAAAGCCGTCCGCCCGCATCTGCCTTCGGGTTTTCCCCGATATACCTGTATATTCGGGCAGCAACTGGGGCAAAAAATCATTGAAAAAGGTGTTTATGTCAAAATGGCCCGTGGTGAAATGGTGCGCTGGCTGGCCGAACAAAACTGTACAGATCCCCTGCAGTTAAAAAATTTCAACCGTTTGGGATATTGCTACTCTGCCCGCCATTCCACCTCCGATACTTTTGTATTTATAAAACCCTAAAGGAGATTATCATATGAGTGAATTGTTACAGGCGGGGCAACTGGCCCCTGATTTTACCTTGCCCGATCAAAACGGTACTCCGGTAACGCTTTCCGATTACAACGGACGCAAACGCATCGTCTATTTTTATCCTCGTGATAATACCCCCGGCTGTACTCGTCAGGCATGTGCCTTTGCTGCCGCTCAACATGTATACGCCGAACATGGCATTATCGTCATCGGCATCAGCAAGGATAGCGTCGCTTCGCATACGCGCTTTGCTCAGAAATACGATTTACCATTCCTGCTGCTCTCCGATCCGGAACGCACTGCAATTGAATCCTATGGTGTCTGGCAGGAGAAAAAAAGTTATGGAAAAACCAGTATGGGAGTTGTACGTACCACCTTTTATATTGATGAGCAGGGCGTCATTCAAAAAGTCTGGCCCAAAGCCAAGCCGGATACCAACGCCCAGGAAACTCTTGCTTATCTGGGTTTATGTGAAACGGAGTGATTACATGCGCACCTCCCATGTAAAAGTGCTGCCTTATATGCCGCAATGGGCACAGGCCTTTGAAGCATTGCGGGATGATTTGCAAGCCGCTCTTGGAAACACAATCCTGTCCATCGAACACGTCGGCAGCACTTCTGTACCCGGCATGTGGGCCAAGCCTATTTTAGACGTTGACCTCGTCCTGCAAAGCCGCATTATACTGCCCGAAATAATTCATCGTTTGCAAGCATTGGGTTATACGCACGAGGGTGATTTGGGGATTGCCGGCCGAGAAGCCTTTGCCTATACCTACAGGCCTCAGTTCATGGCACATCACCTATATGCTTGCGCTCAAGATTGCGCCGAATTGCACAGGCATATAACATTTCGCGATTATTTGCGCAACAATGCGGATGCCCGTGAGGCTTACAGTCAAATCAAACAGGAGGCCGCCCGCCTCTTTCCAGAAGACATCGATCGCTATATTGCTCATAAAAGCACTGTGATTGCTCAACTTTATCACGATTGCGGCCTTTCATAAACATCAATCGGCATCCAAATCGGCCCTCAGCACATGCTGAGGGCCTGTTTTCCACACGCACTGCATTTTTGAAATTGATAATCCAGATTAAAAGCAACCCGCGGCAAATAGCCAACGTCTTCCAGCAAGGTAAATAGCGGAAAGAAAATCGCCATTGGAGGCAACATGACCGACACAACCCAGGCCAGTGTACGGTATACACCTAATACCAGCGGATCTCGAATCCACCAGGGCAACGCCAACGCCTTGCAAAGCATATATAATTGATCCTGCAACCAGAATAGGCCGTCAGCCAACAGGCCGGAAGGATAATTTGCACCAACCATTGTCAAATAAAAGATTCCGATCAGCAGAGCAACCATAAGCGGAATTCCTGCCGCTTTACTGGTCAGGATACGATCTGCCCTCAATCTGCGTACTTCTTTTAGGTTTTCTCCTCTGACCACACATTTTTGGCAAATCTGCCCTGCTTTTCGATAGACGATACGGATGATGTTTTCTCTCACTTGTTCCTGGCTGATTCCCAAGCCAGTCAAGTTTTGTTCTATGCGCTGCTTACTCGCCTCCAATCCAGCCTTTTGCTCAGCTGTAAGCTGAAGATTTTCTTTGATGGCGCTCAGCAATTTTGCATCTCCTTCTGCCAGCTTAAGCGCTGTCCAACGGGCATTCAATTTGTCTGTAAGCAATTGTTCCAATATTTCTGTTTCTGCGGCAGCCACCTGATCTATCTGTTTTCCATAAGAGATATACATCGGTGCGTGCCTGCCGGATTCCAAACTGCATTTGACTTGTTCCATCAGCTGATTCAGCCCTTTTTTGCTGCGCGCAGTTGTTCCGACAACCGAAATCCCCAGTTCCTGTTCCAGCCTTTGTAAATCAATATGGATATTTTTCTTTTTGGCTTCATCCATCAGGTTCAGGCAGAGAACCACATTCGCTTGTATTTCAGCAATCTGCATAACCAAATTTAAATTGCGTTCCAGGCAGGTGGCATCACAGACCACAATTACCGCATCCACCTCACCAAAGCATAGAAAATCTCGCGCCACCTCTTCCTCTGCCGAAACCGCCATCAGTGAATATGCGCCTGGAATATCTGCCAATATGTATTGTTCTCCCTGATAAGTGCAGTATCCCCAAGCATTGCTCACTGTTTTGCCCGGCCAATTTCCGGTATGCTGTTTCATACCGGTTAATTGATTAAAAACCGTGCTCTTTCCTACATTTGGATTTCCGGCCAGAGCAATTATCTTTTGCCCCGACTCTTTAGGAATATGCATTCCCCTATCTTTTGCCTTATTGCCAGTGGAATCTATTGTCAGCCCCATGTGCTCCTCCATTTCTATGAAACAATTTCTATATAAACGGCATCCTCTCTGCGAAGAGCGATCACGCTTCCCTTAATTCGATATGCCCGCGGCTCTCCCGAAGGTGCCGCATAAAGGCAGCTGATTTCCGAACCTTCTACCAGCCCTATATCCCACAATCGGCCTTTGATCGCTATTTTTGCCGATATTTTCCCTACCTTTGCAGTCTTTCCAATGGGCAGATCTGCCAGCACTTGCACTTTCATACTCCTCCCTCCTTCTGATTTTATCTTATTGATACCATATGCATTCTGCATACAAGTGTGAGCAAATTGCATTTACAATTATTTAAGATGAAAAACAGGTAAATCTATGCTATACTTTTGCTTGAATACACAATACAGCAAAATAAAAGGAAGGTATAAGATGTTTCAACGCAAGCAGCAGGCCATTTCCCGTTTTCAACAGATATTTGGTTCCTTACCTGCCCTTGGTTGTTCTGTTCCGGGCAGAGTTGAACTTTGCGGCAACCATACCGATCATCAGCATGGTTGCGTGATTGCTGCGGCCATTGACCTGGGTATGCTGGCTGTTGCTCGGAAAACAGACGACTTCTTTGTGTCTATCCATTCCGAACAGTCTGGAAGTTTACAAGTCGATCTGCGCTGTTTACAACCGCAGACGCAGGAGGCAGGTTCTTCTGCCGGGCTGGTGCGGGGCGTTGCTGCCTGGTTAGCGCAGGCCGGAATTCCCATCGGTGGTTTCCAGGCATATATCACTTCAGAAATCCCCATCGGTTCCGGGCTTTCTTCTTCCGCTGCATTCGAAGTTCTGATAGCGGCACTTTTCAATCGTTTTTACGCTGCGGATACTTTGTCTCCACAAACATTGGCATTCGCTGCACAACATGCCGAAAATGTATATTTTGGTAAGCCCAGCGGCATGATGGATCAACTCACCTGCGCTACCGGCGGCATCTGTGCCATCGATTTCGCATTGGAAACACAGCCTCAGGTGCGCAGCTTATACTTTGATTGTGCCGATTATGGATATCAGTTATTTATTGTGAATACACACAGCAGTCATGCACACTTGACCGATGCTTACGCTTCCATCCCACGGGAAATGACTTCCGTAGCCCAGGCTTTGGGAAAATCGCATCTAAGAGAATGTGATCCGGCACAATTTTATGCCAACCTTCCCATTTTGCGTCAGGAATTGGAAGATCGCCCGCTTTTGCGTGCCCACCATTTCTTTACGGAAAATGACCGCGTCCATCGCATGGCTTCCATAATAGACCGGGGAGATTTCACTGCCTTTCTGCAATTACTGCGGCAATCTGGTGCTTCTTCCTTCCAGTATCTGCAAAATGTATTTCTCTCTTCCGCTCCCGAACACCAGGCACTCTCGCTGGCGTTGGCCTACAGCGAGCATTTGCTGCAGGGTGAAGGTGCCGTTCGTGTACATGGCGGTGGCTTTGCAGGTACCATACTGGCTATCGTCCCCAATCCATTAAGAGAACGATATGCTCTGGAAATGGATACTCTTTTTGGAAAGGGAAGTGCCATCCCGCTGCAATTTTACCCGCATGGAATTTATAAAGAATTTTAATCCCATCAAGTTGAAATAGGAGAAGATAATCGTAATGAAAAAGACACTAATGGTATTAGCCGCTGGCTTAGGTTCCCGTTATGGTGGCATCAAACAGATTGCTCCCATCGGCCCCAATGGAGAAATTTTAATTCACTATGCAATTTATGATGCGGTTTTAGCCGGATTTGAAAAAATTGTGTTCGTTATTAAACGTGAAATTGAAGCAGACTTCAAAGCAGCGATCGGCACTTTTGCCGAGGCTCGAGCTGAAGTAGTCTATGTTTTTCAGGACGAAGCTTATCTGCCGGCAGGCTATACGCTGCCCACTGAGCGTAAAAAAATGTTGGGAACAGTGCAGGCGCTTCTGGCTGCAAAAGACGCCATCCATGAACCTTTTGCCATTATCAATGCCGATGATTATTATGGCAGAGAATCTTATGCCATTTGTGCAAATCATCTGGAAAAAATAGCCGCTTCCGGCGATGCACAGGCGGCCTGCATGGTGGGTTATCGCCTGAAAAATACGGTTTCCCACAACGGAACAGTCAACCGTGGCATTTGCCGTACAATCGGCGGTAAACTGATCGGTGTCACTGAAACTTATCAGATCATGCCGTTGGAAAATGGCTTGATCACCAGCAACTACGGAAAAGAAGACGGGCAACTTCTGGATGGAGAAAGCATTGTTTCCATGAATTTCTGGGGCTTCCAGCCCTCCGTGTTTGTGGAAGCCCAGCATTGCTTTGATCGTTTTATTCATTCCTTACAGCCTGATGATCTGACCAGTGAATACGTCCTGCCTACTATGGTAGACGATCTGATCCGTACCGGCCGCATGCACGTAGAAGTGCTTCCCTGTGATTGCGCCTGGATGGGCATCACTTATCCCTCTGACCGCGAGGATGTTTCCCGTGGCCTGACTCAAATGCAAAATACAGGCATCTATCCTGCCTGCCTCAAATAAGGAGTCTATTATGATCGATCAAAATTCCATTCTTTCCATTATTGATCACACACTGCTCAAAGCAGAAGCCAGCAAGGAACAAATCATCCAGCTCTGCCAGGAAGCCATCACTTACGGCGCTGCCACTGTCTTCACGCACGGTTATTATACACCATTGGTTGCAGAACAATTGGCCGGCAGCAAAGTCAAGGTAGGCGCAACCGCCGGTTTTCCATTCGGTGCACAACCTGCCGCAGTAAAAGCTTTTGAGGCACGCACTTCCATTGCCGATGGCGCACAGGAAATCGATATTGTGCTGAATATCGGTGCCATGAAATCCGGGGATTTTGATGCTGTTTACCGTGATATCTGTGGTGTACGGGAAGCATGCACCGATCGTGCTATTTTAAAAGTAATCCTGGAAACCTGTTTGCTGACGAGAGAAGAAAAAATTCGTGCCTGTGAAATTTGCGTTAAAGCCGGAGCCGATTTTGTAAAAACTTCAACCGGGCTTTCCTACGGCGGTGCAACCGTGGAAGATATTCGATTGATGCGTGAGGTAGTTGGAGATCGGGCTAAGGTGAAAGCGGCAGGCGGAATCCGCACTCTGCAACAGGCTCTGGATATGGTTGCTGCGGGTGCAGATCGTATCGGTACCAGCAGTATGCTGTCTATTGCCGCAGAAATTGCCGCCGCGAAGCAAACTGATTGAGATCTTCATGTTCCGATGATCTATTGTCACAATCTGCGAATAATTTTCAGATGAAAAAGAGCATGGCTATATGCCATGCTCTTTGATTTTCAAGACTGAAAGCTATTGCTCCTGACTTGTTTCATAACCATAAAAGAATAATTCATTACGGTTTTTACTGTCAAATAAATTATTATACTGCAGCAGCTGGTATTCCCGCACCATTTCACTGTGCGTCAAAGCTTCCGTAGGGCTTATATAATTTCCCAAACGATCAATACAGATTTTGGAAGAAATCACCGGAAATTCCTCCCGCAGCTGCAGCAAGAAAGAATTGTATGCAGGCAACTGGATTCCTGCCATTTCCATCACTACGCTACTCAAATAGTTTGCACTGATATATTCTATATCCTTCTCTCCTATTTCATAGTTGGCCCAGATAATATAGGGCACCACATATAATTTGGAAAGATCCTCCAAGGAATCGCTCAGATCCGCACTTAGTGCATCCAAAAATGCATTCATATCCCCCGGTTGGTGATCCCCAAACATCACGACAATGGTCGGTTCGTCTACTTTCTTAAAATATTCAATCAGATATTTAAAAGCCGAATCCGATTGTCTCATCAGTGAAAGATATACTTCGGCATTGAGATACTCTTCCGAATCATAATCGTTTAACGTAATCCGTTCAGTAAAATTATAATCGCTGGAATAGCCAGAATGGTTCTGCATGGTCACATTAAAGATAAATATGGGAGCATCTGCTTCCTTTTCTTCAAAACGCTCAATCAGATATTGATAGTTGGCATAATCTGTAATCAGGCGCAGTCTGCCTTTCTGCGCATAAGACGGGAAATCCTCCAGGCTGTGGAATTTATCAAAGCCCAGCAGAGGATATACCGTCGAACGGCGCCACCCGGTCGCATAATAGGGGTGTATCGCCAACACCTGATACCCCTGCCCTTTCATAATGCTGGCCATCGAAGGCATATCCGAATGAATATACTGCTGGTAAGGCAGGCAGGAAGCAGGCAAAAATGCCTGAGAACTGCTGGTCAGAAATTCAAACTCCGTATTACAGGTGCCTCCGCCTTTAATGGAAGCAACCATCTGCCCCTTTATAGTATTTTCCGTCAGGCTGCGGAAAAAGGGCAAATAATCCTCATTCGTCTCAAATGATTGTATTACAGAAAGGTCTGAAAAGGCTTCGTTCATAATGACAATCACATTGGGATTCTCCTCACTCACCGGTTGTTCTCCCTGTTCTCCAAGAGAAGCATATTGATTCTCAATCTCCTCAATTCGTTGCAGAGAATATTCTTCCGGTTTTTCGACCTGCGATTTGCGAATATAGATCATAAACTGCATCACTTCGCCATTTGCATTGCAGCTTTTTACCGTATTCCAATAACTGATTGAAGTCCCGCAATACAGCAACGCATCAGTACAAATACACAACAGCATCACTGCCGTAATCACTACGGTACCTCCGATTTTTGCAATCAGATGCGCTTTCCACGACTGATTTTTATAGGTTATATTACCTGCAATGGCATAATTCAACACCCATGGGAGTACACCCAGTATCGTCTGATACGACACTTCGTATTTCATCTGCCCCAGTACGCTCATTGCCGTCTGCGTTGCATAGATATCATTGGGTAGCAGTGGTGTACCGCGGAAAAGAAATACCAGGTGATTTGTCACGGCCAACACAAAGCAAAGCGTATTACCAAAAATAACTGCCCCTCGGAAGCGGTTGGTCAAAACATAGCCCAGCAGATAGATCAACAGGATCAATCCCCAATTGATAAATACAGCCTGCACTTCTTCCTTGATAATATCATTAAAGCCCAGCATTTCAATCTGGTAGTAAGAAAAAAACGCTGCCAATACGGTCAACAGCAGATGATTCAACAATACCCCTTTTGATTTATGTGCGCGAAAACGGAAAAAGAAGAAAAATCCAATTCCCAGTAAAAAAAGCCCCGCGTAGACCAGATTCAGCCACCAAAGTTCCTTTTTTACGTCATAAAACAGTTTCCAGCTGCAAGCCACATAAATAATCAAAGCCGCATAGATTGCCAGCAACACAAAAAACAACGGTTGCACACCCATAAAACGGAGCCTCCGCTGCTTTTTCTGATTTGATTCGATCTGTATTTCTTCCATCCTGATGTTCCTTACTTATTTCCTTTTTTGCCTCTTTTTATCTATTTGGACAGGCGATAATAGTATTATAGCGTTTTTTGCAGTATAATGCATCTATCCAACTCATAAAGTTTACATTTGGAGTCCTTTTTTATGATGAAAATTTCCATTTTGGGCAGCGGTGGTTCCATTCCCATCCCCCGCCCTTGTTGTAACTGTTTCATCTGCCAACAGGCTCAGAAATTGGGAGGCCGATATATGCGCAGAGGGCAAAGCCTTTATTTGCCTGAAATTCATACTCTGTTCGATGCGCCCGAAAGCATATCCATTTCTCTAACCGAACAAAGTATCTCCTGCCCGACCCACCTTTTCCTTTCCCATTTTCATCCGGATCACACACTTGGCCTGCGTGTGATTGAGCAGATTATGGAATTACGGCCGGATACACTGCCGCCCGTTGCAGTGCACCTGCCAAGAGGCGGGATTCGTCTTGGCATAAATTCCTTCTCTTCGCTGCTGGATTATTATGCTGAAGAGCAATTCTGTACGCTCGATGAACTACCATTTCTTCAAATTGCCGACTTTTGCATTACCCGCATCCCTCTGAGCAATGAATTTGCCGATGGATTTCTCATAGAGCAGACAGGCTGCCGCGTCTTTTATTGTCCATGTCATGTTAATGCAATTCCTTTTAATCTGCCACAATTACATGATTGCCATTGTATGATTTTGGGAATGGGAAACTTGCGTGCATCCTATCCGGGAGAAACCAGTTTCCTGCAGCATACTTTACCGTTGCTCGCGCACTATCAGCCCAAACAGGCTGTTATCACGCATATTGAAGAATTTGAGCAGCTTTCCTACGATGATTATTGCGCTCCGGAACAGATCTATGCCGACTACGCACTCTGTTTCGCATATGACGGTATGCAGCTCAATATTTCCTAAAAAAGAGCAGGAAATCAAATTCCTGCTCTTATATTTCTCTGCCACTCCGGCGTGTTCTTCTCACATTGGGGCGTATTTGCTGCACCGTTGCAGTACGGCGTACTGCACTGCGCCGCGAGCCATTGACTCTACTGCTTGCCCGACTTACCGAAGTACGGCGGACTACCGCCTGTCTGGATCCGTTTTGCGCTGCAATTCTACTGACCGGCCGCGCAGTTTTGCGATAGCTATGTCCATCCATTAAATTTTTCTGCTGTGCCATACGCGAACTTCTCACAGCTGCACCACGATACCGCCTGCGAGAATGCCGATTATTTTGCAGCCCTCGCCATATCAGGAAAACAACGCCTCCGAAAGGAATCAACAGCCACAGCCACGTATATTTACGCAGATTTTGTCGTTTTTCTGTATCCAAATTGAGCAAATTCGATATTTCCGATTGGGTTCCGGAAAGCTTTGCATACTCCTCTGCCGTCATCATTGCTTCTGCGGCTATCAAATGGCCACTAAGCAACAGTTCACCATTGAGCGTAATCTCTATATCCCCCACAACCGTTCCTTCGGAAATAGGGGCATTCAGAGCAGCACTGTTCGGCTCAATCGTATATTCAATCGCACTCAGGTCGCTATCTACCGGCAAAGTAATCACTTCAACGCCTTCCTGAGAAACAGGCATACACTGAAGCTTTGCCGCCGCTCCATTGATCACCGGCCCGCCTACCACATCCAACCCTACTGTCCCGCCAATCAGCTCAGTAAGAGAGAAATTTCTATAATTGGAAAACCCATAATCAAATAATTTGGCAGCTATCTTCCAACGATCTTTTTCTCCATCGGAATTATCCCCAAAAATCAAGGCAATTAACTTTTGCCCATCTTTTTCCGCGCTTGCCACAAGGCAGCCGTCTGAATTTCTGGTAGAGCCTGTTTTCATTCCAGTAGCATATTCATAAAGATAGGAAGCCCCGGTATAAGGTTCACCATTTCCATCCAGCCGTGGAGTATGAATCAACAAATTGGTGTTTTCCAATTGGTAACTGACACTTTTATCAACGGTATACAATGTTTTCTCTTCCGTTGCCATAATCGTACGCAGCTCTTCAATACTATAAGCATAGCGTGCCAGAATGGACATATCCCGTACCGTTACATAATGCCCTTCGGCATCCAATCCGGAAGCGGTCACAAAATGGGAATTCAACATTCCCAATGCCTGTGCCTTTTCATTCATTTTTTGTGCAAAGGCTTCTACCGTTCCGCTTATTGCAATGGCCAACGTCACTGCTGCATCATTACCTGAACTAAGCAGCAATCCGTATAGCAGCGTTTCAACCGTAACAATCTGCCCCGGCTTTAATCCCATATTGGAGCCGCTTGTCTGAGCCTCCGGCGGGACCGTTATTTCCTGATCCATCTGCAGATTTTCCAATGCCAAAACCGCTGTAAGCAGTTTGGTTGTACTGGCCGGTGCCCTCTGTGCATCCGCATTTTTTTCATAGAGAACCGCGCCCGTTTCCGCATCAACTAAAATCACCGCGGCTGCCGTGATATCAGCTTCATCAATTCCTGCGGCAAATACAGAATATATGCAGGAAAAGATTATCATAAATGCCAATAAACACAGTACAATACGCATCACCGTTTTATTCAATCCGATCCTGCCTCCATTTCAAAATGTTTTGTTGCAAAATTACCATAAAAAATATTATAGCACAGCAGCGCGAAATAGAAAACCACTTTTGATTTTTTTACAATTTTATCATATTCTTCCAATTCATGCTTCTGTTATAATAATAGAAACCGATAGGGAGGATTTTCTATGACTACCCGTGAATTTTCCGATATTTTACTGCGGTACTATCCGGTGCGCCATTTTCCCAATCAAAAAGAAGCCTTTATTCACTTTGCAGCAAAACAGTATTCTGTGCAGGCGCCTGTACTTTTAGAGCGTAAACATCAATTTGGCTTTTCTTGTACCAATATGGTATTCGGAGACCCCTCTCAGGCGGATGCAATCGTTGCCGCTTATTATGATACTCCCAAGCGTTGCTTTTTCCCCTATCGCCGCTATTATGGAAACCCTTTGGCACAATTTTTGCAAATTGCCATCCCGTTGGTATTATTGTTTTGTATTTGTTGGTTTATCGTTCGCCTTTTTCATTGGGCATGGTTTTTTTCGTTGTTGTTATTCCTTCCGCTTGCTTTAGCAGCCTGCTGCGCATTTGCAAATCCTGTAAATGCCAACTACTCATCCGGATTAGTGGCTTTGCATGCTTTTTGCAGACAATATCCAGGCAACCTGTGCGTTGTTTTATTGGATAACAGCGCTTTTTTTCCTTCAGGAAAACGTTTCTTTCAGAAAAAGTACCGGCAAGTACTCCGCGAAAAACCATTCTTGCTTTTTCATCTGACCGGTTCAGGTACAACTCCGTTGATCGCAGCTACTCCACCTATGCTAATATCACTGCCGGATTTTCATATCCCTTTATGTAAAAAGGTAGGAAAACGACCGAGGGCAGAAATCAGCATGGTACAGCATAGTAATCTGGGATATCATTCCGGTCCGCTCTGTACGCCAGATGATGACACATTATACGTTTCGGCCTGCCAGCAAGCTGCTGATATTGCAGCCGGTGTGCTTCATACTTTCCAATCCAAAACCACCCATGAATCACAGTATTAAAAAAAGCATCGCCTCAGGCGATGCTTTTTATATATTTCAGTTTTCAGCAGGCTGTTCACCAATATAATTGAGGTAATTTCCTTCATTCTTCCACAGCCGCTCAATATCATAGAATTCTCGCTCTTCCCGATGAAAAATATGCACCAGTACATCGCCAAAATCTACCACGACCCAGCGCCCTTCCCGATATCCTTCCAGTCTCTTTTTAAAAATGCCCTGTTCCGCCATAGTCCGCTCTGTTTCATCGGCCAACATTCGCACTTGATTGGGGGAAGTACCGCTGCAGATGATAAATGTTTCAGCTAAAATTGTCGCTTTGCTCACATCGAGCAGAACGATATCCCTTGCTTTTTTCTCATCCAGTTTTTTGGCAACTGCCATTACTGCATCATCAAACTGCTTCATGTCCATTCTCCTTCTGTTGTCTCAAAAGATCGTTATATGCTTCTATTGAATCAGGATGCACCATCAGCCTTCGTTCCATAGTATAGGCTATTGTACGCGTCAACGCCATATACATTCCTTCATCGAGACTATTCCGTGCTGCTTCCCTTATTATATTTATTCCACAAAAATCTCTGGTTTCCTCTATCATATCCGCCAGGTATATAATTTTTTCCAGTGTGGACATGGATGCAGCCCCTACCGTATGATTTCGAATCGCCTTTAAAATCAGTTCATCCGTTATATGAAACTTCTCCTTCACCAGACATGCAGCCACCGGCCCATGCAATAATCCCGGTGAATCTGCATATACATCGTCTATTTCAATCCGATATTGTTTGGCCAAATCCAGCAAATGCGATTTTGGAAGCTCCTTGGCATAATCGTGCAGCAATGCTGCTGTGCTGGCTCGCTCTTCACTCTCGCCATATTGCTGTGCAAGTGCAAGCGCTGCCTTTTCCACGCCCAGGCAATGAGCAAATCGTTGCGCGCTCAATCTTTCCCGAATGCTTTCCACATAAATCTTTCGCTGCTCACGCTTCTGCATACAGGTGCATCCTTTCAATATAATCTCTGATTTCCGGCAGCAGCATGCCATCCGTGCTTCTGTTCTGGCAAATTGCTTCCCGCACTCCTGTAGAGGAAATATTCGGGCCAACAGCGGTGCTCAACAAAATTTCCTTTTGATATTCTCTGCGGAATTGCCGGATTTTATCCTCCACCTTCGCTCTGTCATCCCCCGGGCGAGGCACACATATAAATTCCGTATACTCAAAAACCTGACGATAGTCGCGCCAGTGCTCCAACTGGAAAAGTGTATCCGTTCCGATAATATAATAAAAACTGTGCCCGGGATATTGTTGCCGCATCTGCCGCAGCGTATCTACCGTATAGGTATACCCCTGTCGCTCCAGTTCTATCGTACATACCTGCAAACCATCCGCCGCCTTCGCTAGCATACGGCACATTATCTCCCGCGCCTCTCTGGGAGCAATATGCGTTTTATGCGGCGGCGTTCCCAAAGGCAATAGGAGTACTTCATCCAGGCCAAATTCCTGATATACCGACTGAGCTATAAAAAGGTGCCCCAAATGCGGTGGATTAAATGATCCGCCTAAAATTCCTGTTTTCATATTTAGCCTTTCCCTTTTCTTATGGTATCAAAACCCACATGATTGGAAATACTATCCAGCAGTAAAGGAGTTTTCCGATGAATCTGAATCCCAAAGAACTTCGTTATTTTAAACATCGTTGCTATGGAGGAAAAAGTACATCAGCGCATCTGCTCGACTGTATTCTGGGCTCACTTATGCTACTTATCTTTCTCTTCTTCCTGTTGCGCTATCTGGGTGCCCCCATACGCGGCGCTGCTTTGCTGAGCTTATGCCTGTGCGCCAGCATCCTGTTATTCTGCACTGTTTATCGGCGTTATCGATTGGAACGCTTTATTTCCGCTGAATTAGACCGCCTTCGCCGTACACTCACTTTGGAAGCGCTCGTCCTGCTGCCCGGCGAGGAATATCGGGAAATCTGCCGCGCACTATTTTTAAAGCGCTATCCTACCGGCACTCCGGTCAGTGCCTACCATGGGATATATTTCAAAGATAACGCTCTATTTTGCTACGCATTCCATAATCATCCGCAAATTCCCGTCGGAATCCGGCAAATGCTCTCAATTTACCGGAAACTACAGAAATTAAATGCTTCCACATGTTGCCTGGTCACACCCTCCACTTATGAGGACGATGCGCGCGCCTTTTCTGAACGGCTGGGGATTCAATTTTGCTTACTCGGGCAAAAGGAACTGCTGCACCATGCCCAGGCCTCCCTGCCAGCCATTGATGCACAAAAACTGCATCAGGCACTGCAGGAAGAAATGCACCAATATTACGCAAAAACCAATTTAAAACATACCGCTTTTGCGCCCAACAAATACCGTGCTTATCTCACTTGTGCTTTTTTTCTTATTTGCTGGTACTTTCTTTTCCGTATAAGCCCATTGTACCCTATTGCTGCCGGTATCTGCTGTTTGTTTGCAGCCTGCAGCTACCATGCCGCCAGAAAACAACGGTCTAAAGAAGAATCGTCGGATGTTTTTCCGACTGACGGAAAATGACAAATTTCCTGCCGATTACCTGCACCGGCTCTGCTTCCAAAGCACTGCACAGCTGTGCCACTGCTTCCTTCAAATCTATTTCTGCATTTCTTCCGATCGAACCCTTAACCAGTTCCCTGGCTTCCAGCGCCGCATCAGCATCTTGCAGAAGTGCTTCTGTCACGCCTTCTTTGCCAATATAAATGATCGGTTGATATTCATTCGCCATTGCCCGCAGCATAGCCCTCTGTTTACTCGTCATTTTCTTACTCCATCTCCGGCAAAACCGGCATTAATCTATAAAGTCAAAAGTTTCCCCATTCATGCGTACTTCCTGACCATCTTTGACGCCAAAATCGCGCAAAGCCTGCACAATTCCGTAATCCTCCAAAAGTTTTGCGAAATGCCGCATGGAGTCCGGATCTTCCGGATCAATCCGTTCAAAAATATTCTCGATCAGACTGCCGTTGATCTCGGCAATCCCATCCTCTCCTCTGGTAAGTTCATAGCTGAATTGAGAATCATAATTTTCCCATTCTTCCAGGACTCCCTCTTCTTCTATTGGCTGCGGAGCAGGTATTTCCCGCAACAAAAGTGCCACTGCTTCGATCAATTCTTTGACACCCTGTGTTGTAGCCGCAGAGATTGGATAAACACGGATTCCTTTGGGTTCCAACTCCGCCTGCAGCATCTCCAAGCCCACTTCTGCACCCGGAATATCCATTTTTGCAGCCACTACTATTTCCTGCTTTTCCGCCAAAGCCTGGCTGTAAGCTGCCAGTTCTGTACGAATCGCATAATAATCTTCAACCGGATCCCGTCCTTCAAAACCGGAAGCATCTATCATATGCACAATCAAACGCGTGCGCTCGATATGCCTCAGAAAATGATGCCCCAAGCCAGCTCCTTCACTGGCACCTTCAATCAAGCCCGGAATATCCGCCAGTATGAAGCTGCCTGCTGTTGCAGAAACCACACCCAAATTCGGGCTGAGAGTCGTAAAATGATAATCGCCAATTTTGGGTTTTGCTGCCGAAACAACAGAAAGCAAAGTCGATTTGCCAACGCTGGGAAATCCTACCAACCCCGCATCTGCAATGGATTTCAGTTCTAATATTACTTCCCTGCCCATTGTTTTGCGTCCGGGCGTGGAAAAACGCGGTGCCTGTCTGGTTGGCGTCGCAAAACGGGCATTCCCCTTTCCGCCTCGTCCACCTTTCAAAATCACGCGGGTCTGCGCATGATTGAGATCTGCCACGACACGACCGGTCTCCGCGTCAACTACAACCGTTCCCTCCGGCACTTTTAAAATCTGATCCTGGCCATTTTTTCCGGTCATATTGGAACCTTTTCCCGCTTCTCCGTTTTCAGCCATAAATTTACGATGAAAACGATAATCGCTCAAGGTGCGCACTTCGGGCGTCGCTTCAAAAATGATACTGCCGCCATGACCACCATCGCCACCGTCCGGTCCACCATTGGGAACATATTTCTCGCGGCGGAAACTTACTGCTCCATTCCCGCCATTTCCAGCTTTAATAAATATTTTTACTCGATCTGTAATCATTTATTTCTCTTTCTTTTCCTGCAGGAATGGGCATAAATCAGCCAAAAAACATTCCTCGCACTTCGGTGCTCTGGCACTGCATACCTGCCTGCCATGATAAATCAGCCAATGATGTGCCTTTCCCCATTTTTCGCAGGGAATTAATGCGCAAAGCTGTTGTTCTGTCCCGTCAGGATCCTTTGCATCTGCAAGTCCTAACCGATGAGAAACGCGAAACACATGCGTATCCACTGCCAATCCCGGAATGTCAAAAGCGTTGGACAATACCACATTCGCAGTCTTTCTGCCGACTCCCGGCAATTTTACCAGTTCTTCCATATCCGGCGGCACATTTCCCTCATGCTGCTGACACAGCAGCTTTGCAGTGCCAATCAAATTTTTTGCCTTGATACTATAACAACCGCAGCTATGGATTTCTGTACAAAGCTCTTCAAAATCCGCCTCAGCCAATGCATATGCATCCGGATAGTGGATAAACAGGGATTTGGTCACCTGATTAACTCTCACATCCGTACATTGTGCAGAAAGAATCGTTGCGATCAACAATTGATAAGCATTCTGATAATCCAATCCCGGCTTGGCATGGGGATAGTGCTCTTCCAGGCGAGCTATAATTTCCTGCGTATCCATATGTTTCTTCCTCATTTTCTCATACTTCTTTATACTATAACAAAATTTTTTTCATTCGTCTACAACCGCAAGAAAAATGCACTGCTAACATAAAAAGTACCGGTTGCATTATGCTGCCGGTACTTTCTCTTTAGCATTTATAATTATTTATTCTGCAGATATGCATCCATTGCTTCTGCCGCTTTTTTACCTGCACCCATGGCCAATATAACCGTGGCTGCACCTGTCACGGCATCGCCGCCGGCATATACGCCCTCTATGCTGGTCAACCCTGTTTCATCCGCTTCAATACCACCCCAAGGCTTTGTCTTAAGTTCGGGAGTAGAATGTTTCAGCAAGGGATTGGGGCTTTGGCCAATCGCGATGACCACTGCATCCACGTCCAGAGCATATTCGCTGCCTTCCATAGGCACCGGGCGTCTTCTTCCGGAAGCATCCGGTTCTCCCAGCTGCATCTTGATATTTTTAATACCAGTCACATTACCCTTTTCATCACCCAGAATTTCTACCGGATTTTCCAACAGACGGAATTCGATTCCTTCTTCTTTGGCATGATGCACTTCTTCCAGACGAGCAGGCATCTCTTCCTCACTTCTGCGATAGATGATATAGACTTTTTCCGCTCCCAGGCGCTTTGCACAACGGGCAGCATCCATCGCTACGTTTCCGCCGCCAACAACTGCCACGGTATGATACGGTTTAATCGGTGTATCATATTCAGGGAACTTATAAGCCTTCATCAGATTGATACGCGTCAAAAACTCATTGGCGGAATAAACGCCGTTGAGATTTTCGCCGGGAATATGCATAAAGCTGGGCAATCCAGCTCCCGAGCCAATAAAAATTGCCTCATAGCCATCCTGCTTCAACTCTTCCAAAGAGAAAATTTTGCCGATGACCATGTTTTTCTCAATTTTTACGCCCATTTTTTCCAGGCCTTTGATCTCCGCGTTGACCAATTCTTTGGGCAGACGGAATTGAGGAATTCCATATTGCAAAACACCGCCTGCCACGTGAAATGCCTCAAATATCGTTACATCGTATCCCTTTTTAGCCATATCTCCTGCACAGCTGAGGCCTGCAGGGCCGGAACCGATGATTGCCACTTTTCTGCCGTTTTTCACAATCTCCTGCTTGCTCTCATATCCATGCGTCATAGCATAATCGGCACAAAAACGTTCCAATCTGCCAATGCCTACCGGCTGACCTTTAATTCCTCTTACGCATTTTCCTTCGCACTGATTTTCCTGAGGGCATACTCGACCGCAAATAGCCGGCAGACTATTGGTCTCTTTAATTTTTTCATAAGCTTCAATAAATTTGCCTTCCTGTACCAGCGCAATAAATTCCGGTATTTTGACATTGACCGGGCATCCGGAAACGCAAGGCATATTTTTGCAACTCAAGCAGCGGGCAGCTTCTTCCAAAGCCATCTCTTCCGTATAGCCCATTGCAACTTCTTCAAAATTAGTACTGCGTTCCTTGGGATCGCGCTCCGGCATCGCCACTTTTGTTAAAGACATATTCTTTTTCATTTGCCCATACCCTCCATTCTGCACTGGTGTGTATGCAAGCTCTGCTGTTCCTGATCTCGATACATTGGCTGACGGCGCATTGCGGAATCAAAATCCACCAAATGTCCATCAAAATCCGGTCCATCTACGCAAGCGAACTTGGTTTCTCCACCCACTACTACACGGCAGCCGCCGCACATGCCAGTGCCATCAATCATGATGGGGTTCATGCTGATTACTGTTTTAATATTATATTCTTTAGTAAGCAGGCAAACAAATTTCATCATGATCAACGGACCAATCGCTATTACCAGATCGTACTGCTCCCCTGCTTCGATGCGTTCGCGCAGCACATCCGTAACCAGCCCTTTTCTGCCATTGCTTCCATCATCCGTCGTAATATACAGGTTTTTAGAGCAGGCGCGCATTTCTTCTTCCAGAATAATAAAATCCGTGCTGCGGAACCCTGCAATCATATCTACTTCCACACCCATCTTGGAAAGCTTTTTTGCCTGCGGATATGCGATTGCCGTACCCAGGCCGCCGCCAATCACCGCCACCTTTTTAATGCCCGGTTCAAACTCGGAAGCTTTGCCCAGTGGTCCGACGAAATCCAGCAAAGCATCTCCTGCATTCAACTCATTCAACTCAGTTGTCGTTTTACCAACAATCTGAAAAATGATTGTCACAGTGCCCTTTTCTCTATCGAAATCCGCCACTGTCAAAGGAATGCGCTCGCCTTTTTCATCAATACGCAGAATGATAAACTGCCCCGGCTCAGCCTTTCTGGCAATTGCCGGCGCATCAATCACCATTTTTGTGACCTGTGGCCCCAACACTTGTTTTTCCAGTATTCTATACATGCCATTCGCTCCTTTAAAAATTAAGCTTTTCTACATGCCTTCAGGCATACATTCAGTGCTTCTAATTCTAAATCAATTCTATTATATCCGTTCATTTTCGCAAAAGCAAGAAAGGGCATAGCAAATCCTATACCCTCTCCAGCTTTATTCAGCGAACTGCCTGCGCGCCTTTTTCCAGTGCCTGTTCATTAACGGGAATCAGATGCGCTTTTCTTTCTCCAAATGACGCAGCCAGGCATTCGATTGCTGTCTTGGGAGAGACCATATGTGTCTTTTCCAAAACGGCACCCAGCATAACCATATTAGCGACCCGGCCATTACCCAATTCATCTGCAATGTTATTGACCGGCACATAGTAAACTTCAATATCCGTTCGCGTCGTTTTCAAATCGATGAGCGAACTGTTAACAAATAATTTTCCGCCCGGTACTACACTCTTTTCATACTTTTCGAATGAAGGCCGATTCATGACGACTACAACATCCGCCTCGGTCACTACCGGGCTGCCTACTTCGTCATCCGAAACAACTACACAGCAGTTAGCTGTACCGCCACGCATTTCCGGGCCATAAGAAGGAAGCCAGGATACATTTTTGCCTTCTTTCAAACCGGCATAGGCGATGAGCTGCCCCAGCAGCAATACACCCTGGCCGCCAAATCCCGCACTGATGATTTGATGCAGCATCTCATTCTACCTCCTTTTTCACGCCCAGCGGATAATAAGGGATCATATTATCCTTCAGCCACTCCAACGCTTTCACGGGAGTCATACCCCAGTTGGTGGGGCAAGTGGAGAGCAATTCAATAAAGGAGAATCCCTTGCCTTCCAGCTGATAAGTCAAAGCTTTTTTAATGGCTTTTTTAGCCTTAATAATATTGGGCACGTCATGCATGGAAACGCGCTCTACATAGCAAGCACCATCCAGCGTTGCGATCATTTCAGACATCCGGATAGGCAACCCGCAGTGTTCTTTCTGACGCCCATAAGGCGAAGTGGTCGTTACCTGCCCCTCCAGTGTAGTCGGTGCCATTTGGCCACCGGTCATACCATAAATCGCATTATTAATAAAAATCGTAGTCACTTTCTCGCCGCGTGCCGCTGCATGAACGATTTCAGCTGTACCAATCGAAGCCAGGTCGCCGTCTCCCTGATACGTGAATACCAGCTTGTCGGGATGTACGCGTTTGATGCCTGTCGCCACAGCCGGTGCACGGCCATGTGCAGCTTCCATCATATCACAATTAAAATAATTATAAGCAAATACGGCACAACCGACCGGTGCTACACCGATGGCTTTATCTGCCATTCCCAATTCTTCAATACACTCCGCTACCAATCTGTGCGCGATGCCATGGGTGCAACCCGGGCAATAGTGAAAAGGCGCATCGGTAAGCATTTTTGTTTTTTCAAATACCACTGCCATGTTTATTCCCTGCCTTCCGTCAGTTTGACCAACTCTGCCACCATGTCCTGCGTGGTGGGAACAAAGCCGCCCAACGTTCCTTTAAAGTAGACCGGTTTCTTTCCTGCTACCGCCAAGCGCACATCTTCTACCATCTGACCTGCGCTCATTTCAATCGTCAGGAATGCCTTCACCTGATCTGCAGCCTTGGCAAATGCTTCATCGGGGAAAGGCCAAATCGTCAGCGGGCGAATCAATCCTGCCTTAATGCCCATCTGCCGC
This sequence comes from Clostridiales bacterium, assembly GCA_003149735.1. Next base: position 56,784 of record QANA01000056.1, on the reverse strand, counting down.
GCTTTCACTACTGCGCTTTTGGCAATACGCGCCGTAGTGCCATATGCTGCAATGCAATAATCCGCATCTTCCATCATGAAAGTTTCAACTCTGGTTTCATTTTGCTTAATCTGCGCATATCTGGCCAGCAGTCGTTCCGAAACTTCCTGCATCTGTTCTGCCTCAATATACAGTGAATTGATGATCGCTCTGGGGCGGGATTTATCCTCCCAGCCCGTTGCCGCCCAGGTCTTTGCCGGCACTTCACGCTTCTTGGGAGCTTTAAATTCCACTGGTTCCATGATCTGCCCAATCATACCATCTCCCAGTACCATTACCGGAATCCGGTAAGTATCCGCAATATCAAACCCTTCCATGACCATATCGGCTGCTTCCTGCACTGTAGAAGGAGCGAGAACTACCAGATGGTAATCACCGTGTCCGCCGCCTTTCGTCGCCTGAAAATAATCGCCTTGAGCCGGCAAAATACCGCCAAGGCCGGGCCCGACGCGCATCATATTGACAATCACACAAGGAAGCTCCGCACAGGCAATATAGCTGATGCCTTCCTGCTTCAGGCTGATGCCCGGGCTGGAAGAAGAAGTCATAACGCGCGCACCTGCGCCTGCAGCACCATAGACCATATTAATTGCCGCCACTTCGCTTTCTGCCTGCAGGAAGCATCCGCCTTCCTTCGGCAATCTGCGGCTCATATACTCAGGAATTTCGTTTTGAGGAGTGATCGGATAACCGAAGAAATACCGACAGCCTGCCTGAATAGCAGCCTCGCCGATAGCCTCGCTTCCCTTCATCAATTTTTTAGCCATTTTTATTCCTTTCTGCTCTAATGCTTCAATTTATCTTTCTACAGTAAATACAACATCCGGGCACATACGTGCACAGGACGCGCAGCCTATGCAAGCCTCCATATCAGTAATACTGATCGGATGATACCCTTTGGTATTCAATTTTTCCTTATGCAGCTGCAGCAGCTTTTTAGGGCAGGCACTGATACACAAAGAACAACCCTTGCAGGCTTCTTCATTAATAGTGAGTTTTGCCATGATGATACCTCTTTCTTCATTTTTATACATTATATAAGAACTATTTCATTATTTCATTATTTCATTTTAGAATAGCATAATTCGCCCCATCTGTAAACGGGACAGAATCAACATTTTTTACCAAAATTCGTCTTTCACAGCACCTCATCCAACCAGGCAGGCCGCATATATAAATGGATCGGCAGCAAAGGCTGCTTTCCGGGATAAGCCTCTGCCAAATCTTCCCGTATAGCCGTGCATTTGATGGGAATGCCGGTACGCGCCGAAACTTCTTCTGCAACTGCTTCTCCATGCATCACAGTCGAGAGATCCGTCTCCCGCGCCAGATTTCCATTGCAGATCAAGCCGGTCACCCGGCACGACGCACGCAATTCAATTTCCCTTAACAGTGAAATAATCGATTCCGCATCTCCTTGCATGGGGCGGGAAGGATTGATCACAAACAAGAATTCGCTTTGTTCACAGTTAGCCACAAAATGATCCCGCAACAGCCCCAATACAGCTGCTCCAACCGGGTCTCCGCCAATATCAAAAACGGCGCGTTCCGGCTTTGTGTCAAAAGGAACATATATTTCCGCCGGCAGAGTCGGAACATCCATTGTTGTATTGGCAAACTCTGGTTTGATCACCTTCACGCCTGCTGTTTCCAACATTTCCTGTTTGCTGGACGATTTGAAATACGGATTGATAATATCCATATCCACCAACATCGCCGAACCTTTCTTCGCTGCCTGCAAAACCATATTGAGTGCCAGCTCCGTCTTTCCGCTGCCAAAATTTCCGATCAGTACCGTATATCTTTTAAATTCAGGCTGTCTTTCCATATATTACCTCCTCATGGAATAGGGCGCTGGAATGTGCGTATCAACTGATTCGCCAGCTTAATCCCGTCGATCGCAGCCGACATAATACCACCGGCATAACCTGCCCCCTCTCCGCCGGGATACAGTCCCTCAAGATTGGAACACATTTGTTCATTGCGCATAATGCGCACCGGCGAAGAGGTGCGCGTTTCCACACCGATCATTAACCCTTGTTGTATAAATCCCGGAATCGCGCCTTCAAAATGCCTCGCAGCGCCAATAATTCCATTGCGGATAAACCCTGGTAAACAAGCAGATAAATCTGCTCCTACCGTATAGGGGCGATAACTGTTGGTTGGCAGTTTTTTGCTGGCTCTTCCGTCTATAAAATCCCGATACGTCTGCGCCGGTGCGCCGTAGCCGCCTGCCATCTGATAAGCAGCCCGCTCCAACTGCTGCTGAAGCGCTATGCCACCCAATACTCCTGCCGGCATATCTTCCGTTCCCACGCTTACCACAATAGCGCTGTTGGAATACGGCTGATTCCGATCATGCCAGCTCATTCCATTGACTGCCGTATGCCCCGGTTGCGTAGCCGAACAGATGACTTCTCCACCCGGGCACATGCAAAAAGAATAAACTCCTTTGCCCTGCACTTGCGCTTTCAACGTATATTCCGCCGCTCCCAATTCTTCTGCAAACTTTCCGTATTGCCATTGATCAATCAATTCCCGGCGGTGCTCAATACGCACGCCCATAGCAAAAGGTTTTGGTTGCAAAATCAGCCCTGCTTCCTGCAGCATGGAAAACGTATCCCGTGCACTATGCCCTATAGCCAGAATACAGGCATTACAATCTATCTGGGTCTGTATACCCTGCTGGGAATACACAATACCCGTTAAAGCACCGTTTTGCTGAATCAATCGCTCCAGGCGCGTTTCAAACAGAATTTCTCCGCCTTTTTCCAAAATTTCCCGGCGCATGGAAGCAATGATCCTGCGGATATGATCTGTTCCCAAATGAGGTTTTGCGTAATAAGCAATTTCCTCTGAAGCACCATGCGCAATGAAAATAGACATAACCTGCGCACTATGCGGATCTTTATTGCGTGCCGTCAGCTTTCCATCAGAAAAGGCGCCTGCGCCACCTTCTCCAAAGCAGGCATTGCTTTCCGGATTCAACGCTCCTTCCCGCTGCAGCAAATCGAAATCCTTTTCCCTCTGTTCAATCGCTTTACCGCGTTCAATCAAAAGCGGATGATACCCATTTTGTGCCAAAATATAGGCAGCAAATAATCCGCACGGTCCGGCACCCACTACCACAATGCGTCCTTTAATTTGATTTGTCCCCGGATGCACTTGTTCCTGTTGTGGAGTTTGATAAAGTTCCCAACCCTTTTTTTCCAGCCTGGAGACAGCTTTCATTTCCGGCTCTACCCACAAAGTATACTTATACTGCAGATTATCCTTTTTGCGAGCATCCAATGATTTGCGCACAATCCCCCAAGCTTGTATTTCCTCCGGACGAATATTTAATTTTTTAGCAGCCAATCCCGGCAGAGACCGTTCGTTTTCCCGCACATGGGCAGCCAATTCCCGCACTATAAATTTTTTCATGCCTTGTTTCACAAAAAAGCCACTTTTGGCAACAATCAAAAGTGGCTCTCAACTCCTTATCTCTATTCGATTACCACTGTCACACTCGGATTTTTTATTACAATCTCAGAAGAGTTGATTCCTGCCAGTTCCTCTACCTTTACAGGCAATACATAGGTTCCGGAAGAGAGACCGGCCAAGTCGATATATACCTGTAGATCCCGACGCGTAATGTCCGTCATAGCAGAAATGCCTCCGGTCACGGTAATATCCGTATGCGTTACAGAAAAAGTGATTTTAAAATTGCTATTGGCATTCACCGCACTGATCACCACGTTTTCAAAATGTTTCTCCATAGTCTTTTCACTGATCTGTGCATAAATGGAAATACTGTTTCCGGAAAGAAACCGGATTCCTTCAATGGGCTGCAGCTCTGCAATGAGTATTTTCCCCTGATCTGCATTTTCCGCCGAAACAGTTTTGATAGAAAGCGATTCCAGCTGTGCCAACACCTCTTCTGTTCCCACAACCTCTATTGCAGCAGGTGTGAGCGTCACATTGGTCACTTCATAACCTTCCTTCACATCTGTAATGCTGCGTTTGATCTCTTCCTCATCCAGCGCTATCGTTTTAATACGCAGCACGTTCAGGCGCACAATCACCGAAGGAATTTGCCCATTAATGGAACTCATTTCCACTCGCTTTCCTTCCAGATCAAACAATTCCACCATATAACTGTTTTCTGTGCTTTCCGAAAGGCCTTCTACGGAAATGGTCGCTACAGCTCGAGCCACTTGTTCAATTTTACTTTTAGCACCGGATATTACAATATATGCTTCTTCCGGCTGCGGCTCTTCTACATAACATCCTTCTGCCGCATTTCCTTCCAGCTGACAAGTAACCGGAATTTTCCGTTCCACCAATTCCTCCACCTCTACCTGTACATTTGCAGGCGTAATGCTGCGGGCAGAAGCTCCCCCAACTGTAATACTCGCCTGCACATCCAGGGTATATGTCCCGGGTTCATTGATATGAGAAAAATCCAAAAAAGCGCTTACCGTATTCTCATTGATATTCTTATGGCTGTCCTGTCCTGCCAAAATCGAGATGTCTACCGAATGTATCAGTTTATCCGTCTCCACCGTCAAACCCTGCTCCGAAAGTTCGCTGATACCCGTATAAGTCACAGGAATATTTTTAAGAGACATCTGCCGTGTCGGATTCTCATCGGCAATCACATAGGTCCAGAGAAAAATTGCGAAAAACAATGACGCTAACTTCAGCCAGAAGTTTTTCTTAAAAAATCCAAAAATGTATCTTCCCAACGATTTCAAAAATCTGCCAATATCAGAAAATATCTTTTTAGCCATTTTTATTCCAAACCTTTCCGCGAATGCGTTTGCTGGAACGATCCTGCACATGATAGATCTCTTCCAATACCTCATGGAGAGATTTTATATCCAGATATCTGACCAGTGTTCCTTCGTGTGCCAGTGAAATGACCCCATTCTCTTCTGAGACTACAATAATCCGCGCATCCGACACTTCTGAAATGCCCAATGCCGCCCGATGCCGTGTTCCCAATTCAGAAGACAAGCTGCGATTGTCACTCAAAGGCAAAAAACAACCAGCCGCTACAATCCGATCTCCTTTGATAATCATTGCACCGTCATGTAAAGGAGCATTATGAAAGAAAATATTTTCCAACAGTTCGCTGGTAATGCGGGCATCCACAATATGTCCGCTTTCAATGACGTCATTCAGCCCGGTATGGTTTTCAAATACAATCAAAGCCCCTACTTTATGTTTGGACATATCCAGCACAGCCCGCTCAATCTCCTCGATCTCCCGGCTGTAATCCTTAACTTCTCCGCCGCCTACCATGCTGAAAATTTTATTGCGGCCTACGCGCTCCAATGCTCTTCGTATTTCCGGCTGAAAGATTACAACTATGATAATCACGCCTGCCTCAATCAGCAGATTCAATGCCCAAGACATTGCAGAAAGCCCTATTAACTTACACAGTTGGGTAAGAACAATAAAAATGCCTAAGCCCTTGAGAACCTGCGACGCTCTGGTTTTTTGAGTAAGCCGAAGCAAGCCATAAATTGTTGCCGTTAACAACAGAATATCAATTGCATCCAATATGGTAAAGTTCAGGTTGACATTTGAAATTTTCTCAAATATTTCAGTTAATCCCATAATATCTTCTTTTTCCTCCGTCAGTCCTGCCCATCTGCCAGCAAGTGAACTGGCATCTATTTTTCCGTTTGCGGTCCGTTTTCCCGATCATATTCTTCCAGCATACTTTGCAGCTGCTGAATACTCAAAATAACTTCATCCGTTCGCCTGCTTTGCCGCAACAAACGCTCATCCTCTGCCAACGGGCGTCCTTGTCGCAGTGCTTCTTCCGCCAATTGATTGAGCTTTTCAATTTCCTGCTGCAAAGCCTCTTCCTGCTTGCTCAGAGTCTGCCGGGCATGCTCCTGTTTCTTCATCCTGAATCCTCCGAATCTGCGCTCTGTTTAAGCGGCAGATGAGATTTTCCTAATTATATTTTATTCCGTACGTCCACTTTAATCAAGCCATTCTTAAAGGTATTCGGCAAATACCATACGAAAACTGCCATCCTCTTGCTGAGCAAAATACATCATTTCAGTCAGAGAAGCTGTTGCCCCAATTCCTTTTATTGAAAAAAATTTTTCATCTCTGGCCGTAATTTTATAAGTATATTCTGCTTTTACCCAGTAATAATACTCGGCTGTATAGCCATCATAGATCAGGGTCTTACTGTCTCCTGCCTCCAGCATTTTATCGGTCAGCCGAATTTGCACACCATACCGCGCATATTCCTGTGCCATTTCCTGCAAGGTCTCCTGCGTAATTTCATCCCGCGCTAAAAATTCGCTGCTCAAATTCTGCTGATAAAATTCCCATGCCTGTTGTGCAGAAAAATCCGCCCCGTTCAATTGATACCGCACTGCCAAATAATTGTTGCTGATAGAAAGGATCTCCTCTTTTTGCATTTGCGTCAATTTCTGCCGGTGCGCTGCCGGCAACATTTCCCCATCCTCAGGCAGATAGGAAAAACCGGAAATTTTCATATTGTTTTCCTGCTCCACAAAGTAAACATAATAGATCAGGCAATATGTCTTTCCTTCCTCAAAATAATTCTGTTCAGGATATTCCGGGCGAAAATGCTCAACAGCCACTTCGACTTTCAACTTTTGAATGGTATAATCCACTCCATCCAGTTGTTCCTTTTCCTCCCCCACATTTTCTGATGATAACAAACGACTGATCAGCTGCGTTTCTTCCACATGCTGCACACCCGCATTATAATCTACATCTTCCAGATAATATTCCAGATAGGAGGCTTCATAATATTTTTTGGCCAGGGCAGTGATTCCATCGGCGGAAAACGTCTGGTAGTCCACATTCCATAACTGCTCCACCAATGCTTCACTAATCTCATACAGACTTTTTTGCTTCTGCCCTCCCATACAGCTCACCAACAGAAAGAGTACAACAGAAAAGACTCCTATCACTCTTTTTTTCACACCGTTTTTCCTCCTTGTGCTCTGCACCGGATTTCTATTTAGCTTATCGCATTTTGATGTCAATCTCAATATATGCCGCGTGCCAAATTATGTATATTCCATAAACTTTTTCAGCAGACTATATTCGGAAAGGAGCATCGCATGATTAATATTATTTTAAAAACTTCCATTATATATATTATTCTATTCTTCGCGTTGCGCATTATGGGGCAAAAACAGGCAGGGCAACTTCAGCCCTACGAAATTGTGGTTACCCTGCTTATCGCCGAAGTTGCCGCAACTCCTATGGATGACCCTGGTACGCCGCTCATCTATGGATTCATTCCCGCAATCACTTTGCTATTACTCTATGCTTTGATCAACTATCTGTGTCTAAAAAGCAAAGTCATGCGTGTTTTCATGTGTGGAAAACCCAGCATTCTAATTCACAATGGAAAAATATTGTATAGTGAAATCAAAAAAATAGGCTATAATCTCAACGATTTGATGGAACAGCTCCGGATATCGGGGCAAACAGATATCAGTAGTATTCATTATGCCGTTTTAGAAACCAACGGTCAGCTTTCTGTACTTCCCTATGCCAGCCAAGCGCCACTGACACCAAAACAAATGGGCATATCTGCCACCGATCCCAGTTTTTATTCAGCCGTATTGTTGGATGGGCGCTTCAACACTTCCGGCCTCTCCAATTTACGGACCGATCCCATAAAACTGAAGAAATTTATCATTGGCCTGGGCTATCGCTCACCGCGCGAAATTTTATTACTCACAGTTTCAGATAATGGTGAAGTTTTTTTGCAGGATAAAGCTGGCCATACCCATACGGCACAATTGCAGAAAGGATATTTTGATGCTTAGAAACATTTTCCTTTTGCTTATCTGTCTACTGCTCATTGGTGGGTGTATATTTCAGGCTTGGTATCTAAAGCGCACCTCCCAGTCCTTACGCACTTTGCTCACCCAGATACGGCAGTACTACAAAGAAACAGATTCCGTGCAAATGTTGAATGCCTATAGTCACTTATATGCAGATTGGGAGAATCGTGCCTTCCTTCTTTCTTTGTTGCTGCCGCATCAGCAGCTGGATGATATCTATCTAGAACTGTTTCACCTGCAGGTGCTGCTGCAGGGAGAAGATGACATCGAAACTCTGTATAGTTTTCAGCAACTGGATTACTTGTTTTCCCATCTTACAAAAGCCGATGTGCTTTCTCTCGGCAATATCTTCTGAAAAATCATAAATCCCCTGTGCCGAAACATACAGGGGATTTACGCTTTTACAATTGATTGCGGATGATCTTTCCGCTGGTCGTCTTAGGCAATTCTGTACGGAATTCCACAATGCGCGGATATTTGTAAGGTGCAGTACGCTGTTTGACATAGTTCTGTATCTCTTTTTTGAGCGCATCCGTTCCTTCCGTTCCCTTGGTCAGTACAATACTTGCCTTAACCACCTGCCCTCGAATGGGATCCGGAGCCGGAGATACGCCGCATTCCAACACATAGGGAAGTTCCATAATCACGCTTTCAATTTCAAACGGTCCGATACGATAACCGGACGATTTGATCAGATCATCCACGCGGCCGACATACCAGTAGTAGCCGTCCTCATCTCTCCAGGCCGTGTCCCCGGTATGATAATAGCCGTCATGCCAGCTTTCATCGGTCTTATCCTGTGCCCGATAGTATCCACGGAACAGGCCGCAGGGGATATGATCCGCTGTGCGGATAACAATCTCTCCTACTTCACCCACTTCGGCACTGCTGCCATCTCCGGTCAGCAAATCGATATCATACAGCGGCACCGGTTTTCCCATGGAGCCGACCTTGGGTTTCATCCCTACCAGGTTGCCGATGGCTATTGTCGTCTCGGATTGTCCAAAGCCCTCCATCAAAGAAAGACCAGTCGCTTTTTTGAACTGATGGAACACTTCCGGATTGAGCGCTTCTCCGGCAATCGTCGCATGTTCAATGGAGCTAAGATCGAATTTTGCCAGATCCTCTTTGATCATGAAGCGATACATCGTAGGAGGTGCACAGAAAGTAGTAATGTGATATTTTGCAAACATCGGCAAAATATCATGGGCATCAAATCGATCAAAGTTATAGACAAAAACTGCCGCTTCGCACAGCCACTGGCCATACAGTTTGCCCCACAATGCCTTGGCCCATCCGGTATCCGAAATGGTCAGATGCAAGCCATCCGGATTGACACAATGCCAATACTTTGCAGTCACAAAATGCCCCAGCGGGTACTTATAGTTATGTGCTGCAATCTTGGGATATCCGGTAGTACCCGAAGTAAAGAACATCAGCATCAGGTCTTCTCCTTCCGGGCGTTTCTCCCCCTCCGGAAGTTCAAAACGGCTGCGATACATTTTATATTCTTCATCGAAATTATGCCAACCCGGGCGTGTCCCCCCGACCAGAATCTTCTGCTGGATCAAATCCCCGCACTCTGCGATCGCCAGATCCACCTGTTCTGCCGTTTGGCCATCTGCTGTGCACAGGATTGCGCTGATGCCCGCCGCTTCAAAACGATAAGTAAAATCCTTTTGCTGCAGCTGGTTGGTTGCCGGAATTGCGATTGCCCCCAACTTATGCAATCCCAAAATGGCAAACCAGAA
>QANA01000056.1:27065-44345 GCA_003149735.1 Clostridiales bacterium | reverse complement strand
ACTTCGGCACTGCTGCCATCTCCGGTCAGCAAATCGATATCATACAGCGGCACCGGTTTTCCCATGGAGCCGACCTTGGGTTTCATCCCTACCAGGTTGCCGATGGCTATTGTCGTCTCGGATTGTCCAAAGCCCTCCATCAAAGAAAGACCAGTCGCTTTTTTGAACTGATGGAACACTTCCGGATTGAGCGCTTCTCCGGCAATCGTCGCATGTTCAATGGAGCTAAGATCGAATTTTGCCAGATCCTCTTTGATCATGAAGCGATACATCGTAGGAGGTGCACAGAAAGTAGTAATGTGATATTTTGCAAACATCGGCAAAATATCATGGGCATCAAATCGATCAAAGTTATAGACAAAAACTGCCGCTTCGCACAGCCACTGGCCATACAGTTTGCCCCACAATGCCTTGGCCCATCCGGTATCCGAAATGGTCAGATGCAAGCCATCCGGATTGACACAATGCCAATACTTTGCAGTCACAAAATGCCCCAGCGGGTACTTATAGTTATGTGCTGCAATCTTGGGATATCCGGTAGTACCCGAAGTAAAGAACATCAGCATCAGGTCTTCTCCTTCCGGGCGTTTCTCCCCCTCCGGAAGTTCAAAACGGCTGCGATACATTTTATATTCTTCATCGAAATTATGCCAACCCGGGCGTGTCCCCCCGACCAGAATCTTCTGCTGGATCAAATCCCCGCACTCTGCGATCGCCAGATCCACCTGTTCTGCCGTTTGGCCATCTGCTGTGCACAGGATTGCGCTGATGCCCGCCGCTTCAAAACGATAAGTAAAATCCTTTTGCTGCAGCTGGTTGGTTGCCGGAATTGCGATTGCCCCCAACTTATGCAATCCCAAAATGGCAAACCAGAACTGATAGTGCCTTTTCAAGACCAGCATGACGCGATCTCCCTTTTTTATGCCGAGTGCTTTAAAATAGTTGGCAGCACGCGAAGAATTGCGACTCATATCTTCAAATGTAAAGCGTCTCTCTGTTTTATCCGCATCAATATGCAGCATGGCCAATTTATTGGGCTTGCGCTCTGCCAATGCATCCACCACATCATAAGCAAAATTGAAACGATCTTCATTTTTAAAGGAAATCGCCTGCAAAGCGCCGTCCTTTTCTTCAGGTATTATAAAATCCTCATAAATCCGCGGTTGCTGCTCTACCGGAGCTACAGGTGCATCAATATATTCCGCAGGTTCGCTCTGGAATTTTCCATCCGGACTAAGCACGATAGCATAAAAGAGACAATCTTTTCCATCTACCGCAATCATGCCATGCGGCGTAGAGCTATTATAATAAATGCTATCACCTTCGGAAAGCACTTCAATATGCTCACCTACTTGCACCTTTAATTTTCCTTCGATGATGATATCACATTCTTGCCCTTCATGTGTTGTAAGCTCGATATCACTATATTGAGCCTGCTCGCTGTATTCCGCCCGAACATACAAAGGGTTGGCAATTCTATTTTTAAAGCGAGGAGCCAAGTTAAAATAAGTCATGCCGTGCGCATGTTCAATATGCTGTCCTTCTCCCTTTCGCGTGACCATATAGGTGCTGAGATTGGGGCTGCTGCCCTCAATAATATCCGTTACATCCACACCCAAGGCCAATGCACATCGATACAGGAATGCAAAGTTCAAATCTTCTTTGCCCTGTTCGCAGCGAATATACTCTTCTACGGAAACACCTGTTTTTTCCGCCATCTGCGCCGGCGTAAGTTCCACAATTTCTCGCAGCGTTTTAATGCGCCCTGCCATTTCCTGGAGTTTAAACTCCAAACCTGTCATGTTTGACATTACCATTTTCCTCCTTTTTACGGGACAAAAAAACCGTCCCAAAGAAATTTCTTTGAGACGGAAATCATTTGACTATATCCGCGGTACCACTCAAATTGCATAACATGTATGCCACCTCAAGGGTTCTAACAAACCCATCGCCTTAACGCAGCTTCACGGGAGGCTCTACTTGCCCAAAGGCGTTCTGCACTCCGGCTCGGAAGTGACAGGCAATTCAAAATTTCTACTACCTACTTGCACCACCCGCAGGCTCTCTAAAAGCTTCCATTTCAGCCCTCTTCGTCATTGCCTATGAAATTATAAGAATAATAGCACATTCACAAAATCTTTGTCAATGTATTTCTCAAAAACTTTTTTGAATTCCGGATTTTTGTTCGGAATTTGAAAATTTTCTGTTTCTGCTCTTTTTTCTTTGACAAAAAACTCCTATAATTAAAAACAGAGTTTAATTAGGAGGGTTATCCCCATGGCAATCATTAAAAACGCCCGCATTTTTAACGGCGAGGTTTTCATTCCTCTTACAGCTGTCCGTTTTGAAGACGGCATCATTCAGGAATTGTATGCCCAATATGATGCGCCCGACGCCATCGACGCACAGGGTGCAATTCTGGCACCCGGATTCGTCGATCTGCATATTCACGGCAGTTTTGGCAAAGATGTCTTGGCACCTGGCGGCACTGCACATCTGGTCAAACATCTGCCCAGCGTGGGCACCACTTCTTTTTGCCCTACCAATGCGACCGATTCTTTTGAAACAATCCATCGCTTTTTAGGTGAAGTAAAACAGGAAATGGCTCACAATCACCAAGGCACTCGTATTTTGGGCGCCCATATCGAAGGTCCTTTCTTCAATGTCGACAACCGCGGCGCACATGCAATCCCCATGTTGCAGGATCCCACGTTGGAGAATTATCGCAAGATGGCCGGAGAATACGAGGATGTTATCGTGCGTGTTTCTCTTGCGCCCGAAAAGAAAGGCGGCATGGAATTGATCGGCTATCTGGCTCAAAAGGGGGTTGTCGTTTCGGCGGCCCACACCGATGCTAATGCAGCTGAAATGGAAGAAGCTATCGCAAAAGGCGTTACCATGGTCACGCATACTTTTAACGGCATGTATGCTTTCCATCACAGAAAAGAAGGTGCTATCAGCGTGACTTTGACTGACGATCGCGTTACCTGTGAATTTATCCCGGATCTGCATCACATCAACAAATACGCTGCCAAATTGATTATGAAGGCAAAAGGCTTTGAAAAAACCTTCATTTGTTCGGATGCATTGGAGCCTGCCCATCAGGGAGAAGGCACCTATCAGTTGGCCGGTCAGGAAATTTATGTAAAAGATGGTGCAGCTCATATGGCCGATGACGGACGACTGGCCGGTTCTATCATTTCTCCGTTGATGGGTGTGCGTAATCTGCTGCAAGCAACCGATGTCTCTTTAGAGCATGCGCTCAAAATGGGTACCTGTAACCCTGCCAAGGCAATCGGAGATACCTCTATTGGCAGTATCCAGGTTGGTAAAAAAGCGGATTTTATCCTGCTTTCCCAGGATTTGCAGTTACTCCAGACTTATATTCGCGGCAAGTTGGAATACTCTGCCCGGTAATCTGTATTCAGTGCAATATAAAAGCAGTCTGTTTTCAACAGGCTGCTCTTATATTGCATTTCTTCTATTTCAGTGCTTTTCGATAGACACGGGCCCTCCCGCCATTTAACTCCTCCGCCATACACCAGAATTCCCAACCACAAACTTCGTAAAAACCGACATGATCCGTCAACAAAAAGACTTCCTTCTCTCCCATCTCTGCCAATGCCGTACATGCATATGCCAGCAAAGCGCGTGCCATCCCCTGCCCTCGCCAGGCTTTCTCCACATATACGGCACAGATATTTGGCCTCAGATCCTGTCGTTTATGAAAATCATTTTCAATGACACCCAGCCCTCCCAAAATCCTGCCGTCCTGTCCTACTGCAATATACCATTGGGGAATCTTCTTCGGACACTCTTTGCTTTGCTCCATGCTTTCCCGATAAACCTGTTGGGGAATATTCCACTTTTCGTGAAACCAGGCAGCAGCCGCTTCTATCCGCTCTGGCTGTTCCGACAGCGTTAATATATTCCATTGTTTTTCTTCCATGCTGCTTCTCATCCTCCTGAATGGGAAGCTCTCTTCCCATTTTTTGCCCAGCTGGCTGCTTCAAACCGGCTGCTTCCTTTTGCAAAGTTCTTTGCTGCAGCAGAAAATCACCTTTGATCTCTTTTAATTCCGGATGCTGAAATTCCGTCATATTGCGCCAATAGCGCTTTGGCATATGGCTCCTCCTGCAAGTCGGGTTATAACGTGCACGAATACCTATTGTATCATAAAATTGTTTCCACAGAGCCCGCAAGCATTCCTCTTCCTCGCTAAGTCTGGGGAGGTTCAGCTGCTCCATATGGCGTAGTTTACTGTGATTTCCATAATGCAGAAGTGCCTGATGGTGTGTTTTATCAAAAATCAAAAATGCTTCACCGTTAAAACGGTCACAAAAATGCCGGGCTATCAGCGGCAGCACCTGATTTTTGGGCTCGATCATGCTGATTAAAATGCCTTCATATTCCGTAAAGCGAATAAATCCCAACAGCAGCTCGGCTTCCTTCCTCATATGTGTTACCGCATTTGCCAGCGGCACCATAGCCGGATGCGTAAGCAAAACCATTGCCTCTGCTCCACGGGCAAATGCCAACCGGGCAAAACGCAGTAATGCCAATTCTTTTTTCGGAAGGCAAGTGAGAAAAGCCTGCCGCAGAAATGCATAGGTCCGTGAGCCGGCCTTTTTCAACAAACCTTTTTTCACCCGGTCACTTTTTTCATGATGCGCGTAAATTCTCTTCCCTGAAAAAAGCTGCATCTGTGCAGTATGCAAATCGATAATATCTATCGGCATTTCTCTGGCATAATAGCTTTCATAAATACAGGCCAGCAGACCAGAAAAAGTCCCATCATAATAATATACTACAGCTGTCCGCTCAGGCATTGATAAGCATCCTCCACTGTCGGCTCCAACAGACTCAACTGTTGGGCTCCTAAAGTAAATGCCTGCTTTCTGCCTTCATTCAGCAGCAGGCCATTCAGCGCTTGCGCCGTATCACAGCCAATGCCAGGCATCATTTTTCCTTTGCAGGTGATAAAATATTTTGCCCGTTTAAGCACAATACGCAGCTTCTTTAAATCCGCAAAATCCAGTTTTGCTGCCCTCCGGGCAATGGTAATCCGCCGCGCCCCATTGACACCAATCCCCGGCACACGCAACAGCATTTCATAAGGCGCCCGATTGATTTCAACCGGAAACTGCTCCATATGCTGCAGTGCCCAATTGCATTTTGGATCCAGATACGGATTAAAATAAGGATGTTTCTCATCCAATATCTCTTCCGCCTGAAATCCATAAAACCTCAGCAGCCAATCCGCCTGATACAGGCGATGCTCCCGCAAAAGCGGCGGTTTGGTATCCAAGGATGGCAATTTGCTGCTCTGCACCAACGGCACATATGCAGAAAAGAAGACTCGCTTCAGTGCATATTTGCGATACATCGCTGATGTCAATTTCAATATCTGGTAATCGCTTTCCGGAGTGGCTCCGATAATCAATTGCGTACTTTGCCCGGCAGGCACAAAACGCGGCGCATGCCGGTATTGCACGATTTCCTGTTTATACGCGGCAATGCCATTGCGAATCTGCTCCATCGGCTGCAGAATGGCTTGCTTCTTTTTATCCGGAGCCAGCAATTTCAGGCTGTTTTCGGAAGGCAGCTCAATATTGACGCTCATTCGATCCGCCAATAACCCGATTTGTCGGATCAGCTGCGGATCGGCTCCCGGAATTGCTTTTGCGTGAATATATCCGCGGAATCCATACTCCTCCCGCAAAATCTTCAGTGTTTGCAGCATCAGTTCGCAAGTATGGTCCGGATTTTTCACTACGGCCGAGCTCAAAAATAATCCCTCAATATAATTACGCCGGTAAAAAGCAATGGTCAGATCTGCTAATTCCCGCGGCTTAAAGGAAGCGCGTGGAATGTCGTTGCTCTTTCGGTTAAGACAATAGCTGCAATCATAGGCGCATACATTGCTCAATAACACTTTCAACAATGAAATACAACGCCCATCTGCCGTAAAACTATGGCAGCAACCGACAGAAGTCGTGTTCCCCAACCTTCCCGCCTTTCCCCGGCGATCAGCGCCACTGGAAGTACAGGCCACATCATATTTTGCGGCATCGGCCAGAATTGTCAGTTTTTCAAATACTTCCATTTTCATTCCTCTATTCCATGAAAAGGGATATAACTTCCCTTATCATTCCGATTATTTCCTTTCCCATGGCTGAAATCTGCACTCATCACGCCCGCCCGGCCGATACTCTGCCTGCCGTATTTTTTGCGCAGCGTAAAGACAGCCTGCTCCAGCTGTTCCGCACGGGTATGTTCTTTTTCATCTGCAAACAGAGAACCTTGTACAGGGATTTCTCCTTTGCGGCCAATTCCCAGAGCCGTCACACTGATCGCACGCACCGGTTGATTCATATTCCAGTTGGCCTGAGCCAATTCCCAGGCCAGTGCATAAATTTCCGCATACAAACAGGATGGCTCTCTCAACGCTTTTTGCCGTGAAATATTTTTAAACTGCGGATCACGAATGGAGATTTGCACACCCGTACATACCAGTTCGCGATTACGCAGCCGCTCTGCTACTTTTTCCGCAAGCATGGAGATGCCCAGCGAGATCTCGTGCACACCCATCAGATTGCGCGGAAATGTTACTCCCTGCCCTACCGATTTGGCAATACTCTCTTCAGCAATGCTATGTACCGGATCGTCATCCAAGCCATTCGCTGCCCGCCACATGGATTCTCCTGCTTTTCCAAACAATGACTGCAGAAAATCTTTGCGGGCAGCAGCCAATTGCCCGATGGTATAGATTCCGAA
This sequence comes from Clostridiales bacterium, assembly GCA_003149735.1. Next base: position 37,568 of record QANA01000056.1, on the reverse strand, counting down.
AGCATTCAACCTTGCTTCTGCTTTGGGGCCAACATTCAGCATATCTCCCGCTGCCAGAGGGTAGACAATCTCTCTGAAATTCTGCCGGGAAATCACTGTCACTGCATCCGGTTTTTTATAATCGCTGCCCAGCTTTGCAAACACTTTATTAAAAGAGACCCCTACCGAAATGGTAATTCCCACCTCTTTTTTAACTCTCTCCCGCAGTTCCTGCGCAATACCTTCGCCATCTTTGTCAAATAAATGCATACTGCCCGTAACGTCCAGAAATGTTTCATCAATGCCAAATGGCTCGCAAAGATCTGTATATTGCTGATAAATCGCATTGACCTGCTTGGAGCAAGCGGTATAGTCCTCATAACAGGGGGGGACCAGCACCAGTTCCGGACATTTCTGCCGCGCCTGCCAGATTGTTTCCGCTGTTTTTACCCCAAATTTTTTTGCTTTTTCATTCTTTGCCAGAATAATGCCATGCCGACTCTCCGGATCTCCCGCTACCGCCATAGGCACCTCTTTCAGTTCGGGGCGTTTTTTACATTCCACCGAAGCAAAGAAAGAATTACAGTCGGCATGCAATACGACTCTTTCCTTCATATAATATCCACCAGTGCCAGAACTACTTTTCCCAATATCCGTACTTCATCTTCCCCGGAATAGACTTGAGGCCCATAAAGAGCACTTTTGCTCACAGGTGCCAGCACCAGATGTTCCCCCTGATGATAAATGCGTTTAACTGTAGCTTGCCCTGCAATCATCACGGCACCGATTTCTCCATCCCGCACCTCGCTCTGCCGCTTCACAATAACGGTACTGCCATCCGGCATGTTTGCAAGATCCATGGAGTCTCCCACTACTTTTAAAGCAAAACAATCTGCTCCGAAATGTTTTTGCGCATATTCCAAACGAATATATCCGGAAAAATTCTCTTCTGCTTCAATAGGGCTCCCGGCAGCAATACTGCCATAAACGGGAATTGCCTGTATTTCCGCCTGTGCTCCGGCTTGATCTTCTACATAGCCGGCAGCCTGCATCAGCTGACTGTAAGAAACCGTTGCAGAAGCAGCGGCAATTTTCCGCAGAATTTCAGGCGAAGCCTTTTGCCCCTTTAAAATCCTTGAGAAATTTCCCGCACTAATCCCTGCCCGGCGGCAAAATTCATTGCGCGAACCATTACCGACTGCCATCTCAATCAATTCGTTCAGCGATTGCATCCCTATTTCCTCCCATAGTGTTCTTTTATTTTATTATAGTACACGCATTTCTTTAAGGCAATATTTTAACCGATAAAATTTCTTAAAAGAAACATCCAATTGCAAAAAAACGTTCATCATGTCATAATTAAAGTATCTTCTTTAGGAAAGGAGCCCTTATGCAGAAAATACTGATTGTGGAGGACGATCCTACCATCGCTTCCCTATTGTGTACCCATTTGCAAAAATGGGGGTATTCTGTCTCTTGTGCGGAAGATTTTTCCAATATTTCCGCACATGCTCAGCAATTTGACCCTCACTTAATTTTGTTGGATATCATTTTGCCCTTTTATAACGGTTTCCACTGGTGCAGTGAAATTCGCCGTTTTTCCAAGGCACCTATCATGTTTCTTTCCTCTGCCACAGATAACATGAATATCGTCATGGCCATGCATATGGGAGGTGACGATTTTATCGCCAAACCTTTTGACCTGGATGTGTTAACCGCCAAAATCCAGGCGTTACTCCGCCGCTCCTATTCTTTTCACGGAGCAGTCAATCTGCTGGAACATGCCGGTCTTTCCCTCAATCTTGGAGAAGCTACTCTTTCTTACGGATCTTCCCGCATAGAGCTTACCCGCAATGAGTTTCGCATCATGCAGCTTTTTTGGGAACATCCGGGTGAAATTCTCTCCCGAGAGCAAATCATGCAGGCTCTATGGGACGACGATACCTTTATTGACGATAATACACTCACCGTCAATATGACACGTTTGCGCAAAAAACTGGAAGAATTGGGATTGCAAAACGCAATCCAAACAAGAAAGGGAATCGGCTATCAGCTGTTGTTATAAAATGGTACATTCTTTTTTCTCTTATTTAAAACAGCATTTTCGCCTGCTGCTGGCATTTGCCGGCTGTTCGGCTATCTTTTTTTGTGTTTTTTCTCTCTATCAGGCTCCGTTAGAGCCGTTGCTTTATGCCTTATCGCTTTGCCTCTTTTTTCTGCTTCTGCTGGGGGCTCTGGACTTTCTCTCTTACCGGCACCGGCATTTGACATTGCAGCAAATGCAAAACAGTATCGCCTCATTGCTGCCCAAATTGCCTCTGGCAGCAACCTGTATTGAAAAGGGTTACCAGATATTACTCAAACAATTGGATGAAAGCCGTGCGCAGGCCATCTCTCAAAAAGATCATGCGCTTACCGAACTGAGTGAATACTATTCTCTATGGGCACATCAGATCAAAACGCCAATTTCCGCTATGCGCCTGATTTTGCAAAGTGAAGAAAATGCCAACACTTCGCTGCTTTATGAACAATTTTTTTCCATTGAGCAATATGTGGAAATGGCACTTGGATATCTGCGTACTCAATCAATATCCAACGACATGGTTCTGCGAACTGTTTCTTTGGATGCACTTTTGCGGCAAAGCATTAAGAAATTTGCTCCGCTTTTTATCCGCAAACGAATTACGTTGAAATATACACCGACAGAATTCTCCATACTCACGGATGAAAAATGGTTTTGTTTTGTCATAGAACAACTTCTTTCCAACGCACTCAAATATACAGCCAAAGGCAGCATTTCTATCCATGCGCAGCCCGGTTCGCAGAAAATCCTGATCATCCGCGATACCGGCATCGGCATCGCCCCTGAAGATTTGCCGCGTCTGGGAGAACGGGGATTTACCGGCTATAATGGGCGGGAGAATCAAAAATCTACCGGACTCGGATTATATCTCTGCCGTTCGATTCTTTCGCACCTTTCTTTGCGGATGGAAATTTCTTCGGAAATAGGCAAGGGAACCACCATTTTCCTCTATCTGGATACCCAACCGCTGCAAGCAGAGTAAAACCTTACATAAATGTAAGTTTTACGGATAGAATGTAAGACAATTCCATGGCTTGCATTCTATTCTTTTGCCATAATCAAAACAGGAATTTTTGTAAAGAGGAGGCAAACTCTATGCCATTATTGGAAGTAAGAAATTTAAAGAAAATATATACTACACGTTTTGGAGGCAATCAAATCCAGGCGCTTTCCAACGTCTCCTTTTCGGTAGAAAACGGTGAATATGTCGCCATCATGGGAGAATCCGGTTCCGGAAAAACCACTCTGCTCAATATTCTGGCTACCCTGGATCGCCCGACCAGCGGAGAGGTTTTTTTAAACGGGAAAAACACTCTCTCAATCTGTGAACGCGAGCTAGCCGCTTTCCGCCGCGAAAATTTGGGATTCGTTTTTCAGGATTTTAATCTGCTGGATACTTTTTCCGCGCAGGATAACATTTTTCTCCCACTGGTACTGGCAGGGAAAAACTTTGCCGAGATGGACACCCGTCTGCAGCCCTTAGCCCGGCAATTGGGCATTTCAGATATTCTGGCCAAGTTTCCCTATGAAATTTCCGGTGGGCAGAAACAGCGCGCTGCCGTCGCACGTGCACTTATCACCTCGCCACAGCTGGTGCTGGCCGACGAACCTACCGGAGCACTGGATTCCAGAGCCTCCGATGAATTACTGCAATTGTTCGCCGATATCAATGCCGGTGGACAGACCATACTTATGGTAACGCATTCGGTAAAGGCAGCAAGTCATGCCAAACGCGTATTATTCATTAAAGACGGCGAAGTATTCCATCAGCTTTATAAGGCGGCTATGACCAACGAGCAAATGTATGAGCGCATTTCAGATACGCTTACCATTCTCACTACCGGAGGACGGCAGCAGATGCAGCCGCAGAATGATCATGCGTAAACCTTCTTTTTTCTATGTCAAACTGGCAGCTTCCAACATCCGTAAAAATTCAAAACTTTATTTTCCCTACCTGTTGGCCTGCATCTGTACAGTCGCCATGTTCTATATCATGTTGTTCGTTTCCACCAACCATGGTCTGGCGGAAATGGCCGGTGCCGATTCGTTCATCGTAATCCTGCGGTTGGAAAGCATTGTCATCGGAATTTTCTCAATCATTCTCATTTTCTATACCAATGGTTTCCTTATGAAACAGCGAAAAAGGGAATTAGGGCTATATAATATTTTAGGTATGGAAAAAAAGCATATTGCCCGCATTTTGCTGACTGAGAATTTCTATGTAACCATAATTTCTCTGTCGTTTGGTCTTGGGGCAGGAATCCTCTTTTCCAAGTTGGTGCTTATGCCGCTGCTGAATCTGGTCAATTTCCCGATTCCTTTTGGATTTCAGATTTCCCCTTCTGCTTTGAGTGCAACCGTGATTCTGTTCGGAAGCATCTTTCTGCTGACCCTGCTTAAAAATCTGCGGCAAGTACATATCGCACAACCCATCGAACTGCTGCATGGCAGTAATACTGGCGAACAGGAGCCAAAAACCAAATGGCCTTTGGCCATTGTCGGCTTTATCTGTCTGAGCGCAGGCTACGCCATTGCCATTTTTACCAAAAATCCTTTGGAGGCATTATTGCTGTTCTTTGTAGCAGTCATACTGGTCATTATCGGCACCTACTGCCTGTTTACTGCGGGCAGCATTGCCGTACTCAAGCTGATGCGGCGCAATAAACGCTACTACTATCAGCCCAAGCATTTTACCAGTGTCTCCGGTATGCTGTACCGTATGCGTCAGAATGCAGTAGGCCTTGCCAATATCTGTATTCTTTCCACAATGGTTCTGGTTATGATTTCTTTTACAATTTCCCTCTTTTTTGGGATGGATGACGCACTTCGCAATCAGTTTCCCAGAAATATAGAAGTGCGCGGCAACAAGATGACGCAGGAAGAGTCTCAGCAGCTCCTGCAAACGCTGGATCGAGCAGTAAAAAGCAGCGGAATCCCAACGGAAAATCTCGTATTCTACCGATATCTCTCCATTGGCCTGAAAAAACAGGAAAATACTTTTTTCACACGGCAAGATGCCCCAGCCGATTCTGAGTATTGCCTCATATACATGATTCCGCTGGAAGAATACAATCGGCAGCAGGATACCACGCTGCAATTGGCCGCAGATGAAGTTTTAGCCTTTACCGCCCAGGGAGATCCTCTGCAGACTGGCTCCACGCTTTCTTTTCATGACCTGCAATATCAAATCCGGCAAGTATTGCCCTCGCTGAATCTGGATGCGGAAGGCTATGTTTCTTTCCAGCCCTATGGAGTATATTATCTGATCATGCCCGATGAACAGGCCATTTCCAATATATATGTTTCCCTGTCTGGGGATACTGCTCCTGCGTTTTCTCAGTATTATGGCATTGATGTAGCAGGCAATGAAAAACTGCAGCGCACTCTCTCCGAGTTTCTCTGCGAAATTGTAAATCAGTTCCGTGAGTATCATCCACAGATTTCTGCTTTATCCGCTTCCAGTGCAGTCGAAGCAAAGACAACCTTTTTATCTCTTTACGGCGGTTTGTTTTTCCTGGGTATCTTTCTGGGGCTGCTCTTCCTGTTGACTACGGTACTGATTATGTATTACAAACAAATTTCCGAAGGATATGAGGATCAACAGCGCTTTTTCATCATGCAGAAAGTCGGCATGAGCCAGGGAGAAGTCAAGCGCGTCATCTCTTCGCAAGTAATGACCGTCTTTTTCCTGCCTTTGGCCACAGCAGGCCTCCATATTGCCGCGGCCTTTCCCATGCTTACCCGCCTGTTATCCGTTCTTGGCCTGGTAAACATCCATCTCTTTACACTTTGCACATTACTGACCCTTCTGCTGTTCGCACTTTTCTATGGCTTCATTTATATGATGACTGCAAAAGCCTACTATAAAACAGTGCGTGCCGCCTGAGTTTCATCAAAAAAACACTGCAGTATACATGTATACTGCAGTGTTTTTACTATAAATATGTCCTTACCATTGCCAACGCCTTTCCTTCTCCCGTTCACTCCGCCACATCTTCAGTTGCGATGGTTTCCGTAATTTCCGACCACGCAAACCATCCCGGTTGATTTTTACTCGTCCAGGGCAGCAGCACCTGACAGCCGTCTCCATAATCAGCGCTCAAAGTCAATCCATACAAATCCAGCTTCCCCTGCCGCATCCATTCCTCCGCCTGTGCTGCATCCTCATATTCTGTAATCTCCATACAAATTCCGGCAATGCCGAAATCTTCCTGTAAGCACTGGGCTATCAGGCGCTGCTCAGAATCCGCTCCTGCCCAAATGCCGTAATACAATGTCACCGGCTGTTTCAGGCATTGATCCGCATCCAGTTCCCATCCCAAAGAAAGCAGCAACTGCAACGCCTGATGGTAGCGCTCTACGACATCTTCCTGTCCACGCGTCGCCTCTCCGCCTACCTGCCTGGCAATTAACTTTTCTTCTGCCATTCCTGCTTCCGGTCGACCACTCATATATGCCATATATTCCCGATCGATCAGCAAAGATAGTGCTTTACAAAAACGGCGCACCTCTGCTTCTGTCATTGCGGAAAACAGCGCACTTTGCGCACTGACTCCCACACAAATGGTCTGTAAATTTTCCGTGCAATTATAATTCGGGTTTTCACGAGATGCAATACAACGCTGTTCAACCGGCATAACTTCCGTATATTCCAACCGTCCGGCCTCGAATGCTTCATATGCCTCTTTCTCTTTGGCACCTACCATCAGCTCCAAACTTTCACAGGACACATTTTCTGCATTCCAATAAGCTGTGTTTTTCCGACATATCAGCGTATCGCCCTGCCACTCTACCGGTATGTATGCGCCGCTTACCGCATATGCCCCTATTGTATAGGAAGCATACTGTCGCACAGTTCCCAGCATCGGCGAAGCGCAAAGCTGAAGGAAATAAGCATACGGTTGTTTCAGTGTAATCTCCAGCGTATTCTCATCCTCGGCTTGTGCTTTCTGTACAAATTCAATCCCCGGCACTTTCCCTGCAGCAATGGCACAGTTCCAGGAATAAGCCACGTCTTTTGCGGTCAGCGCTGTCCCATCCGACCATTTCAAGCCCTTACGCAATTGGAAGCGATAAGTCATCCCATCCGCCGAGCTTTCACAACTCTGTACCAACTCCGGCTGTATCTCTCCTTGTTCATTTTCCCGGTATAATCCGGAAAAACAATTAGCAGCCAGTCCCTTTTCCAAAGAGCTGCTGGACAAAGCAGGATCCATACTCTCCAATGCGCCGTCAAGGCAGGCGTGCAAAGTATTATTCGGTGTTTTACTCTCCTGAAAATAACTGATGCCTGAAGCCGTCCTGTAATAACCCTGTACGGATTCCCGCAGAAGATAACTGTTTGTTTCATTGAGCAGCGGAATCACCCGGCCTGCTTCCAACAGCATTTTTTCCGCTTCCTGTATCAGTTGCGTACGCTGAATCCCCGGCTGCAGCTCTACCGCGCTTTCCAACAGTCTTTCATATTGCTGCTGTTCGCCCTGCTCCACTTCTTCCTGCAGCTGTGAAGATTGCCAGAGCAATTCCTGAGGTAACCGATCCGTCTGTTCTCTATGACAAGCTGCCAACATGCACAACATCACAGATAAACACAGCGCCATTACTTGAAACAGAGCTTTTTTCATAGCAATCTTCCTCCTGTTTTGAATGAAAAAAGCGCCTGAAAGGCGCTTTTTCTGCTCAATAATTTGTCATGGCCAGGTACTGTTCATACAACTTATAGTTGAATTTCAGTTCCATAGCCAAAGCTTCATCAATATCGTCATCCACAATTTCATTATTGCGGACACCGACAACTCTGCCGCCAATTCCCTGTTCCAGCAATTCTACAGCCCGCGCTCCCGTTTTCATCGCCAAAATACGGTCAAAAACGGTAGGCTCACCGCCGCGCTGCGTATATCCCAGCACAACGTGCTTCATATCCCTTCCGGTCTTCTCACGAATATAATCTGCCACTTCTTTGCTGTCCCCAGCGCCTTCAGAAAGTGCAATAATGCTGGTCTCCCGGCCACGCGCAGTTCTTGCCATAATTTCTTCGCAAATGGCATCCAAATCGAATTCAACTTCAGGTACAATAATGAAATCGGCTTCCGCCGCTACGCCGGTATGCAGCGCCATATCTCCGCAATGACGGCCCATGATTTCCACAACGCAAATACGGTCATGAGAAACCATCGTCGTACGGATTTTGGCAATCTCCTGCGCAGCAGTATTTACTGCCGTATCAAAGCCAAGAGTATAATCGGTATAGGCAATATCATTATCGATCGTTCCGGGCAAACCGATGGCCGGCACACCCATATGTGTTAATGCGCGCGCACCCTTAAAACTGCCATCTCCTCCGATGACAATCAATCCCTCTATGCCAAAATCCTTGAGGGTCTGTACCGCTTTTTGTTTGCCCTCATCCGTCAGCATTTCCAGACACCGTGCGCTTTTGAGGATTGTACCGCCCTGATTGGAAATATATTCTACCTGCTCCGGCAGAAGTTCCGTCAGATCGCCGTTGATTAATCCGGAATAACCTCTGAGCACACCCATGACATCCATTCCCTTGCTTTTAGCCATGCGCACAACCGAATAAATAGCCGCATTCATGACCGGCGTATCGCCGCCGCTTGTAAGTACCGCAATCTTCTTCATATAAATTCTCCAACATACCCTGCAACGGGTATTCTGTAAATGAAATAAATGTTATGATACAACGAACTCAGAATCCTCTCTCACCAATACTCACCAACACTTACCAATATGAATCATCTGTTTACAATTCCTGCATTTTTCATACAGGCCAACAAAACGTGTACTATGCTTTTTTATGTAAATTTGCACAAATCCTGCACAGCACAACGCATATTTTATCATATTTTCCAAATGCATACAACATAAAATTCGTCAAATAACTTCTATATTATGCATTCCCAGTATATTTTCCAGTTTTTCACGCAGTTCTGCTGAATATTTCACAGATTTCAATGTGTAACGTTTTCCCGTACTGCGCACCAATACTTTGACAGAAGCACCCCATACTTCATAACAACCTTCCAGGGCATTTTTGATAGCGCGTATTTTATTGATATCTTCCTCCTCCAAGGTCAATCGCAATTCACGCACCATTGCCGGCTTTGGCGTTTTCTCTTTTTTATATTCCTGTTTCTTAAAACTCCAGGCAGGCTTTTGCCCAGGCCCGGTATAGGGTTGTACTGCTTCCAACAACAGCTCCGTCTCTTCCCCTACTGCTACACGGGCACGCAGCCGGCAGATCTCGTCCATTTGTATTTCATCTTTATATTGTTCATATGCGGCAGGAAATATCAACACCCCAATGCTACCTGTCAAATCTTCAAAAGTTGCGTTGGCCATCATCTGCTTTGAACGGCGTGTAGTCCGTGCTTTAAGCTGCGAAAAAATGCCGGCCAGTTCCACCGTCAATCCCTCCATATCCCGCACGGTTTCGGGATTTTCCGCTCTTGCCAATATTTTCTCCACGCTCCAGGCTTCCTGCATCAGTTGTTCCGCATATTTCTGCAATGGATGCCCCGAAAGATACATACCGACCTTTTGTTTTTCCAAAGTCAATTTCAATTTATCATCATATTCCGGAATATCCGGCAATTCCACTGCAGGCAGCGTCGCCTGCCCGCTCAAATCAAACAAACTCATCTGTCCGGAAAGCGCCCGCTTTTCATCTGTCTGGGCATTTTTAAAAATCCGATCGTATACTTCCATCAGCTGAGAGCGCTTCACCCCCATCTCATCAAAAGCACCCGAAAGAATTAACGACTCAATTTGAGTCTTATTGAGGCTGCTCACATTGCGTTTGACAAAATCCACAAAATCCTGATATAGCCCGTTCTTTCTCCTCTCTTCAAAAACTGCTTCAATAGAATCACCTACGTTGATTAAAGCAGCCAATCCAAAGCGAATTGCTCCATCCTGTACATCAAAGTATTTTTCCGAATGATTAATACTGGGCGGAAGGATCTTGATTCCGCACTGTTTGAGATAACGCATATAATGCGCCACTTTATCCGCGCTGGAAATGAAGCTGTTGATCAACGCCGTCATAAACTCCGCCGTATAATGGCATTTAAGATAGGCAGTCTGATAAGCGACCACAGCATAAGCACAGGCGTGGGATTTATTAAAAGCATACTGTGCAAAGTCCATCATCTGGTCAAATACTTTCTGCGCAGTCCTTTCATCCACACCGCGATGTACCGCTCCTTCAATGCCATCTCCGCCATAGACAAAAATCTGCCGTTCGCGTTCCATGACATCCTTTTTCTTTTTGGCCATTGCCCGGCGCACTTCATCGCTGCGTGCCAAAGAATATCCTGCCATATCACGGACAATCTCCATCACCTGCTCCTGATATACCATACACCCATAAGTGTCTTTCAGAATTTTTTCCAGCATCGGGTGATCGTATTTTACCTGAT